>SBFR01000196.1 GCA_006227105.1 Bacteroidota bacterium
GAAGTTAATCAATTTTACGCGCCTATCCAACTTTTATGATAGTCCGCTAATTCTAATTCAATGGCCTTCTTTGTTAATTTTAAAGGCTTAAATGTATCCACCATTACGGCTAATTCTAGCGTCTCCTTTTGACCAATACTTCTTTCGTATGCGCCAGGATGTGGTCCATGAGGGATACCCGCAGGGTGCAATGTGATCTGTCCTTTTTCAATGTTATTACGACTCATAAAATCACCATCTACATAATAAAGCACCTCATCAGAATCAATGTTACTGTGGTTGTATGGTGCTGGAATTGCATTTGGATGATAGTCGTATAAACGAGGAACAAATGAGCAAACTACAAATCCAGCAGTTTCAAATGTCTGATGGATCGGAGGTGGAAGATGCACCCTTCCTGTGATTGGTTCGAAATCATGAATTGAGAAAGCATATGGATAGTTGAACCCATCCCATCCCACTACGTCGAATGGATGGTTTTCATATACATAATCGTATAAGATATCCTGTTTCTTAATTCGAAGTAAATAGTCACCCTTTTCAGTATGGGTCTCTAACTCATGCGGAGGACGAATATCTCTTTCGCAGTATGGTGAATGTTCTAACAATTGTCCAAACCAGTTGCGATATCTTTTTGGAGTGTAGACCGGACTAAATGATTGCACGATGAACAATCTGTTGTCTTCTCCATTGAAATGCAACTGATAGATCATTCCTCGAGGGATTACCAGGTAATCACCATAGCTAAAGTCGATGTTTCCAAGCTGAGTTTTTAATTTACCTTCACCTTTATGAATAAAGATGATCTCGTCTGCATCAGCATTTTTGTAAAAGTAAGACGACATTGATTTTTTAGGTGCCGCCAGTTCAATGTAACAATCTGAGTTCATCAACATTACGTTACGGCTGTCCAGATAATCATCTACCGGATCAACTTTGTAACCCATGAAGCTCCTCATGATCATATTTCTTTCGGCACCAACTTCAGGAGCAATGTTTTTCTGTCCTAAGATTTCTTTTACTACAGTTGGAGGGGAAACATGATACATCAAACAAGACATTCCATCAAAGCCTACCGTTCCAAACAATTGCTCATGATAAAGGCTACCATCAGGTTGACGATAAACGGTGTGTCGCTTATGAGGGATCTTTCCCAGTTTATGATAAAAAGGCATATTTATTTTATTTAAAAAGTAATTTTTTCAGTTTGACGGATTGACCAATGCGAAATCATTCCGGATTTCGTTTTTGCATGAATTTCAATAAGAGTGTCAATTCAAACCACATATCTGCGAAGTTAGAACAAAGAAAAGATCATTGTTTCAGAGGAAATATGATAATTATCAGTTTTTTGTTTTGGAGATATTTTTTTTGATGACTCAGTGAAATTAGTCACCTCAAAGTTTACCTTTGTCCCATTGCCATACTTGAAATATGTCCAAAACAATTATCATAGGAGCTTGCGGTCAAATAGGGACAGAATTAACGCTGGAACTTCGCAAAAGAAAAGGTGTAGATAACGTTATTGCTGCCGATCTCAAGGAAGAATGTCCAGATATTCTGAAAGATGGGATCTATGTGAAAATGGATATTCTGAATCGTGAGATGGTTCGGGAATACATTATTGATCACCAGATCAAGGAAGTTTATTTATTAGCAGCGCTGTTATCTGCAACTGCAGAAAAAAATCCGGATTTCGCGTGGAAACTGAATATGGAGGGATTATTCACCATCCTTGATCTTGCAAAGGAAGGACATATCACTAAAATTTTCTGGCCAAGCTCGATTGCCGTTTTTGGTCCAACTACTCCAAGAGACAATACTCCTCAATATACTGTTATGGAGCCGACAACGGTTTACGGTATTTCGAAACAGGCAGGTGAAAGATGGTGCGAATATTATTTCAATAAGTTTGGCGTCGACGTTCGAAGTATAAGATACCCTGGTTTGATTTCTTATACAAGCCTTCCGGGTGGAGGGACAACAGATTATGCTGTAGACATTTTTTATAAAGCAAAAGCTGAAAACAGTTTCAATTGTTTCCTTAGTGCCGATACTGAATTGCCTATGATGTATATGGAAGATGCCATTCGAGCAACGATCGAGTTGATGGAGGCACCGTCTCAAAAAGTTAAGATCCGCTCCTCGTATAACTTGTCAGGTTGTAGTTTTACTCCGGCACAGCTTGCAAAAGAGATCGAAACTCTTCAACCCGGATTTACTATTTCTTATTCACCGGATTTCAGACAGCAGATTGCGGATAGTTGGCCAAATTCTATCGATGATTCAAGAGCAAGGGAAGATTGGGGATGGCAAGAGAAATATGGAGTAAAAGAGATGGTCAAAATAATGCTCGAAAATGTAAATGTCAATTTGATGGCATAATTTTCGAGGATGAATATTCAAGCTTTATCGTTGTAAATTAACTTTTGAGCGAAAAATATTCATTCTATTCACTATTATATGTTGAAAGTTGTATATTGCATTAACGTACTGCTAAAATCTACTAAACTATGTTAGTCGGCAAATTATTTCTAAGCGTGATCGTTGCGGGGGCATTATTGTCACCACAGCAATCTTTTGCTGAGAATAGCCAGGACGACAAAATCAACCAGAAGGATAATCAAGGGCGCAAGCAAGGTCGTTGGATATATTTTGGGAAGGATCGTCCGGAAAAAGGTTATCCGGCAGATGGCAAGATTGAAGAAGGTCCTTATTTGGACGATCGAAAAGAAGGTACGTGGGTCATCTACCATACCGATGGCGTTACTCCAAAGTTAAAGGGTGAATATCACAATAATCGTCCTGAAGGAGCTTACGTTAAGATCTATCCAAATGGTAAGGTGAAAGAAAAAGGAAATTTCGAGAGAAATCTTTATCGTGATTCTTTACAGCGTTTTCATGAAAATGGAAAGTTGGAATATCAGGCTGTTTACAATACTTCTGGTAAAGAAGACGGCAAAGTAACTTATTGGTATCCGAATGGACAGGTTGAGTTTGAGTACGAAGCCAATGATGGAAAGCCAACCGGAAAAGCAACCAGATATTACGAAAATGGTGATATTAAGGAAGTGATCTATTACGGTGAAGACGGTGCTATTGTGAAAAGTGAGCAACGCGAAATGGTTAGTCCTGCTGTAAAAGTAAACGATCCAGGTATTTCTAAGGAGACAGCTCCAAAAGTGAACTCTCCAAATACGAAAGGTGTAAAGTTCCAACAGAATGGATACAATAAGATCTACAACAAGAATGAAGAGATCTATCAAGATGGTATCTTTAAGAACGGGGTGCTTTGGGACGGAAAAGTATACGAGTACGATCGTGACGGAATCCTTTTGAAAGTGAAAGTATTTAAGAACGGCGTCTATCATTCTGATGGGCAACTATAAATCAAACTAGATTAGATAATTAAGCGGCTTATGGCCGCTTTTTTATTGAGTTTCAGTTATGTATTTTTATCTTTGATTCTATTGAAAATGCCAATGAGTAAACTAAAACCTTTTAGTTCTGACTTTGATCCTTTAAGACACGAAAGTCCTTCTGTCGATAAAGTCGGAGTTGAGGAAAGAGTCGCGAGAATTCAGACCAGAAGTATAAAAAATGAATCAAAGATCCAGGGCTTGAAGATGGTGTTGAATATGATCGACTTGACTACCCTGGAGGGAAAAGATACGCCTGGAAAGGTGAAGCAGATGTGTTATAAAGCGATGCATCTTCATGATGCTCATCCCGGATTGCCTACTACTGCTGCCGTTTGCGTTTATCCATCAATGGTAAGTGTTGCAAAGGAAGCAGTGAAAGGATCGGATGTTAAAATTGCTTCTGTTTCAACTGCTTTTCCGAGTGGTCAAGCTCCAATGAGTGTGAAGCTAGATGACACTAGATTTGCCGTTGACTGTGGAGCAGATGAAATCGACATGGTGATATCAAGGGGAAAATTCCTTTCTGGAGAATACCAGTTTGTATTTGATGAGATTGCCGCAATAAAAGAGGCATGTGGTAAAGCAAGGCTTAAAGTGATTTTGGAAACAGGTGAACTGGTTACATTGGATAATGTCCGTAAGGCCAGTGACATAGCGATACACGCGGGTGCGGATTTCATTAAAACATCTACTGGAAAAGTTCAGCCGGCAGCTACGATGCAAGTGACATACACCATGTTGATGGCGATTAAAGACCATTTTGACAGAACCGGTGTTATGATAGGTATGAAACCGGCTGGAGGAATTTCAACTGCAAAAGCTGCTCTTCATTACCTGGTTATGGTGAAAGAAACTTTAGGTGACGCTTGGCTATCAAACGAATGGTTCAGATTCGGCGCGAGTAGCTTAGCAAACGATGTATTAATGCAGATCATTAAGATGGAGACGGGTGTTTACCAGTCTTCAGATTATTTCTCGATAGATTAAAGAATGGCAAAGAAAACTGATAAAAAATTGAGTGGTTGGGATTTTTCACCTTCTCCTGAAGGCACTTCGCATATTGCCTTAAAAGACAAATATGATTTGTTTATTGATGGGAAATGGGTTAAACCTTCAAGTGGGAAATACTTTGACAGCATAAATCCTTCCAATGAAGAAAAGATCTCGTCAGTAGCTCATGCAAATCAAGCAGATGTTGACAAAGCAGTAAAAGCAGCCCGTAAAGCCTATAATGGTGCTTGGGGGAAAATGAGCGGAAAGGAAAGAGGTAAATACATTTACCGAATAGCTCGAATGATGCAAGAGAAAGCCAGAGAGCTTGCAGTCATTGAAACTCTAGATGGAGGAAAACCAATTAGAGAATCACGAGACATTGATATCCCACTCGCATGTAATCATTTCTTTTATTATGCTGGGTGGGCTGATAAATTGGATTATGCTTTTCCAAACAGGAAAGTTGAATCCCTGGGAGTTGCAGGTCAAATAATTCCATGGAATTTTCCATTGCTCATGGCAGCATGGAAGATTGCTCCGGCATTAGCAGCGGGAAATACAGTTGTTTTAAAGCCAGCCGAATCGACATCATTGACAGCGTTAAAACTTGCTGAGATCATTGAAGAATCTGGTTTGCCTGCCGGTGTGGTTAATATTGTCACCGGTTTTGGTGATACTGGTGCAGCGATTGTGAATCATCCTGACGTGGACAAGGTAGCGTTCACCGGATCTACGGATGTAGGAAAGATCATTCAGAAAGCAATTTCTGGTACCGATAAGAAGGCAACGCTGGAACTTGGTGGAAAGTCTGCTAACATAATTCTTGAAGATGCTCCTATCGATCAAGCTGTGGAGGGAATTGTAAATGGGATCTTCTTTAATCAAGGACATGTTTGTTGCGCGGGTTCACGACTATTTGTTCAAGAGTCGGTGGCGGAAGTCGTTATTAATAAGTTAAAGCAGCGTTTAGATAGCCTTTATGTCGGGAATCCATTAGATAAGAACACTGATATTGGTGCGATCAACTCGAAAGAACAGCTGCAAACGATCAAGAAGTATATTAAGATCGGACAAGAGGAAGGAGCAGAAATGTATCAGTCTCCATGCTCGATTCCAACGAAGGGATATTTTTGCCCACCAACCCTTTTTACGAACGTGGCTCAATCTAGTGTGATTGTTCAGGAAGAGATCTTTGGTCCGGTACTTACCATCCAAACATTCAGAACGGTTGATGAGGTGATTCAAAAAGCAAACAATACTCCTTTTGGTTTGGCGGCCGGCGTTTGGACGGATAAAGGCTCCAGGATTTTTAATCTTACAACTAAACTGAGAGCTGGAGTTGTATGGGCGAATACCTATAATAAGTTTGACCCAACTTCCCCTTTTGGAGGATATAAAGAAAGTGGTTTCGGAAGAGAAGGTGGATTACATGGTTTGGAAGCATACGTTAAATTGAGCTAAAATGAGCAGATTGGAGGTACTTAAAACATACAAAATATACATTGGAGGACAGTTTCCTCGAACAGAATCGGGAAGGTATTATCAGATCCAGGATGGCAAAGGTAAAGTCATAGGTAATATTTGTTTGTCTTCGAAAAAAGATGTTAGAAATGCTGTTTCCGCTGCCAGAAAAGCGTTTGGTGGTTGGGCAGAAAGATCTGCTTTCAACAGGTCTCAGATCCTCTATCGCATAGCTGAAATGCTTGAAGGTAGGAGAGATCAATTCATCAATGAATTAATGATCCAGGGTGCTTCAAAGGTCAATGCGGAAAAAGAAATTGATCTTGCGATCGACAGAACCGTCTATTATGCCGGTTGGTGTGATAAATACCAGCAATTATTGTCATCTGTAAATCCCGTTTCGAGCGCTCATTTTAACTTTTCAGTGGTCGAACCGACAGGTGTTGTGTCGATCATTGCCGATGAAAACTCTTCGCTAATAGGTATGGTCTCATTAATTCTCCCTGCGATTGCAGGAGGTAATACATGTGTTGTTCTTGCTTCCGAAACGTTACCATTGTGTTCAATTACGTTCGCCGAAGTGTTGAACACGTCAGACCTTCCTGCAGGAGTTGTCAATATCGTCACAGGGAAGAAAGCTGAATTAATTGAACCTATGGGGAACCATATGGACGTGAATGCCACTGTTTATTCAGGTTCGAATGCGGATGAAATTAAAAAGATCAAAGAGCTGGCTGTGCAAAACGTGAAGCGAGTGAAGACTTACAATAAGAAATGGATCTCAGATGAATCACAAGATCTATACTTGATCGCTGACTTGCAAGAGGTAAAGACTACATGGCACCCCATTGAAAACATAGGAGGCGCTACAAGCTCTTACTGATCCTTAAAAGGATTCGACTGTTCTCCTATATTCCCAGTATATCCCTGGCGAATGTGTAGATCTCTTTGTGGGTAAGGAATAGATATTTGATATTCTCTGAATAGTCGATCGATCTCAAATCTGATTTCTGACATGTAATTCTGAACATCCCAACTTTGATCTGCCCAGAAGATCAACTCCATTTCAAGGCCGTTGTCTCCAAAATTCTTAAGACGAACATCTACAGGTTCATTCTTCTTTACTTTAGGGTGACCCATTGCGGCTTGTTTTAAAAGACGAGAGACCAATTCAGTATTCGATCCATATGCAACCGTTACAGGAAGTTTAAATCTTGACAGGGGCGAACCGTGACTCCAGTTTTCTACGAATTCCTGTGTGAGTTTTGTGTTCGGGATGATCAGAACATTTCCTTCTCTGGTTTCAATATGCGTAGTTCGAACATTTACTTTGAGGATCTTTGCCACCATGGCATCAGACTTGCCTCCATTGGAGATCTCGATGACATCTCCCACTTTAATATTGCCTTCCAGTAACAATACTACCCCGGCAAACATATCCTTGAAAACGTCCTGAAGTCCTAGACCTAGACCAACAAAGATACCGACAGAGGAGGTGATCAAGAGTGTAATGTCTATGTCAAGTGCTCTAAGACTCGAGAAGATGGCAAAAATGTAAACGACATATTTGGCGATCTGTTGATAGACATATTCAGTACCGGCATTGTATTCATTCGATTTCCTGAATTTCTTGGAGAGGTAGAGATTAACGATGTTCAGAGCTACCCTGGCCAGGAAAAAGATCAGAATCAATACCATGATATGGTAAAAACTCAGTGTGAATTTCTTTGACTCAATGAGATTGTAATTCAGAAACTCCTCAAAGGTGACCTCTTCATTGTTTATTCTGAAGCTAAGAATAGCAATATAAACGGCAAGAACGTAAATACTCTGACTTACTAGCTTTAACCAGGTGATCTTGCGCCCTTCGATCCTAATATTGGACTTCTGAAGTGTTTTTTTCAGCGTTCTGGTAATGATTCTTCTCAATGCCATGGAGAAGATCACGATCAGAGACCAAATGATCAAATTCCAGAGGCATACGTCGTAAGGACCAATTTTGAAGAGTGTATAGCTTAACATGTCTTATTTCAAAATGATTCTACCAAGTTTTTCTGCAATACTGATCTTTGCTCTTTCATACAAAATTTGCTGAGAAAGCAGGTCATTTAATTGTTCATGATCGATCTCGCCTGATGAAAGGATCTTTCTGATATCCTCAATCCGCTCTTCGATTTTTGAAGCTTTAAACGAATAGATGGAGTGTAGGACACATGTTTCTAATCGATCTTCTTCACTTCTGATGAGGATATTGAAATCATTAAGCCATTTATGACTCACCTCCTGGTCGCTGCTCTCAATATCAGAGATCAAACGAACAATATCCTGATCCTCATTTCTAAGGTAAAAAGAAGAATTGTATAGCGTTTTGTTTTCAAGTCCTTCAAGAACAAGAGCAAAGATCTTATTGTAGAGGGGATGGACAAAGCCAAGATCATCATTCAATAATTCCTGACAGATCATTTCAGAAACACTTAGTTTATAATCTTCCTGATTTTTATCCGGAACGATTTCTCGATCACCATATTTCATCAATATTCGGATCAACCCAAATTCACTTGGAGAATAGGAAGGAGCTGCGCTCGTTGTAGGTTGCTCAACAACAGGAATTGGTTCAATAGGAATATCACGGATCTCCGGTTCATTGAGCTGTCTGGAAAGAGTGTTCTTACGTAGCTTTGTCAGCTCATTATTTAAGATTTGCTCGCTGATGTTGAAGGAGCTTGCGATCTTTTGAAGATATACTGTACGAGTGATCTGATCAGGGATCAATGAAACCGAGTGAACGATCTCTCGGATCAATTCAGCTCTTTTCAAAGGATCTTCTTCACCATCTTTTAGCAGGATATCTGCTTTGAATGAAATGAAATCCTGTGTATGCTGCTCGATATAATTTTCAAGTTCAGCTGAGCTTACCCGCTTGGAGTAAGAATCCGGGTCTTCTCCTTCAGGGAACAGAACAACCTTAACATTCATCCCTTCTTCCAGGATCAGGTCAATTCCTCTGAAGGAAGCTTTGATTCCTGCGGCATCACCATCGAAAAGGATAGTAATGTTTTGCGTATAACGTCTGATCAGTTTGATCTGATCTTTTGTCAGGGAAGTACCAGATGATGAAACAACATTTTTTATTCCGGCTTGAAACATACTGATCACATCAGTATAACCTTCACATAAAAAACAATTGTCGTATTTGATGATATCACCTTTGGAATAGTAAAGACCATACAAGATCTCACTTTTGTTGTAGATGATACTTTCGGGCGAGTTGAAGTATTTCGCTACCTTTTTATCAGTGAATAATGTTCTTCCTCCAAAACCAAGTACACGACCTGTAACGCTATGGATCGGGAACATTACTCTTCCGCGGAAGAAGTCAAAATGTCTGTCTTCCTTCGTTTTTACAAGACCTACCTTTTCCAGGTATTCTAACTTATACCCCTTCTCAAGAGCATTTTTAGTAAAATCGTCCCCGGTATTGAGGCAGTAGCCAAGTTGAAATTGTTTAATGATCTCCGGTCGAAACCCTCTTTCTTCGAAATACGACATCCCGACTGCATTACCCTCTTCACTTTCATGAAGGTTCTTCATGAAATGGTCTTTTGCAAATTCATTAATGATGTGCAAACTTTCGCGCTCAGAGATCGCAGCTAATTCTTCTGCTGTGGCAGGTTTGTCTTCCGGAATAGGAATACCATACTTGTCTGCCAGCCATCGAAGGGCCTCTGGATAGGAGAAATGTTCCTTTTCCATGAGAAAAGTAACAACAGATCCTCCTTTACTCGATGAAAAACATTTGAAGATCTGTTTTCCTGGAGATACCACAAAAGATGGTGTTTTTTCGTCCGTAAACGGACTTAATCCTTTCAGGTTTGATCCAGCTCTTTTGAGATTGACATACTCCCCGATGACCTCTTCAATTCGGGCAGTTTGCATGATCTCATCAATAATATGTGCTGGAATTTTTGACATGAACTATTCTTTCGGGTAGCCGTAATCTTTTTCAGTTTCTACTTCACCTTTTTCATTGAAGGTTGTCCAAAGTCCAACCATCTGATCATTTTTATATTCTCCTCTGTAGTGAATGGCTCCGTTCGGATACTTTACAATACTGAATCCCTCCTTTAAGCCATGCTCATAGAACGTAATAGAAAGCTCGCTTCCATTTTCTGCATAGAAGACCCATTTCCCTTGTCGACGACTTTGATCATCCTGTTCGCCACGGTATTTGATCTGTTTTTTTCCAGGGTACCATTCTGTATAGATGCCATCTTTGATCTCCACCAGATCTTCAACAACCTCAGGGTCATCTGTTTTTTTCTTTTCTTCCTCTTCAGAACATGAGATGAAAGCGAATGCGACAAATAAGATGAGCAAGTATTTCATGATGCTTATTTTTCTCTGTTAACAGTGTATTCTACTAATCCAATCAAAGATCTTTTTGCTTCGGAATCTGGTATACTTTCAATGAGCTCCAATGCTTGTGATTTTAGCTCAAGCATTTTAGCGTGTGCATATTCAATACCTCCATGTTGGATGACAAGTTGAATGGCGTGTTGTACCTTTTTGGGGTTCTCATTGTGGTTTTTCACAATGTTGATCAATTCGTTTTTAACACTTGAATCTACCGTATTGAGCACGTAGATCAGAGGGAGTGTCATTTTGCGCTCACGAATATCCAGACCTGTCGGTTTACCAATGTTGCCCGGACTACCATAGTCGAAGATATCGTCCTTGATCTGAAATGCTAGTCCAACCAACTCTCCAAATTGTCTCATTTTATCGGAGACATCTTCTCTGTCACAGCTAACGGCTGCCGACTCACAACATGTAGCAATCAAGGAAGCCGTTTTCTGACGGATCACCTCGAAGTACACTTCCTCTGTGATGTCAAGTCTCCTTGCTTTTTCTATTTGAAGTAATTCTCCTTCACTCATCTCCCTTACGGAACGAGCGATGATCTCAAGTAAACGAAGGTTCTGTTTTTCGATCGAAAGTAAGAGCACTCTGGATAGCATGTAATCTCCAACCAGAACAGCCACTTTATTTTTCCAAAGGGCATTTACTGAAAAGAAGCCTCTTCTCTCGTTAGCGTCATCTACAACGTCATCGTGTACAAGTGTTGCAGTATGCAAAAGTTCTACAAGAGATGCCGCGTCATAGGTTTGATCAGTGACCTTGCCAAGCATTTTCGCTGTAAGGAAAATAAACATAGGCCGCATCTGTTTTCCTTTGCGACGAATGATGTAATGAGTGATCTTATCGAGAAGCGGAACTTTGGATTTCATGCTTTGTCGGAAACGGACCTCGAATTCGGCCATTTCCGCCTCAATAGGAGACATTATTTCCTCAACAGAGAGCATGTAACAAAGATATACTAATGGAACTGAACAGGATAATAAAATTCGTGAATATTATCAACTATTGAGGGACATTATTAAAAGAGTGAACGATCAGTTCTTCAAAATGCGTTCTTCGTTGGTAATCAGCTTGTTTTTATTGGCCAATTGACCGCATGCGGCATCAATATCCTTTCCTCGGCTACGACGAACATTTACAATTAAATTCTTGCTTTCAAGGAAGGATGCAAAATCATTTACCTTCTTAGGATCAGCTTGGGAGAATTCACCTCCATCGATAGGATTGTATTCTATGATATTGATCTTGCACGGAACGCATCTTGCAAATCTGGCAAGTTCTCTGGCGTCATCAATTGTATCGTTGAAATCTTTGAATATGATGTATTCAAAAGTTACCCGAGAACCTGTTTTTTCATGAAAATACTTCAGTGCATCAGACAATTCTTCAAGATTGTTCGATTCATTGATCTCCATGATCTTATTTCTTTTTTGATCATTCGCAGCATGCAATGAAAGGGCGAGGTTGAATTTAACTTCGTCATCTCCCAACTTTCGGATCATTTTCGCAATTCCTGCTGTCGAAACAGTGATTCTTTTTGGCGACATCCCCAGTCCATCCTCGGAGGTTAAGAAATCGATCGAACGAAGCACATTTTTGTAATTCAGCAAGGGTTCTCCCATTCCCATATAGACAATGTTGGAAAGTGGGATGCTGTATCTGGATTCAGCCTCGTTCTTCAGGTAAACAACTTGATCGTAGATCTCACCTGCAGTCAGGTTACGCAATAACTTCAATCGTCCTGTAGCGCAAAACGTACAAGCAAGACTGCATCCAACCTGAGATGAAATACAAGCAGTCATTCTTGATGAGGTTGGGATCAAGACCCCTTCGACCACTTTACCCTGTTCAACTGAAAATGCGCATTTGATCGTTTTGTCCGAGCTGATCTGTTGATCCTCCAAAGTGATCTTATCTATACGATAATGCGTTTTAAGTTTTTCTCTCAATGAAACCGAGAGGTTGGTCATTTCATCAAAACTTCCTGCATTTTTCCTCCATAACCATTCATAGATCTGTTTGGCCCTGAATGACTTTTCATTGATCAGGGTCATGGAAGCAGTTAATTCTTCCAGATTAAGATTACGAATTTCGATGAGTTTTTCTGACACGATGCAAAGGTACCCAATATTTTACTGAAATCAGATCTTTCCGATTTGATCATTCTTGACGTAAAGTCCAGACACATCATTCCAGTTGACCCGGGTGTACTGATCATCAGACTCAATTATTTCAACGATCTGACCTTCAGGGATGATCTCTTTTGTCTTTTCTCCCATATTATTCAGGTAGACAAAGGTTTTTGGATGAATTACAACCGCTGAATCCTTACTGTGGGTGATTTTTGAACTGTAGAAAGCAAATCCTGAAAAGACCATTGCGATCAGTATGATCAGGCTTCCAGCGCTTACAAAAAAGGTTCTTTTAATCTTGTTTCGTAACCCAATGAAAACAGTGAACGATCCTGCCAAAACCAGTAAAAGACTCAATATGGCCAGGGTATTGGTGCCTATACTTAAAAGAAATGCACTGAAACCAGTGGGCAATTGAAGTTCGTCGGAAGAGATATTCAATTTTTCTCCAGCTACAGTCAACAATTGTACGGCTTCCTTATCCTTCGGATTTATCTTTAGTAGTCGTTTAATTGCCCAGATCGCTTTGCCATTTTCATTATTCATGTGATACGAATAGGCAAGGTTGAATAAAGCATCCTGATTTTCCGGAGAGACAGAAACTGCATGTTCAAATGAAGTAACCGCACCTTTGAAATCGCCTTTGTTTGCCTGTTCCAAACCATGATTGAAATCAGAGGCATGGATTGGTAAAACAACCAGCAAAGCGAATATCAGTCCTACGATTTTAATCATGCCAGTTTTCTCAAAAGTTGTGAGATCTTTTCGATCCTGGTTTCGTCAATTGGAGTTCCAAAGCCATATCTGGCCTGCTGGAAATCAGTCATTAATTCATCCAATTGCTGGATGGTTTCAGCATCTCTTTTTTCACATAATTTGGATTTGATCTCTGACCAAGTACATACCGTATTATTCTTTTCAGACTCCAGTTTCTCAGCACTGACTGTCAAAATTAATTTTTCAATAACACCGGATGCTTCCTGAGAGCGATTCAATTTCACCAAACTTCTGGCTTTCTCTATTTCGTCCTGAATCATTCGATCCTGGTCTTTTTTCTTCTGAGTTAATAGGCGGTTGTCCGCTAGCTGGTCTTGTTTTTTCACGAAAAAGCCATAGAAAAGAATCATCAGAATAGGGGAGAACAATCCACCCCAATAAAGTGGAGAAGAGATCAAATGTGTTTTTGCAAAGTTCTTTTGTTCAGATCTCAAATGGAACGTTATGGTTTCCTGAACCGATTCTGAATTCGTATCATCGCTGTCAATTGAAGGTTGGTAGTTACTGTTTTTTTCAATCGTTAGCGCATGACTACGGGAAGTTATCGTGATGTACTTTTCTTTTATTGGATCAAAATAGCTGAATGTTGTTCCAGGAAGAGTCAAATTTCCGGACTTTGACACTTTTATGTTGAACGCATAGGTGATCTTACCTTCTGAACCTTTGGGTCCGAATTGAAATTCTTCAGTAACGATGGGATCTCCGTATGCAGTGAAACCCTTTGGCAATTCAAGTTTCGGTTCCATGAGGTTGTGAAGATTCCCATATCCCTGAATGGTGATGGTCATGGTGAATACATCGCCTTGTGTGAGCTTCTTTTCTGATATTTCTCGATCGATCGTGAAGCTTCCTACACCTCCGGCAAAGTCTTTTGGAGGATTTGGCAAAGCCTTTACGGTGATGAAGGAAGAGGTTGAAGTAACTGGATAACTTTCGTATCCTCTTCTCAACAGCAGTTTAAAAGGCTCAATTTCAAGCTTACCAGTTCCGGAAGGGAAGATGACCTTTTTGTCATAAGTGAAGGAGTACAGAGTATTCCCTTTTACCTTTTCTTCATCAACCATAATTCGGGTTGATGGGGTGATGTCGTGTTGATCGATGACCCCATTAATTACATAAGGCTCGTAATTTTCAAGATGATTCGGACTGAATTTCGAATATACCTTCGCATATACAACCAATGGTTCACCTTCATAGATCGTATGCCTTGATTTTTGAATAACCCCAAAAGCGGGTTGTCTGAGCTGTCTGCTCGTGATCTCGCCATTGGAGCTCTCCTCAGTTTTTACCTTTTTAATTGAAACATTAACGGTGTTCGAGCGATAAACTTTGTTTCCCTTTTTAATATAAGCTGGACCAAACAAATAAGTACCTTCTTTGGTCATAGCACCAGTCTGAGACATGTAATAGAAAGTAATGACCTTACCGGTGGAATAGTCCATTTCCTGTTCCATACCGTTCATGACATTGTACCCATGCACAAATCCTGGAGGTAAGTCAATATCCAAGTCACCCTGAACATTTGATTTCACAGTGATGGTCAGTATTTCTCCAACTTCTGCCTCATGAGGTTCTACTTCCAGGTAAACAACTGGCTTTTGGGCCAGAACCTGATTGCTTAAGAGCAATATTGAGACGATATGGAAAATTACTTTAAACATTACCAGTCTTTTCCTGATTTATTGGTTCCTACATCCCCTTTATTACCACCTATCCGTCTCTTCGTTGAGGCTTCAGCTTTCATCAGCTGATCTAACATCCTTTCCACAGACTTGTTTGGAATTTTGGACCCATTATTCATTTTGTCATTCGGATTTCCGTTGGGATCGTTGTTGTTTTTATTGGTACCCTTACCGGTTTTGGGATCTTTATTTCCTTTACCATTTTGTCCGTTCTGACTTTGATTCTGATTCCCGTCTTTCGGATTTTGGTTTCCCTTGTTTTGATTCCCTTTGCCTTGATTCTGATCCTTACCGTTCTGATTCTTGTTGTCTTGGTTTTGTTGATCCTGATTTTGATCCTGATCCTGATTGTTCTTTTCTTCTTTCTCCTTTTTTGCTTTCAGCCTTCTGATCGCCTGAGAAAGATTGTATCGTGTTTCTTCATCATCAGGATTGTTCTTTAAAGCGCTTTTGTATGCATCGATTGCTCCTTGATAATCCTCTTTCTGCATTTTAGAATTTCCCAGATTATGGTAGTTTTCGCTTTTCTGCTTTTCACTTCTTTTGTTTGAAGTGTTTTGCTGGTAGATCTTTTCTGAAAGTTCGAATTGTCTTGCTTTGTACGCTGACTGCCCAATTTCATCTGAAAGATCTACACCTTCTGGAGCCTTCTTCTGCGCGCTTTCGTAATATTTTAATGCTTTCCCGTAGTCTTTCTTTTTGTACAATGTTCTTGCTGTTTCCAAAGAATCTCTCCATTCCTGAGAATAGATCATTCCGGAAACCACGATGAAGAAGAAGAACATCAAAAACTTCATGACCTTTTAATAAATAGCTTTTTATCCATGAATAAAAACACCAACCAGCATACCAAAGCTGCGAAAAGTGGAATGCGGTAACGATTCTCTTTCATGTCGAACTGCAAATCTCGTAGTTTTGTTCGCTTCATTTGGTTAATTTCTGTTAAGAGTGGCGACAGATCCGGAAATTCATCATCACTGAGTATGGCCATTCCTTTTCCTTTGGAGGCGATGGATTGAATGAATTCACGATTCACTTTGGAAACGACAGTTGAGCCTAACGGTGTCTTTTTGTAACCCAGCTCAGGTCTGTCTGGATTGATCGGAACAGGTCCACCTGATTTTGATCCGATTCCCAACACATTTACAGTGATGTTCTTTTTCTTTAAGATCTCAAAGATCGATGATGGTTTTTCTTCATGGTTTTCGCCGTCAGTCACGATGATGATACCCTTGGAACATTTTTGATCAGTAAACATATCATTCGCAGTAGACAAGGCCGCATTGATGTTTGTTCCTTGGTTAGACATGATGGATGTAGTGATGTCATTCACAAAAAGTTTAGCTGCACTATAATCTGAAGTAATAGGCAATTGAACGTACGCTCCTCCGGCGAAAACGCAAATTCCAATCTTCTCACCATGTAAATTGTTGATCAACTGAACAATGGCTCTTTTGGAAACATCCAATCTCGTAAGATCATCGGAAATATCTTTTACATCCATTGAGGCAGAAACATCCAGACAAATAACCAACTCAAGGCTCTCGATCGTCCCACTTACTTTTTTTGTTCCGAAGACAGGTTGAGCAAGTGATAGAATCAGAAATGCAAAGGTGTTTCTGAAAAAGAAAAATCGTAAAAAAGTCGACAAATTATCGACCGGTCGAAGGATCATTTTTCTGATTCCTGACCCAAAGGACTCTGAAAGTTTATTTACTCGGATTAAATTCCAGAAATAAACTCCTGTTAATGGAAGCATGAGTAGATACAACCAAAATGCCTCTGGTGTAAAGAAATCAAGTCGGGTAAGTGAGCCATTGTCGAGATAGCCAAGCAAGAAAAGTAATCCGGCGATAAGGATCCAGAAGAATATCTCCCAAGCAAGTGCTGCAATGGCGATCCAGGAAAGGCGATATGTACTTTCTTTCTTAGTCATTCCACTTGAAAATAATTCGTGACGTGCTCCATGAAATAAGTAGCAACAAGAAAGCCCAGTTTAAAAATGCTGTTGGGTTAGCCGGAGGTTCAGATTTATATCGCTTGTCGATCATTCTTCTTTTTTCCAGCTTATCGATCTCTTTATAAATGGACTGTAAACTTTTTTCATCGGTAGCTCTGAAATATTGCCCTCCGGTTATTTTTGCTATCCTGTTAAGGGTCATCTCATCGATCTCTACCTCCATGTTTTCGTAGCGAATTCCAAAAGGAGTGATCACCGGAGTAGGGGCAAGACCGTTACTTCCAACTCCAATCGTATAAACCCTGACATTTTTCGCTTTGGCGAGTTCAGCTGCGGTAATTGGATCGATCTCCCCCGAGTTATTGCTACCATCTGTCAAAAGAATGATCACTTTTGAAGGAAGACTATCGTTTCTTAATCTTGTTACCGCCGTACCCAAACCTGTACCAATGGCAGTTCCCGCTTCAATATTTTCACCGTTGATCTGATCGATCTGTTTTTTCAAGATCGAATAGTCAAGGGTGGCCGGACAAGCTGTATAGGCTTCACCAGCATAAACGACTAATCCAATTCTGTCCCCTTTTCTCCCGTTAACGAACTCCTTAGCGACTTTTTTCGAGGCCTCTAATCGATTGGGTTCAAAATCCATGGCCATCATTGACATGGAAACGTCAATCGCGAGAATAATGTCAATTCCGTTTTTGTAATCCTGATTTGATTTATCGAAATCATTCCAGTGATAAGGCTTGGTCAAAGCAAAAATGAATAATGCGATAACCATGGAGTTAACGAGAATAATTGCTTGACGAAGCCAGATGATCCATCTAACCGACATTGATCGCTGATCGGAAGAAAAACCGGTGAATTTATATTCGCCACTTGATCTTTTCTCGCTTTTAAAGGCGAAATAAAGGTAAACCGGAATAACCAGTAGAAGGACAAGCCACCAAGGAGAAGAATAATCGTATTCCCAAAAACGTATGTTCCAGTTATTCAGCATCTTCAAATTCAAATGGACTTGTTTCTGCGACGATCTGTCTCACCAGCTGGGAAATTTTGAGGATCTCCATTTCGTCTGGCGCTTCTTTAGCGAATTTTACAAGATCAGATTGATTCAACACTGTACCGATAGTCTGAATAGTATCTTCATGTAATCCTTTTTCACGTAACAGCAATTGAGCTGCCTTGGTGGTGTTTTCAAGGAGGTTAATATCGTATCTGGCAGAAAGGTAAGATCTGAGGATAAACGATAATTCAATGTAATGTTCTTTCAATTTGCCTTGCTCCCATAATCTGGATGCATCAAGTCCATCAACCGCTAAGAGTGTTCTCTCCTTGAGGGATGGAACCTTGATAGGTTTTTCAGGTTCTCTGTTCCTTCGTTTAATGAAGTAGTAGATGAACATTGCTACAATTAGGACAGTCAAAATAACCCACCAGTAATTTTCAAGGAAGATCCTGAACTTTGATTTCGGTTCGGGAACGTCTGCAAAACGTTCTTTGATATCGTACAGATCAATTTTCTGATTGGCTTTAACCAGACTTGCCGTAAGGACCTTTTCAGGGAAGGTAAAAGTAGAGTCGTCGATGACTATTGACATGGACTCTAGTTTAAAAGTTCCTTCATCCCATGCTGTTATGAGGTAGGTTCCTTGCCAAATCTTTTTGTTACCCGAAATGAAAACCGAATCGGTAAACTCTTCGATTAATTCTACTTGATCAGAGACCGAACTGAACGTTTCCCCATTTTCTGCCTTTATTCTGGATGGGATGGTTAGTTTTAATGGGGTATACTGGTATTCAGAATTTGGATCAAGTTCCGCCTTCAAAATTAGTTTCACAGGACCCCCAACTTCAGTTTTCTCTGGGGAAAGAATTGCACTAAGCTTCTGTCCGAAAGATGTTTCCCCGGTAAGAATGAAAAGAGTTATGACAACTAGTACTCTCAAGATCTCCTTCTGAAAAAATTCGACATGGGAGGAATAATATCCTTATCTGTATGCAATTCCACATAGTCTATACCAGACCTTCTTAGTTCATGCTGAAAAGCATCTCTACGTTCTTTTGCAGTTGCTTCAAATTTTTCCCGAACCTCCTTTGATGATGAATTGATCCAGGTTGTTTCTCCTGTCTCTGCATTGAACAATTGAATGATGCCTGCGTCCGGGAGCTCCGTTTCTGCCGGATCCTCAACGCGAACTGCTATTGCATCATGGTATTTTCTGGTAAGTTTTAATCCTTCCAGATAATTATGATCATCGACAAAATCAGAAATAATAAAGGTGATGGTTCTTTTCTTCTGGGTGTTTCGCAGGAACTTTAATCCTTCATTCAGATCTGTACCTTCGCCTTTACGTTTTAGTTCAATAATCTCGCGTAACAGTATTAAGGCGTGTTGCCTTCCTTTGTCAGGTGCAATATATTTTTCAACACGATCGGAAATTAGAATTGCACCAACCTTATCATTGTTCGTGATAGCTGAAAAGCTTAAAATAGCTGCCAATTCCAGAATAAGGTCCTTTTTACTGCGCTGTCCAGAACCAAATTCAGACGATCCTGAAAGATCGATCACAAGCATGACGGTCAATTCACGTTCTTCCTCAAACACCTTGACATAAGGTGAATTGTACCTAGCGGTAACGTTCCAGTCAATGGTCCTTACCTCGTCGCCCAATTGATAGTCACGAACTTCGCTAAAAGCCATACCTCTTCCTTTAAAGGCAGAATGGTATTCACCGGAAAAAATATGTCTGGTGAGTCCTTTCGCCCTAATTTCCAGGTGACGGATCTTTTTAAGTAGTTCGTTCGTTTCCATCTTAAGGAACTTCTACCTTATTCACGATCTTGGTTACAACGTCTGTGATCGTCAGATTTTCTGCTTCCGCTTCATAGGTTAGGCCCATTCGGTGCCTCATAACATCTGGTGATACGGCTTTAACGTCGTCAGGAACAACGAAAGCTCTACCTTGAAGGAATGCGTAGGCTTTTGCGGCGAGTGCCAGATTGATACTTGCTCGAGGAGAGCAACCAAAACTGATCATCGGTTGAAGAAAACCAAGTCCATAGGCTTCTGGAGTTCTTGTTGCATAAACCAGGTCAACGATGTATTGTTCTATTTTTTCGTCGAGATATACTTCTCGAACCAATTGTCTTATTCTAAGGATGTCCTCTGCAGACATCACCTTTAAACACTCCGGAAGTCCACCTTTTCTGACATTTGCTCGAATGATCTGTTTTTCTTCATCCTTTGAAGGGTATCCAAGAAATACTTTAAGCATGAAACGGTCAACTTGCGCTTCAGGCAGAGGGTATGTCCCTTCTTGTTCTATAGGGTTTTGAGTTGCAAGAACCAAAAATGGTTTTGGCAGAATATACGTTTCATCTCCAATGGTCACTTGTCTTTCCTGCATTGCCTCCAAGAGAGCTGATTGCACCTTTGCAGGGGCACGGTTGATCTCATCGGCCAAAATGAAATTGGCAAAGATGGGGCCCTTTTTAATTGAGAATTCTTCTGATTTCTGATTATAGATCAATGTTCCTGTAACGTCTGCAGGTAAAAGATCAGGAGTGAATTGTATTCTGTTGAAATCAACACTGATTGCTTGAGCGAGCGTTTTAATTGCTAGCGTTTTTGCTAGTCCTGGAACTCCTTCCAAAAGGACATGCCCATCTGCCAGTAAGGCGATCAAAAGTCGATCGATCATGTATTGTTGACCCACAATTACCTTTCCGACCTCTTCGCGAAGTCTTGAAATAATTGCATTTTCCATTTTGATCTTCTCACTCAGGATTCTAAGTGCTTCTGCCGGGTTGACCGGTTGTTCCATTTCTTCTGCCATACGTCTGAATATCGGTAATATACAAAGTTGTTAAAGATTGCTCCCGAACACTTGACTATGCTGTTAAATATTGTTAACATTGTTTAGCCACAATTCAGTCACTGATGGAAACCAGAACATGTAAAGAATGTGGGCAAAAACTTTTGGGTAGAAAGGATCAGAAGTTTTGCTCTGACTATTGTAGAAATACGTTTAACAACCGTCAGAACGAGGATGCGAATAATTACGTTCGCAGGATCAATAATATTCTTCGTAAGAATCGTAGAATACTCGAACAAATGAACCCAAAAGGAAAGGTGACTGTTGATGGAATTCGACTGGCAGAAGAAGGGTTCAATTTTCACTATTTTACCAATGTTTATACGACGCAGAAAGGATCAAGCTATTATTTCTGTTATGATCAGGGGTATTTGAAAATGGAGAATGATCAATACATGCTCGTACACAAACAGGATTACGTGAAATAGCTGAAAATAGGATTGGAAATGAGACGAATAATCCAATAATTCGTATCTTCAAAATATAAAACAGGAAAAATGAGCGAAGTAAATGTTGAATGGACAGAGGAACAATTTAGAGCATACCTTATGATTTATGCTGCTAATTCCAATTTTGTAGAAACAGAAGAGGAGAAAGAATTGATCCTTAGCAAAGTGGATCCGGAGATCTACAAAAAGATGCATCGCGAGTTTGAAAAAGACAATGATTATCAGCGTTTACAAAAGATCATTGCTTGTTTTGATCGATTTGGAATGACAAAAGATAAAATGGAAGGATTCAGAAACGAGGTGAAACAGATCCTGAACACTGAGGGATATCATGACGAACTGGAAGAAAACATGTTCCTCTATCTCAAGAAATTTATGAACTAATAAAAAAGGCTGGAAATTCCAGCCTTTTCTTTTGGAAACAGATTTGTTTTAGCTCTTAATAAATTGTAATTCCGCTGATAGTTTGATCTCGTCACTAACGACTATGCTCCCTGCTTCCGTAATGGCATTCCATTTCAATCCAAAGTCACTTCTTTTAATGCGACCAGAAATACTCATTCCTGCTTTTAATTGTCCATAAGGATCTACTACTGTTCCTGAGTGCTCAACAGAAAGCTCAACAGTTTTAGTAATATCTCTTATCGTCATTTCGCCAGTTAGCGTAAAAGTCTCTTCGCCTGTTTTTGTCACTCCGTTGCTTTTAAAAGTGAGAGTAGGATACGTTTCTGCGTTGAAAAAATCATCCGATTTTAAATGCGCATCTCTGTCTGCTACGCCTGTAGAGATTGAATCAATAAGGGCAGAAAATTCAAAATTTCCTCCCATAAAATTATTCTCGTCTGCTTTCGCTTGCGCGTCAAAATCACCAAAGTTTCCAGTTACGTTAGTGATCATCATGTGTTTTACTTTGAATCCTACTTCTGAATGTAATTTGTCTAATGTCCAGTTCATGATATATGTTTTAAATCTTTCAGCAAAATTAGACAGCAAGACAGGGAAAAATCGTTGACCTAGGTCAAGACTTTTGATCATTCTTGATCAATTGTTTTTTCAAACGGGAAAGTGATTCAGGTAAAATACCCAGGTAGGAAGCAATTTGATGTTGTGGAACAAGTTGTTCAATCCCCGGGGATCTATTGATCAACTCGAGATACCGATCCTTGGCACTTGCGGAATGGGACATTAATAATCTTTTCTGCACAACCGATAAGTTGTTCTGGGTTAGGATCCGGAAAAAACGTTCAAGTTGAGGCACTTTTTTAAATAAAGCTTCTTTGTTTTCAGGATCGATCATCAGGATTTGGGTTTCATCCATTGCTTGGGCAGAAAGTACTGCAGGTTCATTACGATAAAATGAAGCAATGTCTCCGATCCACCAGTCGCGTAGGGCAAAATACATAACATGTTCAATTCCCTGTTGATCCGTATTGAAAACCCGTACCAGACCGTTGACGATATAGCCTTCTACCAGACATCCCTGTCCCTGCTGAAAAATGAGTTCCTTTTTTTTAAATGTGCGTAAGGAGTAAGCAGACCTAATCTCTTTTTCGGATGATGGATCGAGCGTTATCTTTTTTTTGAAGTGTTCGATCAAAGCTTGATAAATATCCATTGACTTCATTTTATATTACAACATTCTCTGACATGAATTGTTGAATAACAAAGTAATCATTATGTATCAAATAAAGAGCGAGCAGATCATCGAATGTAGTTTGGAAGAGGCATGGAGTTTTTTTTCTTCGCCCAAGAACCTTTCGAGCATTACCCCTTCTTCAATGGATTTTAAGATCAGAACAGATCTCATTGATGATATGTATGAGGGTATGATCATTAAATACACCGTTCGTCCCCTTCTGAATATTCCAATGACATGGGTGACAGAGATCTCACACATTAAAGAGAACTCTTTCTTTGTTGACGAACAACGAATGGGTCCATACAAAATGTGGCATCATGAACATCACTTTTATCCTCATGAAAAAGGAGTGCGGATGGTAGATATCGTAAGCTATTCCTTACCTTTTGGATTTATCGGAAAAATTGCCCATTGGATGTTTGTCCGTAAAAAGCTGGAAGGTATTTTCAAATTCAGAGAAGAAGCCGTGATCAGGATCTTTCCTTCAAAGAGCGAACGGTAGCAAGAGATTGACTCACGTGACCATGAGGATCAGACTGTGAATCATAAATTCCGGCAATCTTTCCTTCTAAGTCAATTACGTATGTTACTCTACCTGGAATTAAGCCAAAAAGACTCGGTCTTACCTCGAATGCTTTTCTGACTTTTTGATCCGTATCGGAAAGTAACATAAATCCAAGAGAATGTTTATCGGCAAATCGTAAGTGGGTATCAGGTTTATCCGAGGATATCCCAATAACCTCACAACCTTCTTCTATAAATTGATCATGATTATCTCTGAATGAGCAAGCCTCTTTCGTGCAACCCGGTGTATGATCTTTGGGATAGAAATAGATCACCAATATTTTTTTTCCGATCAAGTCTTTGCTGCTGATTATTTTTCCATTCTGATCTGGCAATTCGAAAGCCGGACATTGGTCACCAATTTGTTTCATGTTATTTTTTTAATGTACTACGATATCTTTCAATGGCTCTTTCACGAGCCATTTTATGTTCGACAATGGGCTCTGGGTAAGAGGATGTGCCATACTCAGGCACCCATTTTTTTATGTATTCAAATTTTGAGTCAAATTTCTCTTGTTGAGATGTTGGGTTAAAGACTCTGAAATAGGGTGCGGCATCACATCCTGATCCAGCGGCCCATTGCCATCCCCCCACGTTACTGGCAAGGTCAAAGTCCATTAACTTCATAGCGAAATAGGCTTCTCCAAGTCTCCAATCGAGTAACAGGTGTTTTGTAAGAAAACTTGCAGTGACCATTCTTACCCGATTATGCATGAATCCAGTTTCATTTAATTCCCGCATTCCTGCATCCACCAACGGGTATCCAGTCTTTCCTTCACACCATGCTTTGAAATGGGTATCATTATGTTCCCAGCGTATGGAGTCATATTCTTTTCGAAAAGAATTTATCGCTGAATGCGGAAAATGATAGATGATCATCTGATAAAAATCTCTCCAGATCAATTCATTCAGGTAAGTAGGATTGTGCTTCAAGGCAATGCGACACAACTCCCGAATACTAATTGTACCAAATCTCAAATGAACACTTAGTCTTGATGTACCATGAATGGCCGGAAGATCCCTTGTTAGGTGATATTTATCAATAATACTGACATTGGGTTCGTTAGGGTCTTTGGCATACGATTCATGAAGGAACCCCATTTCTTTCAAAGTCAATAGAGGCTCCGGAATGCATTTTTCCAATTTTGAAAAATAGGGAGATGTAGGATAGGAGGAAAGATAGAAATCATTTAACTTTTCCTTCCACTTTTTTGAATACGGTGTAAAGACCGTGTATGGTTTACCATCATTTTTCAGGATTTCGTTCTTTTCGAAAATGACATGGTCTTTAGTTCCTGTGAATTGAATGTTCCTGTCGTTTAGAAGATCAAAGATCTTTCTGTCTCGATCCAACGCATATGGCTCGTAATCACGATTTGTGAAAACCATTTTTGCATTAAAATCTTCGGCGAGTTTTGGTATTAAATCTATGGGGTCACCAAATCTGACAATTAGATCTGATCCATGTTGCTGATAGATCGATTTAAGGTTTTTGATGGCATCATAAATAAAGCTGACCCTTTTATCATTTTCAGGCAGTTCGCTTAATATGTTCGAATCGAAAATGAAAACCGGGATGACGGATGCTCCTGATTTTAGGGCTTTGTACAATCCGGCATTGTCTTCGGACCTTAGATCTCTTCGATGCCAGAATAGAGCTTTCATTCACCGTTGTATTCAACCACGTTGTTTTCCGTTTCCCACAGACGAATGACCAATTTGTATTTCGACTCCAGTTTTGGTCTCAATAAATTGTAAATGACCACAGCAATATTTTCTGCAGAAGGCTTTAACTCTTTAAATTCTGGACAATCCAAATTTAGATTTCTATGATCAAAGCGTTCACCAACCTCCTCGTTGACAAGTTCTTTTAATTTTTTAAGATCAATAACATAGCCCGTCTCAGTATCTATCTCTCCTTCGATCCATGTCTCAAGCACATAATTGTGACCATGATAATTTGGATTACTGCATTTACCAAAAACCTCGAGGTTCTTCTCGTCTGACCATTCAGTATTGAAAAGTCGGTGGGCAGCATTAAAGGTTGTACGTCTACACACTTTCATAGGTCAACTTTTGAGAGATTTTACTAAAATGGTCTAACATGATTATTCTGAACCAAACCGTATACTTTGAAGGATTTTCCTTTATGTCTTCGATCAGTCGATCTGGATTTACAAATTTATATTCCATGGCTTCTTCAGGATTTAATTCGGGCAATTCGTCCGATATTCCTATAAAGACGTGATCCAGTTCATGTTCAATGAGTGAATTATCAAATTCTGCCCTGTAGATGAATGAAAAACTGTGTTTTAACATTGTATTCATCCCCATTTCTTCATTTAATCGGCGATGTGCTGCGGCAGCAGTATCTTCTTCTGGCCTAGGATGACTACAACATGTGTTGGTCCATAATCCAGGGGAATGGTATTTATCCAAAGCCCTTCTTTGCAATAACAGTTCTCCGGAAGAATTAAATATTAAAACAGACAGAGCCCTGTGCAACAAACCATCAATGTGGGCTTGGAGCTTTTCTTCAGATCCGATTTCCTGATCATTTTCGTTAACAAGGATGACTTTGTCTTCCATTAGATCAAATTCAAATTATGTCTAAGGTACGAAGAAACAAACAGTCGATATTTCTTGCCATTTGGAATACGAATTCTTTCATTTAGAATTCGCTGCGCCTCCAAACCTTTGATCTTAGCAAATAGTTTGTAATAATAGATATAGGCCATGTATACCCCAAATCTCGAATTCTTAGGCAATTGTTTGATTCCTTCATACCCTAAGCGGAAATCTTCTTCAATGTCTTTTTCGATCTCTTTTTTAATGGTGGAATCGAATTCTTTCATGTCAATCCCTGGGAAATACGTTCTTCCCAGTTCATGGTAATCTGCTTTAAGATCTCTAAGGAAATTGATCTTCTGAAAAGCCGATCCCAATTTCATTGCAGCAGGTTTAAGCCTTTCATATTCTGCTTCGTCACCATGAACGAAAATCTTTAGACACATTAGTCCTACAACCTCAGCAGAACCCAAGATGTAATTTTTATATCCAATTTCGTCGTAATCCGATTTTCTCAGGTCCATTTCCATACTGTCAAGAAATGTCGTGATCAAGTCGTGCGGAATTCTATATTTATTCACTGCCCATTGAAAACTATTGAGAACAGGATTGATCGAGATTCCTTCCTCTATTGCTTGAAAGGTTTGAGATCTGAATTCAGTTAGCATCTTTTCTTTCGGATAGTCATGAAATGAGTCTACGATTTCATCTGCTAATCTTACAAATCCGTATAGGGAATAGATTGGCCTTTGAATTTCCTTTGAAAGGAATGAAATTCCCAAAGAAAATGATGTACTGTATCGTTTAGTAGTCAATTCACTAACTTCAAAAGAAACGCTATCAAATAATTCTTTCATTGTAATCAGTTTATTGGGTTTTCTTGGTTTATCACTTGAGCTACCACCTCACCGGAAATAATGGATGGAGGAACTCCTGGTCCAGGAACGGTTAGCTGCCCTGTGTAATATAGGTTTTGAATCTTTTTATGTTTGAGTGATGGCTTCAATATTGCCGTTTGTTTCAAGGTATTTGCAAGACCATAGGCATTACCCCTAAACGCATTGTAATCGGATTTAAAGTCTGAAACACAATAGCTCCTCTTGTAGATCACATGATCTCGGATACTTTCACCTGTATGTTTTTCAAGGCGATCCATCAACATGGAATAGTATTTTTCACGTGTTTCCCCGTTGTCTTCCAGATCCGGTGCAATTGGGATCAAAAGAAACATATTTTCTTTGCCTTCAGGCGCAACCGTCTTATCTGTTTTGGATGGTACACAACAATAAAACAGTGGTGCACTTGGCCATTTAGGTTGCTCGTATATTTCTTTTGCGTGTTCTGTAAAAGGCTCGTCAAAAAACAAATTGTGGTGAAGAAGATCTTTTACTTTCTTGTCAACTCCTAAATAGAAAAGTAAACTCGACGGAGCCATCGTTCGACTTTTCCAGTATTCGTTACTGTAATTTGATTTTCCTTTCAGGATAGTTGAATCTGTATGTTGGTAATCGGCACCTGAAACAACGATATCAGCTTCAAACTCACCATTGTCAGTAATTACCTTTGAAACAGAATTCCCTTCATAGGCAAATCCAGTTACATTTTGTTCTGTTAGAATTTTTACTCCTTGGTCATTGGCGATTTTTTCGAATGCTTCAATGAATTTATGCATCCCACCCATTGGATACCAAGTTCCAAGCGAAATGTCTGCATAATTCATCAATGAATAAAGAGCGGGGGTCTTATCAGGTGTGGCACCAAGAAATAGCACTGGGAATTCCAATAGGCTTAGAATTTTCTCATTCTTGAAGTACTTTCTGATGTGTTTGGCAAATGAGCTTAAAAGATGCATCCTAAACAGACCTTTAAAAATCCTGAAGTCTGCAAATTCTCTCCATTTCAATCCAGGTTTAAATACGAGTTCGTTCATACCAACTTCATACTTGTATTTTGCTTCGTCCAGAAATTTCGTAAGTTTCTCAGAACTTCCTGACTCCATTGATTCGAAAAGGCTTTTTAGTTCCTGAAGCTCTGCTGGAAGATCAGTATGAGTTTGGTCTTTCCAATAGACGCGGTATGAAGGGTCAAGTCTTTTTAACTCGTAAAAATCCGAAGTTGTATGTCCGAACTGGTTATAAAAGCGTTCGAAAACGTCAGGCATCCAATACCAGCTAGGTCCCATGTCGAACATGAATCCATTTTCTTCAAATTTCCGGGCTCTTCCTCCAATCGTTTTATTTTTCTCCAGAATAGTCACGTCGTACCCTTCTTTTGCTAAAAAAGAAGCGCATGAAAGAGATGAGATCCCAGAACCGATTATAACCGCTTTTTTACTCATTAATTCATTGCATATCGATAACCTGGCAATAGATCTATCAGCTTTTGACGAGCGATATAAATTCTGCTTTTCACCGTTCCGATCGGGATATTCAGTTGGTCCGCGATCTCCTTGTATTTAAATCCATTGAAATGCATAAGGAATGGTGTTTTAAAATCATCTTCCAAACGCTCGATCTTTTCTCTCAATTCCTTTTCCGTCATCTGACGCTGAGGATTGCCTAGGTCGTTTCCAGTATTTGAAATTAAGGATAAATCTTTACTATGGTCGAAGATTTCTCCAGATTTAACTCTTCGGCGATATTGATTGATGAAAATGTTACGCATGATCGTAAAGACCCATGCCTTAAAATTGGTTTGTGGTGTGTAATAACTTCGGTAAGTGATTGCCTTCAACATTGTTTCTTGAGTAAGATCAAGTGCATCTTCTTGATTTCTTGTGAATGTGAATGCAAAGGACTTCAAATTTCCTTCGAGTCCGATTAGTGCTTCATTGAATTCTACAGTTGACATTTCTCTTTGTTTAACAAATACGATTCAAAGTTAAACAAAAAATGTTTAACAAAACAAAAAAAAAGTTAAACAAAATTAAATTTTCATTCCAATGATAGTAATGTCGTCGGTTTGCTTGTTGCTACTTTTCCATTTCAGGAATTCATCTTCTATCATTATTTTCTGGTCAGGAAGAGGCAATCTTATATTTTCTTCCAACATTTCAAGTAACCTTCTGAAAGAGAATTTTTTATTTTTTGGTCCACCGAACTGATCTTGCATTCCATCTGTAAATAGATATATGATCGAATTATCTGATAAATTCAGTTCATGGGTAATATATCCTCGGAATTCCTTCATGTTACGATCACCAATATGTTTAATGTCTCCTTTGAACATATTGAATCCACGATCTTCCCAGATCAGGAATCTTGAACCTGCACAGCTATAGGATAGTTTTTTCTTCGCGTGGTCAAAAACACAAATGGTGAGCTCAATACCATCTGTTATCTTGGTGCCTTGTATTTCTGTAGACAAGATCTCTCGTAACTTTTGATCCATTTCGTTCATGATCAAACCAGGTTCTTTTAATTGGCCTTCCAGAACAATCGAATTGAGCATATTAATTCCAAGTAAAGTCATGAAAGCGCCCGGCACACCATGGCCAGTGCAGTCACCAACAGCTACAACTGTGAATTGCTGAGTTCGGTGAATCCAATGGAAGTCTCCTGAAACGATATCTTTAGGATGGAAGATGGCGAAAGATTCATTGAATACCTCCCGATATGAATTTTCCTGAGGCATTAAACTCATCTGGATCCTTTGAGCATATTCGATACTGGACGTAATGTCATCTCTTTGTTCCTTAATGATCTCTTGTTGGGCACGGATCTCAGTTATATCTCTTGCTAACGCAAGGAATCCTTTAATATAGTGGTCGCTTCCTTCCTGAAATTGTGTTGTGACATGTTGCCCCAACCAGATTATTCGTCCATTTCTGGATTGGATAGGAAATTCAAAATAACTACTGGATAGCTTTCGCTTAAAATGATCCTGGTAATATTCCTGAACTTGCTCTCTGTATTCGTCAGGAACAATAGTAAGTGCGCTTTTCCCATTAATTTCGTCCTTATCGAACTCAAGGATCTCATACATCCTGTTATTCAGAAACTGAAAGTTCCCATTCACGTCACATTGAAAAATAAGGTCTTCAGCATTCTGAACAAGTAATTCGTAAGTATTTTCTAATTCTTTCCTGTCCGATACATCTTGTCCGAGTATCACTTTGACATTATCTGAAAATACTTTGCATGACCACTCGATCCATTTTATGTTTGATGTTGAATTGAGAAAAGGAACCAGATATTTTTGACCATCAAAAAATTGTGAGGTAAGATCAACATTTCGATATCCACCTGTTTGAGGTAAGAACTTATTTAAAAAAGAAATGTGTTGATGAAGAAGCTCATCCGATTTAATAGGAACAATTTGATTGATGTTCTCACTGGCATATGTGATCTTTCCATCTTTATTGAACGCTACGACTTGTGCATTCCCTTGATTTACTACTCCAGAAATGAAGATCAATTTTTCCAAAGAATCATTTCGAAGGAAAGAGATCATTATGGACATAAAAGCTGCTGCCAGAACAACGAACAAGAAGAGATATTTGTTGTAATGCGTCTGATCCAAGTACAATGTCATCGAACTGCAGATGACAAGAATTATCAGGTTTTGTATGATCACCCATTTTATTCGCTCAAACACAAAAGGTGAAACGCATAAGATCATTGAAATAGCAAAGATATAGAATGGGTTTAGGTTTGACAAGAATGCACCTATGACATAGTGAGACAAAACAAAGAAGTACGCCAGGATCAAATAAAGTCTGAACAGTTGCTTTCTTCCGGATCTTTCCGCTGATTTTGATAATAAATAAAGAGATAGAAGACCAAAACCAGTTGTAATTGCCAGACCCATCATTTCGGGGATGGCAGGATCAATGATCGGAGCAATGTAGTTGGCTATCACATCTGAGAAAAAGGCGAAAAGTAGGATGGAAGGGGTAATATTCAGCTCTACAGATGTATCCTGTGTTCTGAAATAATTTCCTGAATCAAAAGAACGATATCTGACCACGATGAAAATATTGATCAGTACGATTAGAGAAATCAGAAATAGAATGAACCACTTTGTTTTCCAAAATGGAAAATTGACGTGGATGGTGTATTTGCTTGTGTCACTAAATACAATTCCATCATAAGATGATCGAACCTCTAGGGTATAGTCTCCATTGCTAAGTTCGGACAAATAGATCTTGTCAAGGTTTGATAGTTCTGACCATTCATCCGAGAATCCTTTTATTCGGTAAGAATAAAGGATATTGTTGATCTTCGGATTATTCGTTGAAAGCTGGAAGGAATAGGAGTTTTCTTTTTTGGTAATCACACGATAAACCAAAGGTTGAATAACGGGAGGAGTTGGTTTTGGAAAATGCTTAAGCAACTCAGTGTTAATAGAAAACAAGCCTTCAATAGTTCCAACGTAGAGAATATTATCATCCTGAAACTGTGCCCTCATGTGAGTTTCAAAACCGCCAAATCCTGTTTCTCCCGTGAAATGGCGGGAATCTCCCGGTTTACCAAGTTCATTCACAGGGAGTATAGTAATACCTTTATTCGTTCCAATGATCAAGTTTCCGAACTTGTCAGCGCTCAGAGTATAAAGAAGTTTGGAATTAAAATATTTGTTGTCTTTTATTGAGACGGTCTCACCATTTGCTAAAATTCCAAATAGTCCGTCGTCTCCTGTGAACCAAACTGTTTTGTAAACATCGAGGGTTGAATTTCCAAAGTAGTAACCAACCGTTTTACTTTCAGGGACCTTTTTAAGGGTAAGTTTTTGTGGGTTCAATTCAAATACACCCTCATTGGTTCCTAAATACCATATTTTGCTTATTGGTGATTTAGTGGCAGTGTAGATAAATCGTGGTCCTTTAAAGATCTTCTTGAGAGTAAAGTCCTTTGAGTCGAAAATGATTAATCCCGAATCGGCTATTCCAATGAAAAAAGTATTACCGTCTTTCTGAATAAGATTGATCTTTTTTCCTTCAAAACCTGGGATCAAATTGATTTTCTTTGTCTGAATGTTCATCGACCGAAGACCATCTGAACAAGCCATGTACAGCTGTGATTCCGTTTCAAGAAAGTTTAGGATCCTGAAATCAAGATTTTGGAATGGCTGATTCAAACGTATATTACTAATAAAAGAACCACTCTCACCCGTCGAAAGAATGATATCAGAATCCTTCGTTTTATGGATTGAAAAAATATCGGGATAACGATAGACGGGATTCAATTGTATTTGTGTGAAGGGATCAAGTGAAACCTTGTAGATTCCTTTATAATTTGATCCTATCCAAAGGTCGCCTGATGCGTCAACAACAATATTGTTGCATGTTTGAAGTGACTCAAAATAATTTTGAGCCATGCGCTTGGTTGTCCCATTGTTTGAAACGTAGAGCTTGTTGAAAGTTGTCAGAAAGAAAATCTCATTTTTAAGACTGCTGTATGCTACATCCTTTATTGTTTCTAGTGGTTCAAGTATATTTGAAAGGCTCGTCTTTGAATAGGAGAAAATTTTTCCAGATGATTCGAGAACAATGTCAAGTCGGCTTGTAAGATCATTAGTAAACAAGCTCACTTTTTGACCGTCAAAAATGGCATGAGTAATCCCTTTCACGGAAGTTGAAGATACTCTTAACCAGTAATGCAATTGAACGATTCGCTGAGTGCTTTGAGAGAAATAGAAATTGCCTTGGTCCGTTAAAATCAGTTCTCCATTGTGGATTTTTAAAGTTTGAATACGACTGATATCTTCTTTGAAATCATAGATTTTTTCCAACGTTCCCTTGCTGTTGAGATAGACTCCTTTCGTCGAAATAATGAGCATGGATTTCTTAAAAAGCTCAATGCGCTGAACTTCTCCTTTATAGTCTCTTGCTCCTGCAATTAAATTAGTCTTTCCGTCTTCTATCTTATAAATACCCCTATACTTAGACCCGAAGTAGATCTTTTTTTCAAATTCCTTGATATCACATACATGATGTCTATTAAAGGACGAGTCCATTCCGACTTCATGGAATTTCCTGCCGTCAAATCGAATAAGCCCGGCACCATCCGTACCAACATAAAGACTTCCATTTTCACTACTCAGTAGGGACGTGATGTTAGAGGTGATCAGACCATTTTTATGATTGAAATTTTTAAAGGTGTATAGCTGCGACAATGCTCTTCCGGGAAGGAGCAATGCAGGAAGTAAAAAAATCAAAAATCTCAACAGAAGTAGTCTCATTTTCGTTTTCAGAAAGTTAGTAAAAAAAGAGACTTACCTGAAAAAGTAAATTTTCAGGCGATCACTTTGATCATTTTTTTAACCTTTTCGGCTTTTTGAAGTACCTCTTCAATAGTATCACCCGTGAGTGTGACATGACCCATCTTTCTGAAGCTTTTTGTAGAGGATTTACCGTATATGTGAGGGTGAACTCCTTCCATTGAAATTGCTTCTTCCAAACCTTCATACTTGACTTTTCCCTCGTAATTGGGTTCGCCCAATAAGTTGATCATTGCACCTGCTCTTGTTGCTTTCGTTGAACCTAAAGGCAAATTCAAAATTGCTCGGATATGTTGCATGAATTGTGAGGTTTCATTGCATTCTATGGTATGATGTCCGCTGTTATGTGGTCGTGGGGCAATCTCATTGATAAGTAGATCTCCATTTTTTGATAGAAACATTTCTACGGCTAATAATCCAACCATTTCCAGTTTTTCGATGACTTGACGAGCAAGTAATTGGGCGCTTTCTTCTGTTTCAGCATCAATTTTGGATGGGCAAAAAAGTAATTCTACAAGATTTGCTTTGGGATTGAAATAACATTCTACAGCAGGAAATGATGCTACTTCACCATTTTCATTTCTTGCTACGATCACAGAGATCTCCTTTTCAAATGGAATAAGTTCTTCGAGAACACATGGGGCATTGAATTGATCCGTTAGGTCACCCGTAGTTTTTATTACCTGAACTCCTTTCCCATCATATCCACCCGTTCTAAGCTTTTGAACAACTGGAAGGTCTTTTTCAGTAAGTCTGAAATTTTCATCTTTAAGTTCAAAAGGGGCAGTTGGCAAACTGTGCGTTTTGTAAAATTCTTTTTGTACGCCTTTGTCTTTTATGATTTCCAGTACGTGAGGTTGAGGAAAAACGCGTTTCCCCTCCGATTCAAGCTTCTTTAAAGCTTCAATATTCACATTTTCGATTTCAACAGTTATAACATCCTTGTCTTTTCCGAAGGCATAGAGAGTGTCGTAATCATTAAGGGAACCAACCGTAAAAGTAGATGCAATTTTTGCACATGGAGCATTTGGATCGGGATCGAGACAATGGATCTGAATGTCAAGATTTATAGCTTCCTGGATCATCATTCTTCCAAGTTGGCCACCGCCTACTACACCCAGTTTAAAATCGTCACCGTACCATTTGTTTTTCATGCCTCAAAGATATGGTCAAATATTAAATGCTAATAATTTAAGCGTATAGTTTAAAGAAAATTCTGCAATTCTTTTTAAAAGGCTAACTTTGCAACCTGAACAGGATCCGTTATGATCAGAATCGATGATAAGCACTTCGAAACCTTCATCACGCACGATGAAATTCTTAAGGAAGTAAACGCACTTGGCGCTACTTTGACACAGGATTATTCCGGCAAAGAAGTAGTGTTTGTTGTGGTTCTGAATGGCGCTTTCATGTTTGCTTCAGATCTAATGAAATCAACCGATCTACCATGTGATATCACCTTCGTAAAAGTGAGCAGTTATGAAGGAATGGAAACCACCAACAAAATCACAGAGTCAATTGGTTTATCGATGGATATCTCGGGAAAACATGTCGTTTTAATAGAGGATATTGTTGACACAGGAAATACTGTCGGATACTTGAAGGATCTTTTGGAAAAACTTGATCCGGCGTCAGTTGAAATCTGTTCTCTTTTATTCAAGCCAGAAGCGTATAAAGGATCCAGTGAAATAAAGTATGTTGGGTTTTCGATCCCTGATGCTTTTGTTGTTGGATATGGGCTTGATTATAACGGAAAAGGAAGAAACCTAAACACCATATATCAATTTAAAAATTAACTGTATGCTTAACATTGTATTGTTTGGCCCTCCAGGAGCAGGAAAAGGAACCCAGTCCGAGCGATTGATCGAAAAATATGGTCTTGTCCATCTTTCGACAGGCGATATTTTTAGAGCAAATATCAAAGGAGAAACTGAATTGGGTAAACTGGCGAAATCATATATCGATAAAGGTCAATTAGTGCCGGATGAGGTGACTATCAATATGCTGCGTTCAGAAGTTGAAAAGCAGGTAGATCCAAAGGGATTCATTTTTGATGGCTTCCCAAGAACGAATGCTCAGGCGAAGGCTTTGGATGAGCTTTTGAATGAAATGGGGACTGAAATCAGTGTAATGCTTGCATTGGAAGTAGAAGAAAATGAGTTGAAGGAGAGATTGAAGAAAAGAGCTGAGGTGAGTGGAAGAGTGGATGATGCGGATCCTGCGATTATTGAGAACAGGATCAAGGTTTACAATGCAGAGACGGCTCCTGTGAAAGATTTTTATCAAGGACAAGGAAAGTACGTCGGTATTGACGGAATTGGATCGATCGATGAGATTACATCAAGGCTCAATGAAGCGATCATGGCGATCTAAAAACAATATTTAATGAAATGGAAGCCGATCCATATGGATTGGCTTTTTTATTTAGTACAGTAAACTGTACCTTTGAACCCAGATTATGGCATCAGATAATTTTGTAGACTACGTTAAGATTCATTGTGCTTCCGGAAATGGAGGGGGTGGATCTACCCATTTAAGAAGAGAAAAGTACATTCCTAAAGGAGGTCCTGATGGAGGAGATGGTGGTCGTGGTGGTCATATCATACTTCGAGGGAATAAGCAGTTATGGACCCTATTACACCTTAAATTTCAAAAACACATCAAGGCAGGCCATGGTGGTCATGGATCAGGTGGTTTAAAAACAGGGAAGCAAGGAGAGGACGTATACATTGAAGTGCCTCTTGGGACTGTTGCTAAAGATGGCGAAACCGGTGAGGTACTATTTGAAATAACTGAAGAAGGAGAAGAGAGAATTATTCAGCAGGGTGGTAGAGGAGGATTAGGTAATAATCACTTCAAGTCTCCAACGAATCAAACTCCACGCTATGCACAACCCGGAGAGGAAGGTCAGGATGGTTGGAAGATCCTTGAGTTGAAGGTATTGGCTGATGTAGGTTTGGTCGGATTCCCTAATGCTGGAAAAAGTACACTGTTGTCAGTATTGAGTGCAGCGAAGCCTGAGATTGGTGACTACCCATTTACTACGTTACGTCCAAATCTTGGTATTGTGAAATACAGGGATTATCGCTCATTTATCATGGCAGATATTCCGGGTATAATAGAAGGAGCACATGAAGGAAAGGGGTTAGGTTTACGTTTCCTGAGACACATCGAACGAAACTCTTTGTTACTATTCTTGGTTCCAGCTGATAGTGATGATATTCATGCAGAATACAAGGTTCTATTGAATGAATTAAAACAATACAACCCTGAATTATTGCACAAGGAAAGAATTTTAGCGATCAGCAAATCAGATATGCTGGACGATGAGTTGAAAGCAGCTTTAAGTAAAGACCTACCGAAAATACCTCATGTTTTTATATCCTCTGTGGCTCAGCAGGGTTTATCGGAGCTTAAAGATATTATCTGGAAGTATTTGAACAATGATTGATTACCTAGAACAATTGGATCAGAGTTGGACGGTATGGATCAATACCTCCCTTTATCATCCCGTTGTTCAGTATTTCATGTGGGTTGTATCCATGAGAATTACCTGGGTTCCTTTGTATGTGTTCCTTTTTTATGTAATAATTAAAACTGCCGGTTTAAAAAAGGCTTCACTTTTTTTACTTTTTGTTGGAATTACCATCGGAATCACTGATTTGATCTCAGTGCATCTATTTAAAGAAGTGTTTCTCAGATATAGGCCGTCACACAACTTATTGATCAGTGATCAAATAAAATTATTCATGACTAAAGGTGGACCATATAAAGGCGGAGAGTATGGGTTCATTTCATCGCATGCTGCTAATTTTGGGGCCTTATCATTGGCTTTGATCTCAGTGTTTAAAGACAAAATATCCTGGATTACCGTAACAATGCTAGTCGTTTCATTTGTGGTTTGTCTAAGTCGGATTTGCCTCGGAGTACATTACATTTCGGATGTCGTGATTGGCTGGTTGGTTGGAGCTACGATTTCCTGGATGATTTTCAAATATATTTATCCATCATTTGAACGAAGAATTTCATGAGCTATCTATGGGTTTTTATTGGTGGTGGTTTAGGTAGTCTTGTGAGATACGGCCTCTCTAATTTTGTAAGTGGAAATTCAAATTGGCACTTCCCTTTGGCTACGTTAATTTCAAATGTTGTAGCGTGTATTATCCTGGGTATAATAGTAGTTGGATTTATTTCGAAAGGTGAACGATACGAATGGCTGAGTCCACTTTTGGCTGTTGGCTTTTGTGGAGGACTGAGTACCTTCAGCACCTTTAGTCTTGAAAAC
>SBFR01000190.1 GCA_006227105.1 Bacteroidota bacterium
CTTAAAAAGGAGCTTATGCCCATTCAAAATATTACTGACATACAACCTGGAGATGTTTTCATTCAGTCGGGTAATCCTTACGGACACGCTGTTACCGTGATGGATGTTGCAATTGATAATTCGGGAAATAAACTTTTTCTTCTTTCCCAAAGCTATATGCCAGCGCAGGAAACCCACATTTTGGTTAATCCAACAGATCAGGATATCTCTCCATGGTATAGAGCCAATGAAGGAATGATAAAGACACCCGAATGGACATTTGAGTCATCGGATCTTCGTAGATTTAAAAATTAAAGCTGATTCAGAAAAAGCATGGTATCTATACCATCTGCATAATCATTCAACATCGGACACTGAGCAGTTCCAAATGGTAAATATCCTTTACCAACAACACATTGGATCTTTTCCTCATGTTGTTGAAGGTATTTTTCAACTTCACTAACATCCTTGTATCTGTGATAAAAGATCATAGATAGTGGTGAAAAAAGTTCTTCTGATTCTTTGAGCAAAAGAAAGTTATTGTCAAGTATTTCGTGTTGATTGAGCAAATAAACAGCACGATTGTAATCGTAATTATTGGCGTACTTATGATGATTGATCACCTCTCCAAAATCTACGATCGCTTCAAAAAATCGATCCAGAATGAATGATTCAGGAATGATCAAGTGAGAGACATTTCTACACCCCAATCCAAAATATTGAAAGATATCTTCCCCTAGTTTTCTTAGCTCTTCACTTGACTCTTCGCCTGAAATCACTGCAACTGATGTCCTGTTCCCTCTAAAAACATGCGGATACTTTCCAAAGTATTGTTCAAAGTACTTTGTACTGTTGTCACTCCCTGTAGCTATCACGGCATCGATTTTTCCAATGGGACCAACGACAAATTCACATCGTTCTTTTACTTCAGGTAAAAATTTTGTCAAAGCATCAGTCAATGCGGGAAGAAGAGTTTTATCATCTGAACTCAACTTACAAACTGCAATGTTCCCAGACAATAAAACACAAAGAAAATCATGAAATCCAACCAGCGGAATATTTCCTGCCATGATGATCCCTACCCTTTTCGGATGATCAGAATATGAATATTTAGAAGTCCACTCGCTGAGCTGTGAAACATCAAGTGATTGCCCTAAGGCCAAAAGTGAAGATCTCACATTTGATTCTGTAAACCATCCATTAAAGGATTGTTGTCTTCGTATAAGCACATTTAAGTCACTATACTCCTGCTCTGACAAACCGATCTGGAATCCTGGCCATTCCTTGTTTTCGCCAAGATGTACCATGACTATTCCAAGTTGCGCAAATGCTGTGATCAATTGATTTCTTTCCACGCCGCGAATTTAGCCAAGTTTGGGCGGACTAACCACACCCAATTCAATTTTTACTTTTTTTAAACAATTGGTTTAATAAAGCGTTGCTATATTTGCAAACCAAAAACTGGCGATATGGCAATAATGATCACAGAAGAATGTATTAATTGCGGTGCTTGCGAACCGGAATGTCCAAACAATGCTATCTACGAAGGAGGAGCTGAGTGGAAATATTCGGATGGAACAACATTGAAAGGCATCATTAACACGCTGGACGGTGACGAGATCTTGGCAGACAAGCCTTTTGAACCGGTTAATATGGATGTTTATTACATCGTTCACGACAAATGCACTGAATGTGTAGGTTTCCATGATGAACCACAGTGTGCTGCGGTTTGTCCGGTTGATTGTTGTGTAGACGACCCTGATTACAGAGAAACAGAAGATGAATTACTTGCGAAAAAGGATTTCATGCACTTATAATGTGAAATGATTCATAGAAAAGGCAGGCTTAGGTCTGCCTTTTTTTATTTTTACAACATGCAAAAAAGGTTGATCCCCGCCTACCTCTTAACATTGGTAAATGTTCTTGGTTTCAGTATTCTGATGCCCATCCTCCCATTTGTCGTGAAAAACTATGGAGCTCCGGAATGGGTCTATGGATTTCTGTTAACCTGCTATTCTGCTTTTCAATTCATCGGAGCGCCTTTTCTTGGAGCTTTATCGGATCAACAAGGAAGAAAACCAATACTTCTCGTAAGTCAAGCCGGTACACTTCTCAGCTGGTTCGTTTTTGTCCTGGCCTTGAGTTTACCAGATTATCCAATATTCGGTTTGGCTTTGCCCTTATGGATCATTGCTTTCTCCAGAATTCTTGACGGTGTGACCGGAGGTAACGCTTCTGTCACCAATGCGTATGTTTCAGACATTACTACAAGAGAAGAGAAATCCTATATTTTCGGATATCTTGGAGGAATCGCAGGAATCGGAATGATCATTGGCCCCGGACTTGGAGGATTGACTGCTTCTACCTCATTGGGTTTCTATGGGACAATGTTCGTTGCAATAGTCATTTCATCGATCACGTTACTCACGATCAGCCTTTGGTTAAAAGAATCTCATCCTGAAGAAAAAAGAAGCGTAAGAAAAAAGACTCCTATCTGGCACATGATCTTCATTCCTGCGCGTGTGAAAGCAGTGAATCCATCTTCCATGATCAAAGTGATATTTACAGTGAAAATGTTTTTCGCTACAATGATGGCCTTTTATATCTCGACTATTGCTTTGTATCTGATCGATATGTTTTCGTTCGAAGAAAAAGAGCTTGGTTTCTTTTTATTCATTGTAGGACTCTTTCTAGCGTTCAATCAGGCTTTTGTTTCTAAAAGATTCATCAAAAGATTTGGCGAGTATAATACTTTACTTATTGGGCTAACACTCTGTATTATTGGACTGTTTAGTATCACCATGACATCTAACTTGTACCTGTTCATTGCTTTTTACTACACGATGAACCTGGGGCTTTCCCTCTGCTTCCCTACCTTCAATGCACTCATTTCAATTCACGCGGATCACAAAAACCAAGGTGAGATCATGGGCATCTCAGAATCGATCAATTCATTTGCAATGGCTGTTTTTCCAGTCATCGGTGCTGCTTTATTTGGAATTATCGGATTCCATCTTTACCAATTCATGATGCTACTGCCATTCATTGCATTGGTCCTTGCATTGATTGGTGGTAAAAGAATGAATAAACCAAGCCAGACAGATAATCAATAAATCAGTAATTAAGCCTATCCCGATGAACGATATAAAAGACCAATTTCTACTAAGACCAGATATCACTTTCCTGAATTTCGGGTCATTCGGCGCTTGTCCAAAACCAATTTTCGCTGATTATCAGCGCTGGCAAATGATCCTGGAACAGGAACCTGTTCAGTTCATTATTCGGGATGGGTATGATTATCTTGAAAAAAGTGCTCGAAGCTTAGCCAACTTTGTTCATTGTGATCATGAGGACATCGTCTTCGTAACAAATCCCACCTTTGCTGTGAATCTCATCGTAAAGTCTTTATCATTGGCACCTGGAGATGAGATTTTGACAACTGATCTTGAATATGGTGCGTGTGACAGAACCTGGGAATACTATTGTGAAAAAACTGGCGCAAAATATATCAAACAGCCTATTTCGCTGCCAATTACGGATAAAGAAACCATCGTTAACGAATTTTTTGCCGGATACACGGAACGAACCAAACTGGTCTTTATAAGTCAGATCACAAGCGCAACGGCTTTGATTTTACCAGTAAAAGAAATCTGTATTGAAGCAAAAAAAAGAGGCCTACTTGTATTTATCGATGGCGCCCATGTTCCTGGACATATTGAATTAAATCTTAATGATCTTGATCCTGACTTTTATACCGGAGCTTGCCATAAGTGGATGATGGCTCCAAAAGGTTGTTCTTTTCTTTATTGCAAAAAGGAATGGCAAGATCAACTTGACCCTTTGATCATATCTTGGGGATATAAAGCGGCCTTTCCAAGCAATTCAAAATTCTTTGATTATCACCAATTCAATGGAACACGCGATTTCTCAGCATTTTTGACCATCCCAGCTTGTATAGAGTTCATGGAAAAATTCAATTGGGAAGAACGTACTAAGATCTGCAAAGAGAAAGTCCTAGAGTACACCACCATTTTATCAAAAGAATTGAATGCTGCTCCTTTAGCTCCTGTTTCAACTGATTTTTACGGACAGATCAGCGCGACACGAATAAAAACTCAAAAGCCTTTAGAATTGCAACGAATGCTCTTTACAGAATATAATATTGAAATTCCGATCACTCAAAAGGGAGATGAGATCTTTATCAGATTCTCTTATCAGGCTTTCAATACTGACAATGATATGGAACATTTGATCAATAGCCTGAGAGCAATTCGAAAGAATACTTTGCTGATCGATTAATTGGAATATTAATTGCAAAGAAGTTGACATGAGACTATCAATTATACTTCTTTTCTTTTGTCTTAGGGTCTTTTCTCAAGACACGATCCCAGTTTATAAATTTCAGGATGGAAGCAGATGGATCCAGATCTATGGATTCTCAGATACAACCGAAGTTTTTCTATGGAGTAATGGGAAAAGAGAATCAACGATTCCGTTGTATCGTCATGGAAGAAAATACATCTACACCAGATATGACAAGCTAGGAAACGTAGTATTAAAACGTGAAATGTTTGGTAATGAACCCGATGGAAAAACCACTTTTTATTTTAAAAACAATCCTATCTGTGAAGTGATCTTTTCTAAAGGAATTCCAGTAGACACAATGGTTATTAATCCAAAATATGGTATTCTGATGATCAACTACAATTATCATAGCGAAGTTGTTGGTGGCATGGAAAACGAGGATGGTTCGTCCAATGTTTCTATAGCAGAAGGACCATATATTCATCATGAATTGCGTCTAATCAATACATCATCGCCTATTTCCGAAAAGAGCATATATCAAACTTCTGCCTCAGATTTTCAAGGAAATCTATTTTTTGTTTTGAAAAAAGACTATTCAAACCTTGGAGTTTTTCCTGCTTCGATCAAATTAGATGAAATCCCATCCGGTAGCCAGGGGTTACTCGAGAGTGTCAGTTATAGTGACTTATCAACCTATCAACTTTCAACTGATCTTTCTCTTCTAAAAATGAATGGTTTTAACATGATAGACCTCAAGGTTACATCAATTGGCTATGCTCCATAACTTTTTATAAATTTGTCAAATGGGTTTGTACACACCTGTTTTAGACTCCTCGTTAAGTTACTACGAAAGAATAAAATATACGATTGCCTGGCGACTACTGTTTCTGTTCATTGTCGCTTTTGGAATTCTATCGGCCATTTTTATTGGTTATCATACTAAGGCGGCCTTCATCTATTTTATTGTTTTTTGCCTTTCATTGTTTACACTTTTATATGTAAAACTTAGTCAAAACTACATTTTCATTTATCAGGTATTCAGTGTTTCAGCTTCGATCCTTGTGATCTATTCGCTGAACACTCTGGATAATACATTGCATTACTCAGATCTAATTTGGATAGTGGCAATTGTTCTGTTCTCATTTGTTGGATTGGGGATTAAATGGGCCATTTTTTTCATTGGATTACATCTTTTATCGATCGTCTATTTTTATTTATGGGTTCTGAATTCGAACATTCAAAAACTGACGGTGCTATCCTTTCCTGAGAAGTTTGGTTTGATGATTGAAGTCATTTTTGCCATTGGAATAATTTCATATTTGCTCTATGAATATCTTCGTTTGAAGGAGTACTCAGTCAACGAATTGAAGGAAGCCAACATCGAATTGGGAAAACAAAATCTACTGATTGCAACAAAGAACAACGAAAATGAGATCCTAGTAAAAGAGGTACATCACAGAGTTAAAAACAACTTACAGATCGTTGTTAGTTTATTAAGGATGCAAGCCAGTGAATTGAAAAATGAGGAAGCCCAAAAATCCTTTGAAGAGGCGATGGGAAGGATCATGACAATCTCTCTTATCCATCAGAAGTTATACAATGAGAAATCACTCGCTTTGATCGATTTCAAATCATATTTTGAAGAATTAATTACCGATATCAAAGCATTGCACAAAACCGAAACCAACATGTCGATTTCCTACGATCCTAATCTTGAAAGCATAGGAATGAAAACAGTTGTTCCAGTGGGACTAATACTTAACGAGCTGATCACAAATTCGATCAAACATTCGAAAGGTGATCAATTGAATATTGAAATTATTTTCAGTCACTTGGAGAATGATAGCTTTAAGATCACCTATAAGGATAAAAACAAATGGCATACAGTTGGAAGCAATCCAGGTTTTGGCATTGAACTGATCAGAATGTTAACCGACCAATTAGAAGGTTCGATCGAAAAAGATGATCTTCAATACGAATTCACGTTCAAAAAAATCAATTTGTAGTTCCATTAATCGGTTTAGTACGAAGAATCACACTAATCCTCGGATTTTCAGTCTTTTTTACTTGACTTGAGTAGTACATTTCCGTACTTTTGACATCTTCAAAACCTACACTAAACAATTCAAGTAAGATGAAGTCAATTCTGTTTGCTACTATCACCTGCCTATTTGGTTTTTACGGACATTCTCAGAGTTTTAGCTACTCTTTTTCAGGAGAACTAGATCAAGCTAAGATCACAAGCCTCGAAAAAAAGGTTCTAACAATTGAAGAGGTTAAATCCACACAGATCAAATATAAGTCTGAAAGTCATCGCGGAGAGATCATTTTCTACGTTGAAGAGAACTTGACCAGAAGCGAAAATCCAGCTCAGTTTTCTCCAGTGATCATCAAGGAAATGATCCTTTTATACGGTTTAGAGCCAATTGATATACATCGAATCAAATAGGACCATGAAAAAGATCTTACAACTGGCAAGCTTTGTCCTTATCACCTTTACTGGTATTTCTCAAGCGGACAATTGCTCTTTTGCCACTACAATAAATGTTAACCCAACGTGTGTGCCTGTTTCAGGATCAACCATTGGAATGACGCAGAATCTTCCGGGATGCTCTGGGAATGCAGATGACGACGTATGGTACCAATTCACTGCTTCTGCTACGTCACAGCAGATCATCGTTACAGCAGGTGCTAATTTCGACCCAGTAGTCCAATTATTTTCTGGATCATGTGCTTCATTGGTAAGTATCGTATGTAAGGATGATGGCGGAAATGGAGTTACTGAAACGATCAATGCCACTGGATTAACCATTGGGCAAGTATACAGATTCAGAATCTACCATTATGGTGCAGGTGCTGGATCAGGAGATTTTACAGTGTGTGTTGCCAATCCACCTTCTGCACCCTCGAATAACAATTGCGCAGGAGCTGTAACATTACCAGTGAATACAAGTTGCTCGTATACCTCTGGAACAACTGACGGCGCCACTCAATCACAGGCGGGATGTGCTGGAAACGCAGACGATGATGTATGGTACAAGTTTGTCGCTACGAACAGTGTTCAGACAGTTACCGTAAATCCAATTGACAATATTGACCTAGTGGTACAAGTGTTCAGTGGAAGCTGTGCTGGATTAACGTCGTTGAA
>SBFR01000231.1 GCA_006227105.1 Bacteroidota bacterium
AGAATAAAGCGATCATTTTTATGTGTCGGCTTGGACACAGATCTTTCCAAAATACCTGCTCATCTGTTGGACACTGAGGATCCAATTTTTGAATTCAACAAGGCGATCATAGATGCGACCAAGGATTATGCAGTTGCCTACAAACCAAATATCGCCTTCTACGAATGCTATGGCCCAAAAGGATGGGAATCACTGAAAAAAACGATTGATTATATTCCGAAAGATATCTTCACTATCGCAGACGCAAAAAGAGGCGATATCGGGAATACTTCAACATACTACGCGAAGACATTTTTTGATTACCTAAACTGCGATTCAGTAACTGTCGCACCTTATATGGGTGAAGACAGCGTTACACCATTCCTTGAATTCGAAAATAAATGGGTAATCCTGCTTGCCCTTACTTCAAATAAGGGAGCACTTGACTTTCAGATGATTCGCGATGAAAAAGGCGAAGAACTATTCAAGCATGTTCTTAAAAAATCTACTGACTGGGGAACAAAAGATAATCTAATGTTCGTTGTCGGTGCAACAAGAGCAGAAGGGATCGGAGAAGTTAGAAATTTAGTGCCCGATCATTTTTTCCTTGTTCCTGGAGTCGGAGCACAAGGCGGTTCTCTGGAGGATGTCTGCCAATACGGATGGAATAAAGACTGTGGTCTTCTTGTGAACTCTTCACGAGGAATAATTTACGCTTCTTCGGGTAAGGATTTCGCTGAAATCGCAGCTCTGGAGGCTCAGAAATTGCGAGATCAAATGGCTGCAATTCTGGATCAGAAGAATTTCTAATAAAAGTTGTTACTTTTTGGATCCATTGAATTTTATTCAAAATTAGATCCATGAAATTTGTCTTCGTTTTTGCGCTTTTATTCCTTGGTCTGCACTCTTGCTATTCAGCAGCATCAAAGAAATACCCTCCTGATTCGTTAGCAATTTCACTGGATGAAGGGAATGATTCAATTCCCATTTTTGAACGCATTCGAGAGCACACTGCAAAATTGAATGATTTCCTAAAAACTCATCGGGAATACCAAGAGCAATTCGCTTTTTTGATCGATATGCGCATCCATTCAGGAACAAAACGTTTTTTCGTTGTTGATCTTAAATCAGGGGAAATCATTAAAAAGGGGCTGACTACACATGGTAGTGGTTCAGAAGCTACCTCATCCGACAGTTTGATCTTTAGTAATGTCCCGAACAGCTACTGCTCTTCTCTTGGCATTTACAAGATCGGAAGTGCATACTTTGGAAACTTCGGGAGAAGTTATAAGTTACATGGACTAGAACCAACCAATAACAAGGCATTTGAAAGAGCTGTGGTGCTGCACAGATACTCCTGTGTACCTGATGACGAACAAGCATATCCCATATGTAATAGTTTAGGGTGTCCTATGCTCTCCGAGAATTTTTTCCCAGAAATAGATGAAATGATCAAAGGTTCTTCAAAACCTATTTTACTTGAGATCTATTATTGAATGACTTGGAATTCTGAATATCTTTTCCTATTTTTCTTTCATCAATCGATTAACAATGAAAGGAATACGGATTTTTCAGCGTTTGATTTTTATCATTCTTATTGCAGTAAATTCATTTGTTTTCATGTCCATGAAAGATGTAGCATTGAGCGATAACCTACTCTATACTTCTTCAATGGTTTTGCTGTCTGTAATTATTCTAATGCTACTTTCATCGTTACGTAAAAGGTCGAAGAAAACACTGGTTCAAAACCGCTGAGTACCACGAAATTTGTATCTTCACCTACCTTAAATAAACGGAATGAAACTATTTTTCCTTGGATTGGCTGTTTTCGCTATATCCGTATCCTCGATCGCACAAAATGTGCTTACCCCTGAGCTTCTGTGGAAACTAAAAAGATTATCCGGCGGGACCATTTCTCCAGATGGGACGAAGGTCCTTTATTCATTGCGAACTTTTGACATGGATGCCAATAAAGGGAATACCGATCTTTTCCTAATTGATCTTAAAACGGGTACACAGTCACAGCTCACAAACACCCCTTTCTCGGAAATGGAGGCTCAATGGGGAAAAAACAACATGATCTGGTTCATGACCGCAGAAACCGGTGGTATTCAGATCTACAAAATGGACGTGACAGGAGCCAATAAAACAATGGTCTCCTCTTTCAGTTCGGATGCAGAGATTGAGGGATTTAAATTTTCAAATGATGAAAATCAATTGATCACTATTCAGGCAATTAAAACCAAAAACACCGTACAGGACAAATACGCTGATCTTCCAAAAGCGAATGCTAGGATCGAGGACGATCTAATGTACAGACACTGGGATCATTTTGATGATTACAAATCAAGACATTTGTTCCTTCATTCGGTACGTTCAGAAAACAATAAAATCATTGTTGATCCAATCGGGAAAGACATCCTTTTGAATGAACCTTATGATGGGATCTTACCTCCATTTGGGGGAACTGAGCAGTTCACGTTTTCCATTGACGGCAAAAAGATCATCTATACCTCTAAGAAAAAGAAAGGAATTGATTTTGCACGAAGTACGAACAGTGATCTATACAGCTACGACATAGAAACAGGAGTCACTACGAATCTCACTCCTGACAACAAGGGTTATGATAACAATCCTTCCTTTTCTTCCAAAGGAATCATGGCTTGGACGGCTATGCAAAGAGATGGCTTTGAAGCCGATAAAAATAACCTGATGATCAGAGGCGTAGACGGAAAAAATGTCAATCTTACTGCTGGTATCGATGTAACGGTTGGATCGTATTTGTGGAATACGGACGGTTCAAAAATCTATTTTATTGCCCCAATCAATGGTACAGAACAGATCTTTGAAGTGACCCTATCAAATGGTAAAATCAGGCAGCTAACCAAAGGACAATACGATCATGTATCGATGTCCATTCATGGAGATGTTTTAGTTGTGGGAAGACAATCAATGATTGCCCCTACGGATCTATTTAAGATAGCAGTTAAAAAAGGTATTGAAACCAGATTAACAAATGTCAATCAGGATTTGCTGAATGATGTTGCCCTGCCGACAGTTGAAGAAACATGGGTAACCACAACTGACGGAAAAAAGATGCTTGTTTGGATGGTTCAGCCACCAAATATGGATAAAACGAAAAAACATCCTGCCCTACTTTATTGTCAAGGCGGACCTCAAAGCGCATTGAGTCAGTTCTTTTCTTACCGATGGAATCTTGCACTAATGGCTTCACAGGGATATGTCGTAATTGCACCTAACAGAAGAGGATTGCCTGGATTCGGTCAGGAATGGAATGATGCCATCTCTAAAGACTGGGGTGGACAAGCCATGCAAGATTACCTCACTGCAACAGATGAAGCAGCTAAACTGTCATATGTCGACAAAGACAGAATTGGCGCAGTTGGGGCCTCTTATGGAGGGTATTCAGTCTACATGCTGGCTGGAATTCACGAGAACAGATTCAAAACATTCATCTCACATTGCGGTCTTTTCAACCTGGAAAGCTGGTATGGAACAACCGAAGAATTGTTCTTTGCCGACTGGGATCATGGAGGCCCTTATTGGTTGGATGTTAATAAGGAAAACTACGAAAAATTCAGCCCTCACAGATACATACAGAACTGGAATACACCGATCATGGTCATTCATGGCGGAATGGACTTCAGAGTGCCTGAAAGTGAAGGTATGCAAGCATTTCAAGCTGCAAAACTTCTTGGTTTGAAAAGTAAGTATCTGTATTTCCCAACAGAGGGACACTGGGTCATGAGTCCACAAAATGGATTGCTTTGGCAACGAGAATTTTTTGAATGGCTTTCTAATGACCTGAAACCCTAAGGTTCTCCTTTATTTTGATTACTTTTGTAGCCTTCAATCGGAAGTAAATGTGGCAATCCATCGCTAATATTATTCTTAGAAATCGATTTTTTATCATCGGGGTGATTACTTTGATGACCGTTTTCTTTGGGTATTATGCGATCACTGCATTAAAGCTGGAAAACAAACATGGGATCATACTTCCAAAAGATTCCAGTACGACTAGAAACTATACGAAGTTCAAAGAAATGTTCGGCGAAGACGGTGCTACGCTTGTTATCGCTATTCAAACCGATTCACTGTACACTGAACAAAATTTCTTAAAGTGGAAAGAGTTAGGTGATTCCATTCTCACATTCGATGGTGTTGAATCGATCATTTCAGAAGCCACGCTTTTTACTATCAATAACAATATTGAGGAGAATAAATTTGAATCTCAGCGAATATTTTCGGATGTAACCTATCAGGAAAAATCCATCAAGGAGATCAAGGAAGAGATCCGACGAAATCCTATTTACAATCACATGCTCTACAATGATACAACCAATGTATCATTAATGATGGTTGCTATTGAGGAGCGATTTTTATCCGATCAAAAGAAGTGGAACGTCGTTGCTGATATTGAAAATCTTGCCACTTCTTACGAACCTTATTTCGGAGAATTCCATTTTGCCGGTTTACCGCATTTACGTGTACAGATCGCGAAGAGAATTCAGGGAGAGATGTTTGTTTTCATTGGACTTTCTTTCCTGGTTACTTCGATCCTTCTTTATCTTTTCTTCAGATCGTTCAGAGTTGTTCTGATCTGTGGATCAGTGGTGATCATTGCCGTAATCTGGGCAATGGGAAGTATGGCCTTCTTTGGCTATCACCTGACCATTTTGATGGCCTTGATCCCGCCTTTGATGATCGTGATTGGAATACCAAACTGTATTTTCCTGCTCACCAAATTCCATCAGGAGGTCAAAGATCATGGCAATAAGCTAAAGGCACTCTCTCGAGTGATCCAGAAAATTGGATTAGCAACATTTCTAACCAATTTTACTACAGCTGTAGGTTTCTTGACCTTCGCATTTACGGGTTCGGATAAGTTGATCGAATTTGGCCAAACTGCTGCGTTGAACATAATCATGGTGTTCTTCCTGTCGCTTTGTTTGCTTCCTATTTTTGCTTCATTCTCAAAAGCTCCAAAGCAAAGACATCTAAAACATCTGGACAGACGAATGGCTTCCGGCCTGATCGAAACACTGGTGTATATTACCAGTAAAAAGCGAACATGGGTCTATGTTGTATCTGCAGTCATAGCGGTTGTTTGCTTTATAGGTCTTTATCAGATCAAAGCGACTGGAAATCTCACAGGTGATCTTCCTGAAGGTGACAAGATCCTTACTGATGTTCAATTCATTGAAAAGAACTTTGGCGGAGCAATACCTTTCGAAGTAATGATCAATTACAAGGAAAGGGGGAGATTAATGAAACGATCTTCTCTTGAAAAGATCGAACAAGTTCAGGGGGTTTTCAAAGAAGATTCTCTCTTTTCCAAAAGTCTTTCTATTGTTGATTTCATCAAGGTGATCAACATGGCCTATTACGGCAATGATCCAGATCGATATACCCTGATCTCCAATCGAGATAAATCAAGACTCAAGAAATATCTGGACAACTTCAACATGACCAATGCGAATGGTGGTGGGGTAACGGCAAAAGAACTTGTTGATACGAGTAATACCATTCTACGTGTTAGATGTCAGATGAAGGACCTCGGATCATACGAGATCGCAGATAAAGTAAAAACCATTCGTTATCGCATTGATACGATCATGAACCCTGAAAAACCAGATCTTGAAAAGTATTTCAAGAAGGTATCGAAAGGGAACTTGACATATGTTGATTCGATACTTGAACGTAATCCCGCAATCTATAATAGCCTTACAGCTGTGATCGCAAATGGGAATGAAGATCTGCAGTTCAAATTCGATAGTGACCCCGAACTCGTAAAGAGCTATTATCAAAAAGAAAACTTCAGAGATCAGCTTCGCACTGCCATTGACAAAGAATACTATGATATTACCTTAACAGGGACTTCTGTGGTTGCATCAGAAGGAACACAGTATCTTGTACAGAACCTGATCACCAGTTTGATGTTTGCTGTTTTGATCATTGGTGTTTTGATGGCATTGTTATTCAGAAGCTGGCGAATGGTTGTTATTTCAATGATCCCGAACATGCTTCCTCTACTATTTACCGGAGGGATCATGGGGTGGTTTGGAATTCCACTGAAACCATCTACCCTACTGGTTTTCTCCATCGCATTTGGTATTTCAGTTGATGACACGATCCATTATCTTGCAAAGTATCGTCAAGAATTGAAAAGCAAACAATGGGATTTGAAACAATGTGTGATCCTTGCACTTCGTGAATCCGGATTAGGAATGTTCTATACTTCGATCATTCTGTTCTGTGGTTTCTCGGTATTCACTTTCTCGCAATTTGGAGGAACTCAGGCGTTAGGATTACTTGTTTCAATTACACTGCTTTTTGCAATGATCACTAACCTGTTATTGCTACCATCCTTGTTACTTTCACTTGAAAAGATCATCACCACAAAATCCTTTGAAGAACCTTACTTCGAAGCATACAATGAAGAAAGCGAGATCGACTGGAGCGAACTCGAGTTTGGCGATGACGATAACTAATTAACCTGACCTCATGAAAGGAATTATATTAGCTGGCGGCTCCGGTACCCGTTTACATCCTTTAACGCTTGCTGTTTCCAAACAATTGATGCCCATCTATGATAAGCCGATGATCTATTATCCGCTTAGTATCTTGATGAGCGCTGGAATCAGAGAGATTTTAATTATATCTACACCGCATGACCTTCCTCATTTTGAAAAACTACTTGGTGATGGAAGTCAATTGGGATGTGAATTCACTTATGCGGTGCAGGAAGTTCCTAACGGACTAGCTCAGGCATTTGTAATAGGTGAAGAGTTTATAGGCAAAGAAAAAGTGGCTCTGATCCTTGGAGACAATATCTTTTATGGCGTAGGAATGAATCACCTGCTTCGAGAGAATAATGATCCGGATGGAGGAGTTGTATATGCCTATCACGTTAGCGATCCTGAACGATATGGAGTTGTCGAGTTCGATGAGGAAATGAATGCAGTTTCCATTGAAGAAAAACCGAAGAATCCAAAATCAAATTACGCCGTACCCGGTTTGTATTTTTACGACAATAGCGTTGTTGAAATTGCCAAGAATTTGAAACCATCTGCACGTGGTGAATACGAGATCACTGATGTAAATGCAGAGTATCTTCGTCAAGGTAAACTTAAAGTAGCTGTGCTTGACAGAGGAACTGCCTGGTTGGATACCGGTACCTTTACTTCTTTAATGCAAGCTGGTCAATTTGTTCAGGTGATAGAAGAGCGTCAAGGTTTGAAGATCGGTTGTATTGAAGAGATCGCATACAGGAATGGGTTCATTAATGCAGAACAATTGAAACAAATTGCCCAACCGCTTGTTAAAAGTGGATACGGTACCTATTTGATGAATCTGATCAAAAAATAATGAAAGAACTTAGCGCATACACTGAACTGATCGAAAAGGAAATTGAAGCGATCGATCTTCCACTCAGTCCGGATAATCTGTATGCTCCGCTAAGATACTTCATGGCTTTAGGTGGTAAACGCTTACGGCCTGTGCTAACCCTTTTAGGCGCTGAACTTTTCGGACTTGAAAAAGAAAAGGTGATCAAAGCAGCAACTGCCATTGAAGTCTTTCACAATTTCACATTGATCCATGATGACATTATGGACGAGGCTCCTCTTCGACGAGGTAAAGCTACGGTTCATGAAAAATGGAATCAAAACATTGGAATCCTGTCTGGTGATGTACTTTTTGTGAAGGCCTATCAGTTGATCTGTCAGCAGGGTAGTGAACATTTGGCTGAGCTCATGGAGCTGTTCAATAGAACCGCAATTGAAGTTTGTGAGGGACAACAAATGGATATGGATTTTGAATCCAGGTCAGATGTTACCGAGGAGGAATACATCGAAATGATCCGTTTGAAAACTTCAGTGTTACTCGGTTGTGCATTAGAATTGGGAGCTATTCTTGCCAATGCTTCCGAACATGACAGGAAATTGATCTATGATTTTGGTCAACATATCGGCATCGCTTTTCAGATCAAAGACGACATCCTGGATCTCTATGCTGACCCTGAAAAGTTTGGAAAGCAAGTGGGAGGAGATGTCATTTCAAATAAAAAGACATTGTTAAATCTAAAGGGTATCGCCTTAGCGGATCTCTCGCAAAAAGAGGTTTTAAAGCAATTGAGTACTCTTGACGATCTTGAGCTAAAAGTAAATCGTACAAAAGAATTGTATGAGATCACCGGAGCTCGTTTAGCCTGCGAGGAAGAAATGCAACGACATTATCATTTCGCTATGACTGCCCTTGATCAGATCAGCGTCAATGATTCTCAGAAAATGATGCTCAAAGGACTTGCTACTTATCTGATGGAAAGAGAGGTGTAATTTAATCTCCTATTTTAATCCAAAAGGATCCTCCATGTCTTTCAACACCCTCTAAATTTTTATGTTTCCAAATAGGCTCAATGATTGAAGATAACTCCTCATCTTCCGAGATGAAATAATTTGGTAGGATACATTGATATCTACCTGGATTCGCCATAAGTGCAATGGCCAAACCATATTGTTCTGAATAAGCTCTATCACACATAAATTGTGGATAATCAAAAGGCAGATAGATATCATGAATGTGAACGATTACTCCCTTTTTTAGATAGGGTAATACTTCTAAAAAGAATACCGTTGCATCAGAATTTGGAAGTATTCTATGGGAATTATCAATAAAAAGAATATCGTTTTCATGCAGATCAAGGATGGTTTCCAGATCTATAGATTCAAAAGGTTTTCGAATAATCTCGTCGGCTAACTCATCAATCTCAGCTCTTGGTTGTGGATCAATTGAGATAATCTTTGTGGATAAACCCAATTCACTTTTAGCGTACGCCGCTACTTTTGTTGAATTTCCAGATCCAACTTCAATATACTTTTTGGGTCTAAATTTCCCAAGCATAGTATAAATACCAATGATATCGAGTCCAGGCAAAAAGCCATTATTCCATGTTGGATTGTTTTGCGAAGATTCTTCATCCGATCGCTTAATTTTTTGAAGTGAAGAACGATATGAAAGCGCCTCATTAAGGATGCTTTTATAAGTCATCCTTTCCTTATTTATTATTTCATATAATCGGTTGTTAGGATTTACCCCCCCCAATCTAGGCTTCATATCTACCTGATAATCAAGATGTATAGTCTGATGTTTCGACGATAAAAATTTATAAACACTCTTTAACTTCTTCATTTATACTCCGGATATAATGTAAGTAAACCTTCCTCACTGGCGTCACAGATTCCCCGATCCGTAATAATCGCTGTGACCAATCTTGCCGGAGTAACGTCAAAACCATAGTTGCTCGCAGGAGTCGTTTCTGGACAGATCAAAACCGGTTGGATTTCTCCCGAAGGACCTTTACCGATCATATAGCGTACCTCATCCTGATTTCTCTCTTCGATCGGAATTTCTTTTAATCCGTCTCTGATCGACATATCAAGTGTGGTTGATGGTAAAGCTACATAAAATGGAATCCCATTATCGTTCGCAGCCAAAGCTTTCAAATAAGTTCCAATTTTGTTGGCTACATCCCCATTTCTCGTGGTACGATCTGTTCCCACAATGACCATGTCAACCATGCCATGTTGCATTAAGTGTCCACCGGCATTATCTACGATCAACGTATGTGGAACTCCATGACGCGTCAACTCATAGGCCGTCAAATTAGATCCCTGGTTGCGCGGTCTGGTTTCATCCACCCAAACGTGCACCTTGATGCCTTTCTCCATCGCCTGATAGATCGGTGAAGTGATCGTACCCCATTCGATACAACCCAGCATTCCGGCATTGCAATGCGTAAGGATGTTTACAACCTCTCCGTTTTTACGTTTGGAGAGCTCTTCAATGATCGGTAAACCATGAACACCGATCATGCGACATGTTTCAACATCATCCTCAACTATTGCATTGGCAGTATTCCATGCCGTCTCCAGAAAATTTCCATCGCAATTGTCCAGTGCCTCTCTCATACGATCAAGCGCCCAGAACAAATTAACCGCAGTTGGACGAGAAGCACGTAATGCAGAGAAGGCCTCATCTAGAAAGGATCCATCCAATTCATCCTCGATCATTTCGCGTACAGCGAGATAGATCCCATATCCTGCAGTCGCTCCGATCAGTGGTGCGCCTCTTACGGTCATATCTTTAATCGCCTCTTCTGCTTCATCATACGTCTCCAGCTTCACTGTAACGAATTCATGCGGCAACTTGCGCTGATCGATCACTTCTACATATCGATCCTCTGTTGTCCAGATGGTTCTGAATTTTGACATTGCTTTAGTTTGCTATTGTAATTTCTGAAAAGTCATTCACATGATCCGGCCATCTAACTTCTGTACCTGGACGAGTCAATTGGATGGTATGCATTCCTGAAGCTTTTGCAGCTTCCAATTCTTCAATGATATCCGATAGAAAGAGCATTTCGTTCGGTGCATATCCCAATTCTTCAGCGATCTTCGGATAGGTTTCAGTTTCCCTTTTCCCGCCAGTATTGGTGTCAAAATAAGCAACGAAATATGGAGTCAGATCACCTGCTTCACTGTACCCAAAGATCAATTTCTGAGCAGCTACCGACCCCGAGGAAAATACACCCATTTCAATTCCTTGATTTTTCCAGGTCTCCAAAGCAGGTTGAACATCTGGATACACATGTCCCTTTATTTCTCCTGACTTATATCCTTCATCCCAAAGAATTCCCTGAAGAGCTTTTAATGGAGTGATCTTTCGATCCTCCTCACTCCAGCGATAAAGTGTATTAATTATATCATCAACGGAATTCAGTTTTTTATTTTCCAGTGAAGCAGCTAGTTCTACAGTTTGCTTGAATGCCTTTTGAACTTCTGGCAAATTCACCATTCCTTTTAATCTCCCAATGTTCTTTCTGAAGTAAGGGAAAAGAATATCATATACAAACTTCACAGAAGTTGTTGTACCTTCGATATCTGTAAGAATGAATTTTATTCCACTAGAATGCATGGGCCAAAGATATCCATTTATAAACTTTGAATGGTATAAAATTTGAGGTTTTACAGATCAACAAATTCCATTATGAAGCTCTATTTGAATAGGTTTTTTTTATTTCTGGCGATCTCATTTTGTTCTTCTCATCCGTTCGCTCAGACTGATTCTGAAAGTAAGAGCTCTCTCATGGGTACTCAATTGGGATTCCTTTTAAACATTGACTCTCCCTTCAAAGAAGTGATGCCTTACATGGAAACCTCTGGGAATTTTGGCTTTTCAATCGGTCAAAGTCCGGTGATCGGATCACCTTTTTACATTGAATTTAAGGCACTTTGGGGAAATTACGGGACTGAATACAGCTACGATGTAAATTACTATCAGAACGGGTATTGGTACCCGGCAGATGCCACTTATAAAAGTGGTTATCAAAAATACCTTCTCGGTACTAAGATCATGGCTGGAAAAGATTTCAGGGCGCTACGCTTTTTTGGAACCCCACAGATCGGAATATTAAGGATGCGAACAAAAACAGATGTGAAGTACTGGGATGGAACAGTAAACTGGAATGATCAAAATGATGACGGTTCAGAACATGCCTATCGTACTTCTCAAAAACAAACCGGATTCGTTTATGGAGGTGAAGCAGGACTGGAGATCTCTCTGCAGCGTCTGTTTAAAAAGGAATCCGAAAAGAACAGGTATCGTTTACTATTATCAGGTTCTTTTCTTAGAGGTTTCAGACCCTACAGTTATATGAACGTGGATCATGAGTTATTGTCCTATGAAGAAATGAACGATCATTTGGATCAATTAGAACAGTATACAGACATTAGTCATCCAAACGTTGATGAATATCAATTTACAAAGACCTATACGAGCCCGTTACGACTTTGGGGTATCAATATCGGTTTTATGTTCTGCCTTTAATTTGGAACTCGAAAATCTTCAAATTTCAATTCAATTCGGGAGTCCGTGTAATGCGGAACCCATCCACTCATATCAATAAAGATTCGGATCGCTTTCACGAAAGGATCACTTTCTCCAGCATCGAACCAGTGCCTTGTCCCTGCAGGAACAGAGATCAGATCACCTTTCTGACAAAGTAAATTGAATACCGGTTCGTTTTCCAGATTAAACCAAAACAACCCCTGTCCATCTACAAAGAAACGAATCTCATCCTCAGAGTGCGTATGCTCAGCGAGGAACTTGGCACGGATCGCATCATAATTTTCCGTCAACTTATTGATCGAAATAACATCAGCTGTTTGATAGCCCCCTTGATCCATAAAAGGTTTCAGGTCTTTTTCATAGGCCTTCAAGATATCTTCCTGTGTTGCCGTATCATCAAAAACAACATCGCATGTCCACTGGTCGAAATAAACGCCACGATCATTAAAGAAAGACCTGATCTCAGCAGGATCTCTCAATTCAATATTCTTTTCCGGGATTGATAAAATTGCCATTCTTAGATTATTTCGAATTCAACATCCATTCACATTGACAAAGGTACTCAAGGGTCTCCAGATGTCTTTTGGCCTCAAAAAGATTTCTTCCCCAGGCATAGGTGCCATGCTTACGGATAATGAAGGCGTGATGGGCTAAAAGCTCTTTGTTCTCTTTCATGACCGCGGCAAAATCATTCATGTTTTGCGTATTGTCGAAAATGGGAATTTGCACAATAGCTTCATGAGTGGTCTGGCCTTCAAATCCCTTTTGAACCTCGTATCCCTTAAACGAAACTCTTGCCGATTGAACTGCAGAGATCAAGACCGGATAGACGGAATGACTATGAAGGATCACCTTTGTTTCTGGGAACAATTCATACAAGACACAATGGATCAATGTTTCTGCCGAAGGCTTAACACCTATGAAGTCTCCTGTGGCTATTCCTTCATTGTTTACGGTAATGAAATCGGAGGAAGTAAATTTTGATTTGTCTACTCCCGACCTAGACACCCAAATGATCCCTTGATCATCTTTGAAAGAGTAGTTCGTTGATGTGGCCGGTGACCAACCTTTATCATTGTACAATCTGATCGTTTCAGCGATCTGTTCTTTTAATTCTGCATTTTGCATGTCACAAAGTTAAATGAAAAAACGCGTCCCCCTGTAGTGGAACGCGTTTTACAACAATAAAACAAATCTTACGACCTGTTTGGGGAGACCCTATTTTGCAAGCTCTTCCTTGACAAGAGCTGCTATTAATTTTCCATCCGCTTTGCCGGCCAATTTTCCAGACAAGACACCCATCACTTTCCCCATCTCCTGAGGACCGGATGCTCCAGTTTGTTGAATTGCGGCTTTTACTTCTGCTCTTACTTCATCCTCAGACAACATCTTCGGCAAATATGCTTCGATCACCTGAGCTTGAAACAATTCTTCCGATGCAAGATCTTCTCTACCTTGTTGTATGTACAACTCATAGGTTTCCATGCGTTGCTTGTGCAACTTCATACAGATCTTCATGGCAGTCTCATCTGAAACATCACCAGCACCAGAGGTTGCTTCCAATAATAACTTCGACTTGATATCTCTTAATGCAGCCAGCTTTTCTTTTTCTTTCGCCAGCATCGCATTTTTAATATCCGTATTGATCTTCTCTGTGAAACTCATTAGTCTACGTTATCGTGAAGGAAGTTATTGTTACGTAAAGAAGTAGAATCACCATCTTCAGATAAACCAAAGCGGCTATAGTTTTCTGTTGAACTTGGATTAGACATGTTCAACTGAACGTTTCTTCTTACAAACGCAGGCTCATTTTCAAATTCAGTGATCCCTTCCGCTTTTTTCAATTTAGAAGTATACTCCTGGATCTTTGAAAGTCTTTCCTGTGTAATTCTCTGTTGTTCCTCCGGCGACAATACCTGACGAGTTGGTTCGTTTGACGCAGTTGGTGTTGAGAAATCATCTTCCAACATATGTCTCACTACGTTCTCTTTAGCCGGCTCTGAAGTTGCTGTTGGTGTATTCGAAACTTCCCAGTCAAAACTGATCTCTTTCTGAGGCTCAGGCTCAACAGTAGTTGAAGATTCAAAAGTAGAAGGTGTAGACTGAACTGTTTCAGTTTTTACTTCATCCACCGTTTTGATAAATGGCTCATCCATCGGTGCCTTTATCTCTGTAGCAGCCTCAAATGTATTCACCTGTGTCGGTGTAGAAAGAGGTGCCTTGATCTCGCTTTTCAACTCGTCTTCCAACGATCTAACCTTGCGCTCAGGAGCCTTTTCACCACCCGTGATCGGACTTGATTTAAAACCAGTCGCGATCAAAGTAACACTCAATTTATCTCCTAGTGTTGGATCATATCCATGTCCCCAGATCACATCAGCAGTTGAACCTGCCTCGTCCTGAATGTAATCAGTGATCGTTGTGATCTCATCCATCAATACTTCCTTATCTCCATAAGTAATGTTCAACAATACATATTGAGCACCACTGATATCGTTATCGTTCAATAGCGGAGAAGAAAGTGCTTCCTGAACAGCATCCATTGCTCTGTTCTCTCCTTCAGCCTGAGCACTACCCATGATAGCTACTCCACTGTTCTTCATTACCGTATTCACGTCATTGAAATCGACATTGATCGCACCAGTAACCGAGATCACTTCTGCAATTCCTTTTGCCGCAGTGCTCAATACATTATCTGCCATAGCAAATGCCTGGCCGATCGAAAGATTTCCTGTAATTTCTCTTAGACGCTCATTATTGATCACCAAAAGTGTATCAACACTTTCACGCAATCTTTCCAATCCGTCCTGTGCTTGCTGACGACGCTTTCTACCTTCAAAATCAAAAGGAACTGTGACAATCCCCACTGTCAAAACTCCTAATTCTTTTGCGACTTGAGCGATAACCGGTGCAGCACCTGTTCCGGTACCTCCACCCATTCCAGCAGTAACGAATACCATTTTCGTATCCTTACTTAACAAATTCTTGATCTCATCAATGTTTTCAACCGCAGCGTTCATTCCGATCTCAGGAATAGCTCCAGCTCCACGTCCTTCTGTTAATGTTGGACCTAATTGAATTTTGTAAGGTACCGGAGAAATATCCAGTGCCTGACGGTCTGTGTTACAAACAATGAAGTCAACCCCTACGATACCTTGATCGTACATGTGGTTCACTGCATTGCTTCCTCCCCCACCAACTCCAATCACCTTAATGATCGAATTGGTATCTTTTGGCAAATCAAACTCCATAAATCGTGTTTTTTTTATTGTTGTTATTGTTGTTTTAACTCTTAAATATCATCCTCGAAGATCTCCTTACTCTTCTTGATGATGGTTTCAAAGAAGGATCCTTTATCTTTCTTCGAGTGTGTTTTTACAGCTCCTGCCTGTGGTTCCTGCTTTGCACCTACTTTATCCAACGTTTCAAAGCCTTTCATCACAAGTCCGATTCCTGTTGAGAACATTGGGCTTGTCAGGTTGTCAATATGATTGTTATTTGCAAGATGCTCGTTCGGGTAACCGATTCTGGTATCCATTCCGGTAATGAATTCGAACAATTGAGAAATATGCTTCAATTGAGCTCCACCCCCTGTAACAACGATTCCGCCGATCAATTTCTTACTGTATCCTGAATTGATAATCTCGTAATGCACAAGCTCCACGATCTCTTCCATTCTAGCCTGAATGATGCTCGAAAGATTTCTTAGCGTGATCTCCTTGTTCGGACGACCTTGTAGTGTAGGAATACAAACCACTTCATTTTCCTGACTTTCAGAAGCAAGTGCTGATCCAAACTTCGTCTTTAGTGCCTCAGCATGACGCTTCATGATCGAACATCCTTCCTTAATATCTTCAGTGATCACATTACCTCCGAACGGAATGACCGCCGTATGACGAATAATTCCTTCATGGAAGATCGCAACGTCAGTAGTACCACCACCGATATCTACCAATACTACACCTGCTTCCTTCTCTTCATCCGACAAAACAGCTTCTGCTGAAGCGATCGGCTCAAGGATGATCTCTTTTACTTCAAGTCCGGCTTTATGCACACACTTGTGGATGTTCAATACGGCTCCAACGTGTCCGGTAATGATATGGAAGTTCGCCTCAAGACGTCTTCCAGCCATCCCGATCGGATCCTTTATTCCTTGCTCATTGTCAACGATGTACTCCTGAGGAAGCACGGTAATGATCTCCTCACCCGGCTGCATCACAAGCTTATACATGTCTTCGATCAACGCGTCAATATCTGTCTGTGAGATCTCATCCTCGAACTTATCTCTAGTATGAATCCCTCTATGCTGTAAACTTTTGATGTGTTGACCAGCAATACCCACATTGACAACGCGAATATTCAACTGTCCTTCCACTCTGGACTGTGCTTCTTCAACAGCCATACGGATCGATTGTACGGTTTTTTCAATATTCGAAACCATACCCCTCATAACTCCAAGGGATTCGCTTTTACCCATTGAAAGGATCTCGATCTTTCCGTGCTCGTTCTTTCTTCCAACGAAGCAGGCGATCTTTGTCGTACCGATATCTAAACCTACTACAATCTGTGACATATCAATTTTCTATTTCTTCTTTATATCCTTTTCGCTTCTTACCTACGATCTGATCCCCATACTTAAGATCGATCTCTTCATATTTGTCCCATCCTTCATAAGGAATTGCCTCCTCATAAAAGATCTTCAACTTCTCAAATTTTTCCCTGACCTCCTCGTCTGTACGAGCCGTTCCAAATATGATCTTTTGATCCCCAACCAACGGAACTAGAACAAAATCACCGTTCTTTTTCATGTGAATCTGCCCTATCAAAGATTGCATTAAGGGATCCTTGCAAACATAATTGGAAATCCGATACACATCATCCAGTTTTCTAATAGTTATCAAAGAATCGTTGTTAATAATTTCGGGTACTCCACCGCTGTTTAATCTGTCCGGAATAAACCCCGTAACTACCACAACCCGAGCAGTATGCACCGGACTAACATTCACGATCACACCCTCTTCATCGAGGTAATAACTTTCACCAAATTTGTTAAAGATCCTGGCGATCGGTTTTCGCACATTTATATCAATGGTCCATGAATTTCCGATACCCGAAAACACCCTTACATCTCTCACCTCGGACATCTTTCGGATATAGGACTCGATGGCAGCAACATCGAGCTTGTCGTGTTTTTGCCCTTCTTTGATAAACCCCTTGAATTTAAGGCGTGCAAAAAGCTCATCTTCTGTTAGAAATGCATTTTCACCATCTACATGGATCAAAATATCCGGTTTTTCAAGTACTTTATTTCCTTGTTCCTGATTCGCCAGGAAAAGCACCACAACGACCCCTACACTAAAAAGAATCCAAGCGCCTATTCTGATCCACTTCTTCATAACAGTCGCTTCGTTAATGGTTCAACAATTCGATCTATATCTCCCGCTCCAATGGTGAGAATGATCCCTTCTTTACGATTCCCCAGATAATCGATCACTGCTTGAGGATCCAATATCTTTTTATTATCTGAATTGATCTTTTCGAGCAAGGCATCACTAGTAATTCCGGAGATAGGCTCTTCACGAGCCGGATAAATCGGCATTAGTATGGTCTCATCCAGACGAGAAAGCTCTTGCACAAAACCGTCAAAGAAATCTCTTGTCCTTGAGAATAAATGAGGTTGAAAAACACCTGTAATCTGTTTGTTCGGGTAAAGCATTTTCACACTATCGATCAATGCCTTGAGCTCCGTTGGATGATGAGCATAATCATCTATATAAACTAGCTCATCCTTTCTAACTTTGTACTCGAATCTTCTCTTTACCCCTTTGAATGTTTTCAGTCCATGACGGATCTCATCTTCGGTCGCTCCAAGAAACAAACTCATGGCAATCACCGCCAGGGCATTCTCGGCATTATGAATTCCAGGGATTCCCAATTCAACATCCTTCCATGTTTCATTACCTATTGAAACGTCAAAAAGGAAATGTCCATTTTCGTAGCGTAATCTTTGCGCCGAAACATCTGAATTATGGTCCTCAACGCCGTATCGCTTTTGAGCCCCTTTGGTCGTCAGGTCCAGTTTGCCTTGAAGAACAGTTAATCCTTCAGGATCTACAAGGTCTGCATATAATTGGAAACCTTCTCTGAAATACGACGCATCACCATAGATATCCAGATGATCAGGATCAGTAGAGGTGATTATCGTTGCAAAAGGTCGTAAGCGAAGAAAGGAACGATCAAATTCATCCGCTTCAATTACAGTGATCTCAGAACTTTGATCCAACACCAGATTGGAATT
>SBFR01000222.1 GCA_006227105.1 Bacteroidota bacterium
TTCGGCAATTAAAGAATCGTAGCTCTTTTTACCTGCATAATCCTTATAGAATAACAAAAAGCTTTGTTCTATTGTATTGATGAAAGCATCCTTGTTCAATGTGTCAGACGGTTTTACCAGATGGGCGGGAGTTTGTCCCATACCCATAAAGGAAACTGCCAGCATTACCACAAAGAACTTAATTCTCAACATTCTATAAATTTTCAAGTTCTAGAGCCATTCCAAACAACTCTTTTTCTTTAAAGTCATCTGCCATCAATTGAACACCAAAAGGTAAACCATTGCTGTGTTTGCCAAGCGGTAATGAGATAGCAGGATTTCCCGTTAAATTGGCGTGTACTGTGAAAATATCCTGTAAATACATGGATATTGGGTCTTTCACATCGTTAATACCAAACGCAGTGGAAGGAGTTGTCGGCAACAGAATGAAATCAAAGTTGTTCAAGATTTCATTTGTTCTGTTCTTCAAAACTCTTCTAACTTTTTGCCCTTTGGTGTAATACGCATCATAATACCCATGCGAAAGAACAAATGTTCCTGCCATGATCCTTCTTTTTACCTCTGGACCAAAACCTTCTGAACGCGATAAAGTATAGGTCTCCTCAACCCCTTTTGCTTCTGTACTTCTATAACCATAATGAACACCATCAAATCTTGAAAGATTCGACGATGCTTCGGCTGTCGTAAGCACATAATACGTTGGAACCATATACTCAAGGTAAGGGAATGACACCATTTCAACGGTGTGCCCTTTCGCTTTCAACTTTGAAATCGTATCATTCATGTGGTTCACCACTTCAGGGTCGATCCCTTCTGTTTCGAAGCTTTCACGAATTACGGCGATCTTCTTGAATTCAGGTTGCTTGATATCAGAATATCTTGACACTTCTTTTTCTGAAGCTGTTGCATCAAATTCATCTGCCCCGGCCATGATCTCCAGTAATAAGGCAGCATCTGAAAGGTCATTGGTAAATGGTCCGATCTGATCAAATGAGCTTGCATAGGCAATTAGACCATATCTACTGATCCTTCCGTAAGTCGGTTTCAAGCCATATGTTCCAGTAAAAGAGGCCGGTTGTCTGATCGATCCTCCGGTATCACTTCCAAGAGCCGCAGTACACATTCCTGCTGCCACAGCAGAAGCTGATCCTCCAGATGACCCTCCAGGCACTTTTGTGCTGTCAAGAGGGTTTTTAACAGGACCGTATGCTGAATTCTCATTGGAGCTACCCATTGCGAACTCATCACAATTCAATCGCCCAATGATCACCGCATCTTCATCCAACAATCGTTGAACCGCAGTTGCGGTGAACAAGGATTCAAATCCTTCCAGGATTCTGGAAGAAGCTGATACTTTATGACCCTTGTAACAAATATTGTCTTTCAAGCCAATAACCATCCCGGCAAGTCTGCCTGCTGTTCCGTTGGCTATTTTTTCGTCTACTTTTTTCGCTTGCTCCTTCGCTGAAGATTCAAAAACCTCCAAAAATGCATTAAGGTGAGCCCGCTCATGAATTCGCTGAAGGTAACCCTCAACAATATTCACAACAGATTCACCTGAAGAAATCGCTTTCTTTACTTCAGTAAACGTTTTGTACATTCAAAAAAGGTTAGTTGCTCTTTTCGTCTGCGTTTACTTCCTCCCCTTTCGAGGCATCTTTAAATTCCTTTACCCCTTTACCAAGGCCTTTCATCAATTCAGGGATCTTCTTACCTCCAAAAAGTAAAAGAACCACCGCCAAAATAACAATCACCTGCCAAGGGCCAAAAACTCCTAAAATCATGTTCAATTGATTAAAATCAGAACAAAGTTACGCATTATATCACAAACGAAGTGTGAGAGGATGTTAAATAAAAAGGGCCATAAAAATGGCCCTTCAAAGAATTTATTTTAACTGACAAGTATCAGAGTTTTCTTGCTACCTCTACTTCTTCAAAGGCCTCAATAATATCTCCAACCTGTATATCGTTGAACTTGTCAATATTCAAACCACATTCGTAGTTGTTCTTCACCTCCTTCACGTCATCCTTGAATCGCTTCAAAGACCCCAGAAGGCCTGTGTGAATAACAATACCATCGCGGATGATCCTGATCTTAGATGTACGTTTGATCAATCCATCAAGCACATAACATCCTGCGATCGTACCGACCTTTGTAATGTTGAATGTTTCTCGAACTTCTGCTGAACCGATGATCTTTTCTTCGATATCCGGAGATAACATTCCTTCCATCGCCGACTTGATCTCTTCGATCGCCTTGTAGATGATCGAATACAAGCGAATATCAATCTGTTCAGTTTCTGCTAGTTTTCTAGCTCCCAACGTAGGACGAACCTGGAATCCAATAATGATTGCATCAGATGCTGAAGCAAGGTTAACATCGGCCTCTGAGATCGCTCCCACACCTTTGTGAACGATGTTCACCTGGATCTCTTCCGTAGAAAGGTTCAATAATGAATCAGAAAGTGCTTCGATCGATCCATCAACGTCACCTTTAACAATAATGTTCAACTCCTTGAAATCTCCGATCGCCAAACGTCTTCCGATTTCGTCTAGTGTAATATGCTTCGTTGTTCTTAAACCTTGCTCACGATACAACTGCTCACGCTTCGTTGCGATCGCTTTCGCTTCTCTTTCATCATCCATAACATGGAACTTGTCACCCGCACTTGGAGCACCATTGATCCCCAATACCGCAACCGGCTGAGAAGGTCCTGCCTCCTTAAGGTTCTTTCCATGTTCATCCTGCATCGCACGAACACGACCGAAATGACGTCCAACAAGGATGACATCCCCGATCTTCATCGTTCCTGCTTCAACAAGCATATTTGTAACGTATCCCTTTCCTTTGTCAAGTGAAGATTCGATCACTGTACCAAGGGCGTTCTTGTTCGGATTCGCTTTTAAGTTCAATAATTCAGCCTCCAACAAGACTTTATCAAGCAATTCATCAATGTTCAGATTCTGCTTTGCAGAGATTTCCTGAACCTGGTATTTTCCACCCCAGTCTTCCACAAGGATATTCATTTGTGACAACTGCTCACGGATCTTATCTGGATTTGCACCCGGCTTATCGATCTTGTTGATCGCAAAGACCATTGGCACACCTGCAGCCTGAGCATGCGAGATAGCTTCTTTGGTCTGTGGCATCACATCGTCATCCGCTGCTACGATAATGATCGCAACGTCGGTTACCTGAGCACCACGAGCACGCATCGCTGTAAAGGCTTCGTGACCCGGTGTATCAAGGAAGGTCATTTTTCGGCCATCCTTAAGGGTTACTGAATATGCACCAATGTGCTGCGTGATCCCTCCGGCTTCACCTTCAGTTACATTCGCATTTCTGATCTTATCCAATAATGAGGTCTTACCGTGGTCAACGTGACCCATCACAGTGATGATCGGCGGACGAGAGATCAATTCCTCTTCTTTATCCTCCTGAACAGGAATTGCTTCCTGAATATCTGCACTTACAAACTGCGTTTCATATCCGAACTCATCTGCAACAATCTGGATCGTTTCAGCATCAAGTCGCTGGTTGATGGATGCGAAGATCCCCAATGACATACAAGCAGAAATTACTTGTGTCGGAGAAACATTCATCATTGAAGCAAGTTCAGATACAGTTACGAATTCAGTGAGCTTAAGTACTTTCTCTTCAAGCTCAGCCTGAAGCATTTCCTCCTGACGACGCTGTGCTACAACATCTCGTTTTGCTCTTCTGTTCTTCGATGCTTTTGATTTCCCTCCTTGATTTGATAATCTGGCAAGGGTTTCCTTGATCTCTTTCTGGATATCCTGTTCAGAGATCTCAGGTTTATCAACACGAGGGCCTCCTTTTTTGAAGTTCCCTTTGTTCGCTGTATTCTGATTTGTATCGGCGGCTTTGTTTACGTCGATCTTCTTAATGCGCTTACGCTTACGGCGCGCCTCATTACTATCGTCATTCGCTTTTTGAGAAGGCGTTTTTGGCTTATCTACCGGTAACTCGATTCTTCCTAAAACTGTTGGGCCAGAAAGCGTCTTACGTTCAACTCGAATGGTCTCGATCTCCTCTTTCGCAGGGGCTGCTTCTTCTTTTTTCTTCTCTTCAACCGGTTCAGGTTTCGGTTCTTCTTTCGCTTCAGGTTGCTTTTCCTCAACCTCTTCCTGCTTCTTATCCGGACGAGTCTTTGTATTGATCGATTCAAGATCGATCTTTCCTACTACAGAAACCTTGATATCTTGTTTATCATCCGCTTCTTTTTCAGGTTCAGGCTCCGGAGTCTCAAGAACAGCTCTTTTAATCTCTTCTACACTGATCGGCTCATTTTCCTCCTCTTCAGGAGTCGTTTCAGGAGCATCGTCCTGAGACTTATCTCTGATCGAAATCGTCTCTCTTTTTTCTTTCTTTACCGTAGTGAATTTCGACTGCTCTTTCATGTTCTGATCAGCAGCAAATTCTTTGCGGAGAAGGTCATAATGCTCCTCTTCCAACTTTGTGTTCGGGTTGATGTCGATCTTGACACCTTTCGATCCCAGGAAATCAACAAGCGTTGAGATACCCACATTGAGTTCTCCCGCTGCCTTTCCTAATCTTATTGGTTTACCCATAAACTTTTGCGTCCTTCTTTATTGTTTTTGAAATCGCTCTACAAGATACTGTTAAAGGCCGAATTATTCGAATTCAGCCCTTAGTATTTTCATCACTTCTTCAATTGTTTCTTCTTCAAGATCAGTACGTTGAACAAGGTCTCCGACACTCATTTCAAGAACCGCTTTCGCCGTATCCAATCCGATCGCTTTTAATTCATCGATGATCCATCCATCGATCTCATCAGCAAATTCTTCTAGATCTACGTCCTCAACATCCACTTCACCTTCACGGTAAACGTCAAGTTCGTATCCTGTAAGCTTTCCTGCCAATTTGATATTATGTCCACCCTTACCGATCGCTAATGAAACCTGATCAGGCTTTAAATATACTTTTGCTCTGCTGTCTTCTTCTGAGATATCAATAGAAGATATCTTCGCAGGAGACAATGCTCTTTGGATCAATAGCTGTGGATTCGTTGTAAAGTTGATCACATCGATGTTCTCGTTGCGCAATTCACGAACGATACCATGAATTCTTGACCCCTTCATACCAACACATGCTCCAACCGGATCAATACGATCATCGTATGATTCAACCGCCACCTTTGCTCTTTCTCCCGGTTCACGAACGATCTTTTTGATCGTGATCAAACCATCGAATACTTCCGGAACTTCCAACTCAAACAAACGCTCAAGGAATTCAGGAGCTGTTCTTGAAAGAATGATCACTGGAGAGCTGTTACGCATATCTACTTTCGCAACTACTGCGCGAACTGCCTCTCCTTTCTTGAAATAATCAGATGGGATCTGTTCAGATTTTGGAAGGATCAATTCATTTCCTTCATCATCCAAGACCATGATCTCTTTCTTCCATACCTGATATACTTCACCAGTAATGATCTCACCGATTCTTTCTTTGTACTTCTTATACAAATGATCTTTTTCAAGTTCAAGAATTCTTGAGATCAAGTTCTGACGAAGAGAAAGAATGTTACGGCGTCCAAAGTCTTCAAATTTGAATTCTTCAGTTACCTCTTCCCCGATCTCGAAATCTGGTTCGATCTTGATAGCATCAGAATAAGCGATCTCCGTATTTGGATCTTCCACTTCTCCATCATCTACGATCTCTTTGTTCAGGAAGATCTGTACGTCTCCTTTGTCGATGTTCACAATAATGTCAATGTGCTCATCCGTGTTGAATTTCTTCTTCAACATGGAACGGAACACATCTTCCAATACATGCTGCATCGTCTGCTTGTCGATGCTTTTCAATTCTTTGAACTCCGAAAAGGACTCAACTAATTCAAGGCTGTTCATGTTTACCTATTTAAATGAAATAACAATTTTTGTTTCTTTTATATCAGCAAATGGAAGCACATGCGCTTCCACGACTAATTCCTTTTTCTTTTTACCCTCGATCTTTTCTTTACGAGAAGTTTCAACTGTGATCGTTTGCTCATCCACTGCTTTCAGCTCCCCCTCCAACTTTTCACCATTCTGCAGCTTTACATCTACTGTTCTGCCGATGTTCTTCACATACTGGGCCAGGACCCTTAATGGTTTGTCAAGACCTGCAGAAGAAACATGCAGCTCAAAATCCTCCGCTTCACGATCAAGGTTGTGTTCAATATTTCGAGATACCGATACACAATCCTTTACACTTACACCACCTTCTGTTTTGTCAATTTCCAGATGAATAACATTGGTTGCAGAAATAGAAAGATCAACGATGAATAAACCATTGTCCAGTTCATTCATTCTTTCTTCTGCCAGCGCTATTACCTTTTCTTTACTAATCATTTGGTATGAAAAGAGGGGACTTTCGTCCCCTCATTTAACTTCATTCTGTATGTAAATGTGATGCAAATATACTACACTTTTTTAAAATTCCAACTCTTTTCGGGAAATCCCTTATTCGACCTATCTTTGCAAAAAAGAAGATTATGCTGGTTGAAGTGAAGGATAAAGTGGTCTCCACGCAGATTTTTGAACGCAAATTCGTTTGTGATCTGAATGCTTGTAAAGGAGCTTGTTGTGTTGAGGGTGACGCTGGTGCGCCCCTGACATTTGAAGAAGTAGATCAGTTGGAAGATAATCTAGAAGCTATAAAACCGTACATGCGTCCGGAGGGAATTGCTGAAGTTGAAAAAACCGGTGTATTCTATATGGATGATGACAATGAACCCGTAACAGCCCTGGTTAACGGAGCCGAATGTGCCTTCGTGTATTTCGATGAACAGGGGATTACAAAGTGCGCAGTTGAACAAGCATATCTGGAAGGGAAAACCGATTTTAAAAAGCCGATCTCCTGTCATTTGTATCCGATCCGAGTAAAGAAATACACAGAATTCGAAGCATTGGCCTACGATGAGTGGCCGATTTGTGCGCCTGCTTGTGCATGCGGCGAAAAGCTGGATGTACCGGTTTTCCGTTTTTTGAAAGAGCCACTTATACGTGCATACGGTGAAGAGTTTTTTAAGGAATTGGAAACTGTCAATGAAGAAATTCGAAAAGAAGGATTGATATAAAAAAACCCCGACTCAATGGTCGGGGTTTATCTTTTATCTTACTCCTTCACCATTCTTTTGGTGGCCACCACTTTGCCGTCTGCAACTAGTGTATATGTGTATACTCCAGTACTAAGGTCGTTGGCAAAAACATTCAATTG
>SBFR01000154.1 GCA_006227105.1 Bacteroidota bacterium
TTACCTGCGTACTGCTGGTCATCATCACTGCCAGCCCAAGAAGTCCCGTAAAAAATAAAGCCCGTTTCATAATTTTAGGATTTAGATTTTTTATCTAACAAACTGTATGCCATAAATGCCTAAGCAAACAATCAACCCAAATTAATGAATTTCACCTTATTACACAACGATATTCACAATTTTACCAGGTACAACGATGACCTTCTTTGGTGATTTCCCCTCAAGCCATTTACCAGCCTCTTCCAATCCAAGAACATGTTCTTCAACTTGCTTAGGGTTCAATTCAAGTGATAAATCCACTTTAAAACGCATTTTACCATTAAAAGAAACGGGATATTCAAATGAAGATTCTTTCATGTACTCCTCATTGAACTCAGGGAATTTTGCAAAGGTCACTGTTCCAGGCTCATTACCCAACTTGATCCATAACTCTTCTGAAATATGCGGAGCATAAGGAGACAATAAAATGGTCAGCTGTTCCAGGATGGTCTTGTTGTTGCATTTTTGATCTGTTAATTCGTTCACACAGATCATGAAATTTGAAACGCCGGTATTCAAAGAGAATCGATCAAGATCGTCTGTGATCTTCTTGATCGTTTTATGCAATGTTTTGAGGGCTTCTTTTGAAGGCTGATCCGAGCTTAAACAAACATCTCCATTTTGATCATGGAACAAACGCCATAGTTTTCTTAAGAAGTTATGTACGCCATTAATCCCTTTTGTATCCCATGGTTTACTTTGTTCAACCGGCCCCAGGAACATCTCATACATTCTTAAGGTATCTGCGCCGAATTTTTCTACAAGCTCATCCGGAGTCTGAACATTGAACTTTGATTTGGACATTTTTTCTACTTCATGTCCACATACATAGGATCCATCAGCTTCGGTAATAAACTCCGCATTTTTAAATTCAGGTCTCCAGGATTTAAATCCTTCGATATCTAACTTGTCATTTTCAACCAAGCTAATGTCGGCATGAATTGGAGTTACATCATATTGATCTTTTAGGCTACTGCTAACAAACTTGTTGGAGTCTTTAATCCTATATACAAAACTACTTCTCCCTAGGATCATTCCCTGATTGATCATCTTCTTGAATGGCTCATCAAAAGGAATATAACCCAGATCAAATAAGAACTTGGTCCAGAAACGTGAATAAAGCAAGTGCCCTGTCGCATGTTCAGAACCACCTACGTACAAATCAACGTTGCCCCAATAGTCGATCTTATCCTTCGCTGCGAATTCGTTTTCATTCTTTGGATCGAGATATCTTAGGAAATACCAGGAGCTTCCAGCCCAACCCGGCATTGTATTGTATTCCATTCGATCGCCTTCGAAATAATTCCAGGCATCTTTATGCGCTCTTGCAAGAGGTGGTTCACCATCCTCTGTCGGCAAAAATTTATCTACTTCAGGCAATTCCACCGGAAGATTTTTGTCATCGATCAGATATGGAATCTCATTTTTATAACAAACCGGGAAAGGCTCACCCCAGTAGCGTTGTCTCGAAAAAACTGCATCTCTCAAACGGAAATTAACCTTTCCTTTACCAATCCCCATTTGTTCGATCCTCGCAACCGCTACTTCAATTGCTTCCTTCGCTGATAAACCATTCAAAAAGTCTGAATTTGCAATCAAAGCATCCTTTTCGGAATATGCCCTTTCCGAAATATCTATGTCCTGAAAAATGTTCTTGATCTCCAGACCGAAATGCGTCGCAAAATCAAAATCTCTTTGATCACCACAAGGTACGGCCATAACAGCCCCTGTACCATATGAAGCAAGAACGTAATCACCGATCCAGATCTGTACTTTATCTCCCGTGAATGGATGAAGCGCATATGCCCCTGTAAACTGCCCTGTAATGTTCTTCACGTCTGACTGGCGATCTCGCTCCGTTTTCAGGGACGCCATCTTTTTATATTCTTCTACTTTATCCTTGAATTCGGAAGTCGTGATCTTTTCTACTAATGGATGTTCAGGTGCCAATACCATAAACGTCACTCCGTATATTGTATCAGGTCTAGTCGTGAATACCTCGATCTTATCATCTCCCTTTTCAAGACTAAAGAAGACAGAGGCTCCTTTTGATTTTCCGATCCAGTTGCGTTGCTGCTCCTTGATGGATTCAAACCAATCCACGCGATCCAGTCCTTCCAAAAGTCGATCTGCATAGGCTTTGATCCTCATTGACCATTGACGCATGCGCTTTTGTTCAACAGGATGACCTCCTCTTTCGGAAACTCCATTTACTACTTCATCATTTGCCAATACAGTGCCTAAAGCCGGACACCAGTTCACCCAGCTGTCCGCCAGATAAGCCAATCGATAATGCTGAAGAACTTTTTCTTTTTGTTCGGTATCAAAACCTTTCCATTCGGATGCTGAAAAATCCTCTTCAAGATCCGTTTCAGCATTTACACCGGTGTTACCATTCGTTTCAAACTTTTTGATCAATTCTGAAATTCGAACCGCTTTTTTAAGGTCTTTGTCATAGTAACAATCAAATAATTGTTTGAAGATCCATTGCGTCCATTTATAGTATTCCGGAGAGGATGTACGCACTTCTCGGTCCCAATCATAGCAGAAGCCCATTTTATCCATTTGGTCTCTGTAACGATTGATATTCTGTTCAGTGGTAACAGCTGGATGCTGACCAGTTTGAATCGCATATTGTTCTGCAGGTAACCCGAAAGAATCATACCCCATAGGGTGCAAAACATTGAATCCTTTGAGCTTTTTGTATCTTGAAAAGATATCAGAAGCAATGTAGCCAAGTGGGTGACCAACGTGTAATCCTGCTCCTGAAGGATATGGAAACATGTCCAGAACATAGAATTTTGGTTTTGATGGATCCTCCACCACTTTGTAGGTTTTGTTTTCTGCCCAAAACGCTCTCCACTTCGATTCTATTTCTTTGAAATTGTATTCCATATCTTTGAAATTAAGGGTGTAAAGATAGCAATTGGAAAGCGATTTACGGGGTACTGAATTGAACAAAATCTATAGTGATATATCAGATAAGACTCAAAAGATTAACTTTAAAAAATCTATGCAAAACAGGGCAAGAACATCCATCAGTCTTCTCGTCATTCTTTTTATGTCGATGACTTGGACGTTGTATGCTCAACCGGCCAAAGAAAAACAGTTGCTGGAATCGATCCGAAAGGAAAAAGATGAGACCAAACAATTCCTGCGATTACTATCTCTCGGTGAGTATTATGCTCAACACAATATTCACAAGGCGGATTCCCTGAAAGATATTTTACTGACCAAGAGTCGATCCTATGGAGATTCGATTAGATACAGCACCTTAATGTTTTGTGCTGAGATCAACGAATTGATGGGTAGGCAAGAGGAATATTTCAGAGATATTCTGGGTTGTCAACAGTTTCTGAATAAACTTGGGTCAGAACAGGTAACGTTCAAGATCTATCGTCATTTAGGCTATTACCATAGTAGTTTGCTGGAGTTTGAGACTGCCGATTTTTATTTGAAATATGCCCTAAGGATTGCAAAAAAGAAAAGAAGTAATGCAAAGATCTCTGAAGCAGAAAATTATATTGCCTTGAACTTCATGCTTCAGAACAATAAAGACTCTGCCTTATTCTATACCGATCAGGCCATACAATATGCAAGAAGGACTTCAAATAAGAGTGCGCTCGCTGAAAGCTTCAATACCCAGGCAAAGGTATATGCCTATTTCGGTCAGCTTGAAATAAGCGTTTCGAAAAACATGATCAGTGAACAATTGGCAAGAGAAGTAAATGATCTTGTTCGATTGGCCCGATATAATCGTGAGTTAGGGGTTTCACAGCGTGCAATTTTCAATCTTGACGCAGCTAAAGACTTTTTCGAACAATCCTATTTTTTTGCCTCTAAGGTCTATGACAACCGTCAAATGGGATTGGCATTGTCCAATCTCGGTTATGTGTATTTCGAGAAAAAAGATTTCAAAAAGGCAATTTCAACCACGGAAAAAGCAATTGATCTTCTTTCCCTAATCAATGATTATAATGGTCTAGGTGAAGCGCATAACATACTCGGGATGATCCACCGAGAACGAAAAGATTACAATCTTGCCTCGACTAATTTGAACCAGGCACTGGTTTATTATGAATCCACTGGAAATAAGGAAATGATCGCCGGTGTCTATCACAATGTAGGAACGGTATTTCAAAAACAAAAGAAATATGCCAATGCACTAAATTATCTCGAGCGGTCCATTGAGATCCGTAAGCTCTTTGGTTCAAGAAATCAGATCTATAATACGTATAGAGTAATGTCGAGCGTATACAAGGATATCGGTAAAACCAAAGAAGCGATGAAATATCTGGAGTTGTATACGAACTATACGGATAGTAACAGTACACTTCAAGCTGCAACGAAAATTGCCGAGCTGAATGAATTATATCGCTCAGAACAAAGAGAACGACTCATTATTCTTCAATCAGATTCCATCGAAAGACAAAGACAGGAAAAAGCACTTACCGCGACACAACTTGAAAATGCCGAATTAAGGTCCAACTTCCAATGGTATATTATCGTGGCCTTCTTCATTATTATCGGTTTGGCAGGGATCATTGTCTTTTTCAGGTGGAATCAGACCGTAATTAAACAGCAGCAAAGAGAAGCCGAAATGTCGCAAACATTATTACGCGCACAGATGAACCCGCATTTCGTCTTTAATGCGATGTCGGTTATTCAGAGTTACATCTATGAAAATGATACCGAGAATTCATCAAAGTTTCTGGTCAACTTTTCCAGATTGATGCGACTGATCCTCGAAAATTCTCCCAAAGAATTTATCCCAATAGAAACAGAGGTAGAAATCCTTCAAAAATACCTTGAAACGCAAAAGCTAAGATTTGAAGAACGCTTTGAATATTCTATCGACTGTTCAGAAGAATTGTTATTCGAAAATGCGGTGATTCCTCCAATGATCACTCAACCTTTTATTGAAAATGCGATCGAGCACGGACAGCTGCACAATGTGGAAGGCGGTTTCATTCACGTGAGCTTCGAAAAAAAGGACGATATGCTTTGTATCAATATCATTGACAATGGTGTGGGTAGAAAGGGTTCCGAGAAAAACAAGAAGAGTAAGGCTCACAAGAGTATGGCGATGAAAATAACAAAGGAGCGCATTGATAATCTCAATAAAAAATACAAAACGGAAGGACGCATGGAAATAGAAGATTATAACAAATCCTTGCAAACCGGAACAAAAGTTTTAATTTCGTTACCATACAGAACTGAATCTCTTAATTAACCACATGAAAAAGGCCTTAGTCATTGATGATGAGAACCGTACAAGAGAACTAATCGTTAAAATGATTAATTCTTTTGGTCTTGATATCGAAGCAATTCAAGGGGGAAATAACGTCTCTTCAGGAATTGAATCGATCGAAGTAAACGATCCGGATATTGTCTTCCTTGACATTCAAATGCCTGATGGTACAGGCTTTGACCTTTTAAAAGGCTTGAAAGAGAAAAATTTTGAACTCATTTTTATAACAGCTCACGAGGAATTTGCGATCAAAGCCATCAAATTCAGTGCACTTGATTACATCCTGAAGCCGATCGATCAAACAGAATTGAAAGCTGCAGTTGAAAAGGCGATCAAAGCAGTTGATGACAAAAAAGAGGAGATCCAGTTCGAAGCCCTTCAAAATAACATCAATCCATCGATGAAACGCAGACTTGTCCTGAAAACACAAGAAAGCGTACACGTGGTGGAGTTGGATAATATTATCCGTTGTGAAGCGGATCGAAATTATACTTCCTTCTTCCTAACGGGTGGAAAAAAAATACTTGTTTCAAAAACCTTGAAGGAGTATGAAACCCTTCTTTCCGGACACAATTTTTTAAGAGTACAGCAATCACACTTAATCAATCTGGACTACGTGGACAGATATGATAAAGGAAATGGTGGATCTGTAGTAATGAAAGATGGGTCTGAAGTTCCACTAAGTCCCGCAAAACGAGACATTTTCTTCAAAATTCTGGAGAACCTTTAATCGAAAATAATTCATAACAGGCTTTTGTTCAATTGAATGACCCGAATATTCATTTGCAAATATTTGGTTGGAATAGTTGCGTATGTTTGATTCAGAAATAAGGAGAAAAAAACCAGGTTATCTTCTTATGGACTTTGACATGTTGAAAGACCCACTGCTTGGAGAGGCAGTTTTCATTTTCTAGTTTGATTAAGAGTATAACAGTTCTTTGGTCTACAACATTCAAAAATTGTAACGAAGTTACCCATAAGAAGTAACCTGTTTTTTTAAACAAAAATGCATTAGATAATTACTTCCGAATACTACTTAAAGGAAGTTTGTTGTTAATACTAGTGAAAACTAACTTACTACTAAACGAAGGTTGACGAAAGTCAACCTTTTTTATTTGGATTCAATTCGATACAACACTGGACGAGAAGGAGCAGCGTCATTTTCAAAAGATGCCATCTGCAATTCAAGCACATAAAGTCCATCCTGGATCTCATTATTTACATATACCAGCTCAGTGATCGTTCTGTCGAATCGAATCTCTCCTCCTGTATTCCAAAACTTATGATGAAACGACAGGAGCCCACCGTCATTTTCACGATCGACAGACGGTGTGTCAATTAGTAAATGCTTGATCCTATCTGGTGCAAGAAGTTCTATGGTATCCAGATCAAGAAAAGCGGGATTCGTATTGGAGTAATTTTTTGACTTCTTATCTTCAGTATTTGGTAATGTGCGGATAATAATGGCTTCAGCGTTCTCCATAAAGTGGATTCCATTTAAGGCCTTTCGAGTGATGACAAGATCCTTAATTCCATCATCAGCATTTGTTCTGATCTCAGGCTCTACAGTAATCACCTGAGCTAAAAAAAAGAAGTTCTTTAAGGTCCGATTTACGGAATATACTTCATTCGTTATATGACCAACACATTCTGTATGGGTTCCATGTCCGTGAGGGTTAAAATAGATGTTCCTGAAGTTCACCGAACCTCCTTGCTCCACCGAACCGGTAAAACCATTGGCCATTACAGGCTCAAATCTTGGATTATCTACGTACCAAGCTTTGGGATTCGAATCATTGTTTACAAGAACCAATGAAATATCCAATGGTTTTTCAGTATCAATTACCCCTATATTTTCTACTATTAATCGCATAAATCTTA
>SBFR01000158.1 GCA_006227105.1 Bacteroidota bacterium
GTAACCGAATAATCACCAGGGGTAAGACCTGAAATATCTTCTGTCGTTTCAGAGCTTGACCAAGAGAAGGTATAAGGAGCTGAGTTGCCAGCTAGGCTGATATCAATCGAACCATCGTTACAAGTTGCGCATGTAGCATGTGAAATCACAACTCCTGTATAGTCAACTGAATTGCCAGTATTGCCTACCACAATTGTCTCGTTGATCATACAACCCACGTTATCCGTTACCGTTACATCATAAGATCCAGCAGTAAGAGTTGTTAGATCCTCCGTGGTCTCAGCATTGGACCATTGGTAGGTATAAGGTGATGTTCCACCTGTAGCTGTAAGATCAATCGATCCCTGATCCCCATTACAAATTGTTCCTACAGATGTTGTTGTAACAGCAAAATCTCCTGTAATATTATTGACAGTGAAGACATCTGTCACCTGACAACCATATGCGTCCGTAATAGTAACAGGATAATCACCAGCGTTCAAACCTGTCAAGGCATTTACATTTGGAGAAGAACACGATGAAGTTGTTGTGAATGCAACTCCGGCAAGTGGATTAGGTCCATCTTCAAAGATCACATTCCCATCTCCATCAAGAACTTCATAAGTGTTGTTTTGATTCTGGTTTGCTGCGACATATTCGAAGCTTATTTCATCTCCTGTACAAACTGGAATGGTCACTGATTCAAATGAGTTACCGTTTCCAACTGGAACCATGTACGTTCCAACTACATTTCCATTTACAGATACAATGACTCCTGGCGTTGGTGTTCCTCCCCATCCGTTGTTATTTAAGTCATACATGTTCAGCGTGTATGAACAACATGGATTCGATAGATCCCATGAATAGGTAAGAGGTGCCGTTCCTCCGGTTGGGTTAAGTTCAATACTACCGGTAGCATCACCACAGTTTTCATCTGTAATGATCGCCGTGCCCATTGTAAATGTCGAGCTGAACGATTGCACAGTTTCATCAATGTTAATGATACATCCAGTATTATCTGTTACTATACATGTATAGTTTCCTCCTGATAAATCACTCAGATCTTCTGTAGTAGATCCATTCGACCAGTTGAAAGTGATCGGAGAAGAACCTCCTGAAATTGTAAGGTCAATTGCTCCATTTTGATTTCCACAAGTTTCGTCGATAACTGATGAAGTGATCTCAAAACCATTCGTATTATTGGTAACAACGAATTCATTATCTACAGAACAACCATTGTTGTCTGTGACTGTTAGGGAATAGGTTCCACCATTTAATCCGCTTAGATCTTCAGTTGTCGCTCCGTTATTCCATAAGTAAAGATATGGAGCAGAACCACCTGAAATGGTAACATCGATCGCTCCTGATGCATCACCACATTGCTCGTTGGCAATGATGGAAGCAGAAACACCAAACCCATAAGTCAGATTAAGGATTTCCTCAGATAATGTTGATTCACAACCATTATTATCCGTAACAACTAAAGCAAATGTTCCTGCCGATACTCCAGATAGATCTTCTGTCGTTGACCCATTTGACCAAAGGTAGCTGTAAGGAGCGGTTCCACCAGAAATATATGCGTTAATTGCTGCATTTCCAGATGAACAGGTTTCATGAGTGACAATCAAAGAATCAATTGATAAAGTTCCTTGAGTAGAAGCAACAAAGAAAGAGTCCATAACAGTACATCCACCACCCGGACCAAATGTCGTTGACATTTCAACCCAGTACCAACCGGAAGGTACATTTGTGATGTCTTGAGTTGTCGCACCATTGCTCCACAAATATTGATTTGGCTGGCCTGGACCGGCAAACGAAAGGTTTATTCCTCCGTTTGAATTTCCACAGGTTTCTGGAGTGATCACCACATTTGATGGGTTGATATTTCCGGTAGACTGAACCGCGTAGGTTGCCGTTTCGCTACATCCGTTGGCATCTGTTACAACAACAGTGTAAGGACCATAAGAAAGATTGTTCATGTCCTGAGTTGTAGGTCCATTTGACCATTGATAAGTATAAGGAGATGTACCTCCCGATACCGTTAGGTTGATGGCGCCTGAATTATTTCCACAGTTATCGCCAGTCGTAGTAGCCGTTAGAAGTATACCACTACTTGCCGCAATAACCGAATAACTCGACGAGAAGATACATCCGTTATTATCTGTGATCACAACCTCGTAAGATCCACTGTTTAGTCCTCCAAGGTCCTCCGTTGCAGCACCGTTTGACCAGTCGAAAGTATAAGGTGCAACCCCTCCGGTTACTGTAAGGTCAATTGTTCCGTTTCCGGAACCACATGTTTCATTCGAGGTCACATCCGAAACAACAAGAGTACCTGTATTATTGGTGACAACAAAAGTTTCTTCGAGTGAACAATTCGAGCCATCTGAGATGATTACGCTATAAGTTCCGGCTGCTAAGTTTGAAATGTCTTCTGCGGTATACCCGTTGTTCCAGATATAAGACAATGGTCCAACTCCTCCAGAAGCAGAGATATCGATCGATCCTGTTCCTAGTCCACAGTTGTCTTCTAAAATCACAACATTGTCAAGTACCAGTCCATTGGTGATATTAATGATCGTATACGATTCCGTCAATGAACATCCTGATTGATCAGAAATAGTAACAGTGTAGAGGCCTTCATTTAGGTCACTTAGATCCTGAGAAACTGAACCATTGTTCCATGAATACACAAATGGAGCATCCCCTGAAACCGAAATGTTAATCGAACCATTATTGTCAGAACATGTTTCATTTGAAACGACTTCAGAAGTGATCTGTAAATTTCCTGAGGTATTATTAACAGTAATCACAGTGCTATCCTGACATCCGTTTGCGTCTGTAACTGTGACATTGTAGTTTCCAGCTTGTAAATTCGTGATTGAAGGACCTGTTAAAGGTTGTGCAACACATGATCCTGTGCCTGTGAAAATGGTCCCTGGAGCAGGACTTGCGCCTTGTGAGAAGACAATATTTCCTGATCCATCAAGAAGATCGAATGATACTTCATTATCAAATCCACCTGGGTTCCATACCAATTCAATGCTTTCACCATTACAAACATTGAAAGTTCCCGTATTCTGACCTCCACCGAATACCGTAAAGTTGCCTGCATTGGTTCCGTCGACAAGAACATCGATCGAAGCTCCATTCCAGCTGTTTCCGAGATCCTGCATATCCAGCGTATATGAACAGCATGGATTCGACGTTGCACCTGACCAGGAGAAGGTATAAGGTGCAGTTCCTCCGGATACGTTCACTGTGATCGAACCATTTGAGTTACCACAAGTTTCATCCGTAATGGAAATACCCCCGATTGTTGGTATTCCCTGATCAGACAATGTTGTTGTGTAAGTCAACATACATCCATTATTGTCTGTAATGTTAACCGTGTAGTTTCCACTTTGAATCGATGCGATATCTTCAGTAGTAGATCCATTGGACCATAAGAAGCTTAATGGAGCAGATCCATTAAGGACTGTCAGGTCGATTGATCCGTTTGCTGTGTTACAAGTAGGAGAGACGTTGACAGAAGAAGCATTCATTTGGCCCGCTTCATTGAATACACTGGCCGAAAAACTGATCGTACATCCTGAGATATCAGTTGCAGTTCCCGAATAAGTACCTGACGAAAGGTTAGATAAATCTTGAGTGGTCGAACCGTTGCTCCATGAATATGAAACAGTTCCGTTAGCACCTGCAACGATGAGGTCAATATACCCCATGCCGTCACCACAGACTTCATTCGTTACGTTTATTCCTGTTACGTCGAAGTTTCCTGAATTGTCGTTTACGACGTAATTACCGCTTGCAAATGAACACCCCGAAGCATCTGAAACAGTTACTGAGAAGTTTCCAGCTGATAAACCGGAAAGATCCTGTGTGGTTGCTCCATTGGACCATAAATAAGTGTAAGGGGCATTTCCGCCGGAGACAGTAAGGTTAATGCTTCCGTTATTGTTTCCACAGATTTCGTCATTTATGATAGCAGATGCGGTTAGTGTTCCTGATAAATTGTCAATAACGGCACTTACTATATCTGTACAACCATTGCTTCCGGTTACATTCAAGGTATATGTTCCTGCAGAAAGTCCTGAAATATCTTCAGTCGTTGCTCCGTTTGACCACAAGTAGGAATAAGGGGCTGTTCCACCTGTTACAGCAGCGTTAATTGAACCACCGTTATTTCCACAAACCTCGTTAATGATACTTTGAACAGATACATTCAAAGTCCCAGGCGAATTTACCACTTCAAATGGCCCCGCATTCAATTCACATCCTGTTGCATCTGTAATTGTACACGAATAAATGCCACTTGATAATCCACTCAGATCTTCTGTCGTTTGACCATTGCTCCATAAGTAGGTCAATGGCGCAGTTCCACCTGATATCGATAAATTGATTGAACCTGCACCGTTTCCGCAGAATTCACTTTCCACGATGGATGATGCAATCGTCATTCCATTGGCAATGTTGTTTACAACAGCACTTGAGCTTGCCTGACAACCATTTACATCTGTTATTGTAACGGTGTATGTTCCTGCAGAAATTCCAGTGATGTCTTCTGAAGTAGCTCCATTCGACCAGTTAAATGAGGAAGGTGCACCAGCTCCGGAATAGACAAGATTTATGGCACCATTCATCTGTCCGCAAAGTTCATTAGTAGTCACCATGTTATCGATAGTTAAACTACCTGGATCATTGTTAATGGATGTGCTGACATCAATTTGACAGTTATTTACATCCGTGATTACCAGTGAATAGTCTCCAGCGGAAAGATTGGTAATATCCTGTGAGGTAGATCCATTGCTCCATAAATACGATATAGGTGCTGTTCCACCTGTAACGCTGACATTGATAGACCCGGTTCCATTTCCACACAATTCATCAAAGGTCGACACTCCGGTTAACTGTAGTGTTCCACTTTCATTCAGGATAACCAGATTTCCGCTGTTCAACGAACAACCTGAGTTGTCAGAGACTGTCAATGAATAGGTTCCTGCGGATAGATTAGGAAGGTTTTGCGTTGTTGCCCCTGTATTCCAAAGGAATGTATATGGTGCCGTTCCTCCCGAAATGGTCACTGTAATATCACCAAGTCCATTCGTACATATTTCGTTGTCAGTGTCAATGTTCGTAATTGCTAGGGTTCCTGAATTGTTTCCAACCGTATAGACTGGTGTATTAATCGTACAACCATTATTATCAGTAATTGCACAAGAGTAAGTTCCTGCAGTAAGACCTGTTAGATCTTGAGTTGTCGCTCCGTTACTCCATAAATACGTATATGGAGTTTGTCCTCCGGAAATTTGAATATCGATCGATCCTGCTGAATTTGAACAAACTTCATTCACTGCATTTCCATAGGTTTGTGTAAGAGTTCCAGAGATATTCTGAATAGTTACTGTTTGATAAACCGAACATCCAGATGCATCAGTCACGGTAAGGGTATAAGTACCTGCCGCAACACCATTCAGATCCTGAGTTGTTGCCCCATTTGACCATGAGTAAAAATAAGGCTGGACACCTCCCGTAATTGTAGCGTCTGCTCCACCTTGGTTATTCCCACAGTTTTCATTGGTTGTGTTAATTCCAGTTATTGAAAGGGTGCCAGACTGATTACTCACTGTATATTGCTGATTGACTGTACAACCTTCATTGTCCGTGATGGTCACCGCATAAGTACCAACTTGAAGTCCGCTGATGTCTTCTGTGGTTGCACCATTATTCCATAAGTATTGCGCAGGTCCGTTGGTAGTAAATACTGTGATATTAACTGACCCGTTTGAATTTCCACAAGATTCATTCGTAACCGTTTGATTGGTGATCGCGAGATCACAGTTTGGTACACAGTTACCAACCAGGTTAACGATGCTATAAGAAGCAGTCGCACTACAGCCGTTGGCATCGGTAAGATTTAAAACATAAGTTCCTTGAGTGATCTGGTCAAGATCTTCAGTTGTTGCGCCATTACTCCATGAATAATTGATTGGGGCAACTGCACCATTCACCGTTACAGAGATAGATCCGTCTTCGTCACCACACGTTTCATTCACCGTGGTTCCAGAAATATTGATGTTTGATGCTCCTAGGACATTGTACGTTTGTACACCTAAACATCCTGTAGCGTCGGTCACGTTTACAGTATATGATCCAGGTGACAATCCTGAAATATCTTCAGCTATTGAGCCGTTCGACCAGTTGTATGAAATTGGAGCTGTTCCTCCCGCAACCGTGACATTAATAGCTCCGTTGTTTTGGGATGCACAAACTTCATTGGTTACAACACCTGATATAGTCAAAGTTCCGTTGTTCGAAAGATCTACCTCATAAGAATAGGTACATGCATTCGGACCGGTAATTGTCACGGCATAAGCTCCTGCAGGGATATTAGTGAGGTCTTGGGTTGTGGTACCGTTGTTCCACAAATAAGTGAATGGTCCTGTCCCTGTTACTGTTAAGTTGATGGAACCATTGGATGCACCACAAGCAGGAGAAACGCTTGTATGTGAAATAGCTGGTCCAGCAGGCTCCAAAATAGTAAATACTGAATCTGGTGGATCAGCCTGAAGGACAATGCTCCAATCAAAAATATAACCGTTGTTATTAGGAATGTGGTCAGTAACGGTAATTGTCCAACCTCCGTTCAATGGCGCACCAATAAAATTGTCAAATCCTTCGTAGGGTTGATACGATCCTGATGGGAGATATTTATCACTCTGCTGACTTCCGTCACATGGGTTTGTATACGTGTATGTAAAGTTGTTCGATTCACCAACCATCGTTGCATAGGTAGAAATGGTCTGCCAACAATAATTGTATCCAATGCCGGGATCCGTGTTCGAGTTTCCTGAACCACCATCGGTAGGACCAACAGCACAAGGTTCTCCAAGATTACAGGTTGCTCCACCAGGTTGTTCTTTCAAAGTCACTATTTGACCATTTGGTGCCGTCAATGTTATCTCTAATTCTCCAATTCTTGAATGTTCAAGAGTGGCACAGATTGACTGAATCTGATCGGGACTTTGAATCGTTTGAGATGCCCCGAATCCTCCCAGATTTATGGTGCTGCTGTACGAACCTCCCTGACCATCAGGAATGAATGTGGTACCTGCATCAAAGATGTTTCCAGCGATAATATCCTCTGCAGAACATCCATAACCATCGATCACGTCGACATAGTACGTTCCGGGTGTAAGTCCGGAAACAGGAAAGGTGGTGTAGGAATTCACATCTCCAGTTAAAGAGTCAGTCAATGTAAGTGTATATGGTGCAATACCACCGGAAACAGTGAGGTCAACTTGACCGTTATCTGCTCCGAAACATGTCACATCAGTAGGATCGACATTGTATTCAAGAGGAATGTAATCATCAATATACAACAAAACGGTATCCACAGGTTCACACGGAGAAGGAGTGAAATAAAGCTCAACCACCTCTTGTCCTTCTGTCAAACCATCTGCTACGGCATCAATGATTAGGGTAGAGGACAATTGTCCCGCAGGGATAGTGATCAAATTATCAATGAAGCTGTAATCTACGCCATTTGTAGCTGTACCGCCAATTCCAATCGGAATAGTTACATCATACGAAAGTGCACTATCCAGTGCAAATGTGAAACTTGCTTCGATACATCCTTCCAATGCGGTATTGTTTCCAGAAAAAGTATTGCTCGAAGCTGAAATGTTCGATTGAACCAAAGAGTTTTCTTGAAGTAGTACCGCCGAGTCGAATGCGGAGTCACTACCATCTGCTATTCTTAGAGATAAAGTATAGATCCCACATGGTTGCAATCCTGACTTTGAAGCAGTCATCAACGTGGTGAAACCGTCATACTCGATGTTGGTTCCGTTGTCCGTATTATCGTTGTAAAACTGCCAGAAGGAATTGTTGTTAATAGTGTTGATCGTAACTGGAGTGGTTGTTCCTGGTACAACAGCGAGATTTTGTTGACCAGTAATTCCCGGTCCAGAGATGTAAAAAGCAAATACATCATTAAAACCAGAGTTTACGTATTCGTTGTATTCTTCAGAAAGGAAGACAAACTTAAATTCGATCTCATCACCCTGAACTTCAAAGTCAAAGTTGAAAACAACTGCGTCGTTGGTTTGAAAACCTGCTAATGCTGTCAGATCTGCATTACCGGGACCTCCAACATTCGTCGATGTTCCTCCCTGATTATTGGGGCCAACAGCATCAAAAATACTTCCTGTACTTAAGATCACCCCTGAATTCAATCCAAGATCAGTACCGGTATACTGAAAAAGACCATATTGAATGGCTCCCCCCGATATTGTGGCGTTGTAGATATTGACATTGTTTCCAGCCAGGTTATTTCCCAGCTGTTGGGCAGTGTACCCATTATTAACAGTGATCTGACTGTTGACTGAAAAGGAAACAGATAAAGTCGTGCAAATAAGGAAAGCAACTTTCCCTAAAAAAGAATGGTTCATAATTGTGCGCAGTTTAGCGCATTAAATTTACGGAATAAAGAGCACGACAAACTGAAATTCCTTGTCAATATTCTGTGAATTATTGAACTGCTGAAATCGTTGATTTAACGGTTCAATTCGCAGGTTTACAATTTGATGATCTTTTTACTGATCAACCCATTATTGAATTGCACAGTGAAAACATAAATTCCAGAGGAATAATTTTGGAAATCAATTTGATTTTTCCCCTTGAAGATTTTCCTTTCATCAATGATCTTTCCGTCTAATCCTTTAATGGTCAATCGTCCATTATCCAGTGACGTTTCCAAAGTTATTATATCGGAAGTAGGATTAGGATATAGCTTTATATCGATTTCTTCGATTTCATTGGTTAAAGCTTGATCATCATATTTGAACCAGATCGGATTGGTAACCGTGTGAAATACTTCATACTGAAGATTCTGATAAATTTCGAAAGAATAATCTCTGTAAGACTCCGCTTCAAACCTGATGTACATATATTTCTCCTGAGGCAAGATGAACCCTGGAACAATGGAATCAATCAGGTCCGTCAATTTGTAGCTTAGACTAAAAGTGCCGGTTGAGTCCGATAGCGTAAGAATCTTTTTACTTTCTCCCGCTTCGGTTCCTAAGATGGCGGTTAATCTCCTGATCGAACCAAATTCAGCTGTAGTAGCGGCATCAATAACTACATACTGATCGTCTACTGTGTTAATATCAAGTCGGGTGTCATCGCCCATGAAAACCTCCGGATCGTTATTCCCATTTTTCGAAAGTGATGCGGCGATGATAGGCCCATCTGTCAAAGTTGATCTTCCTTTGTTCAAGGCATCCAGAACATGAATACCATTTGTTCCCATCCCATTTGGACAATAGGTTGCAGTCGAGATCTTTCCGACTGCATTGTTCGAAATAGAGCCAAGTGAAGCAAAGTCATCTGTATTTGAATAATTGAAGGAACCATGAGCGTCATTTCCTCCTGAATAGTACATTTTCCAGTTTTCAGTAGCAGAATTGTTGTTTTTCGCAATCAGTCCAATTCTGTTAACTGTATTGACAATTTCCTGTCCCTGTTTGAATCTTTTCCAATGAAATGAAGTACTCGAAGTATCGACCGGTGTAAATCCGGATTGATTAGTTTGAAGATCCCAAGGATCCAATTCGTCATCCGTGGAGCTGAGAGTTTTCTTCGCGTTCCAGATTTGTCCACCTTTTAAGCCTGGATAGATCAACGTATCATTCCCTGGAAGGTAGAATACATCTGAATCCAGATTGGTGTCGTTACAGATAATATTCCCTCCGGTCAAAGGAAAGTTTGAGCCATTCACTGGGAATTCTGTTGATCCCAGATTCCAGATACCTCCGTTTACAGGAATCAAAGGTAATTCGTCATCCGTTGCGAAAGGATGCGCCGCATAGGCAAATCCATTGTTGTTTGAAATATTGTCTAAAGCATTCTTGACGGTTACATTCGTAGGGAAGAGGTCTCCATTTCCATCGCCAATGAAGGGTAAAGAAAAAGGATTTGCAGGATCAGGATAGGCCAACATGTGGACCAAACGGTCATTGGCATTGTTTGCTGCTACTTCCTGTCCAGCAATGTAGATCAGGGAGCTATCCTCACTATTCAATTGTTGAGCTTCACTTCGGATACGATCCCAGTTGGCGCTTATACCATTACCGTAATTATCAAAATCTGAAGTATGATCAGTGGTGGTGATCCAATCAATTCCGATCATTTGAGCGGCTTTTTTGGTAGAACACAGAGGTAATCCAATTTCGGCATCACTTTGCGTATACATTGAGTGAAGATGTGTGTCACCTCTGTAATACCCATCAAGAGAGGGTAATGATTCTGATTTTCTAAACACCCTTAGCCCGAAATAAGTATCCGCGATCGAAAAATTCGCATATTCTACCTGGACAAGGATATCGACTTCGTCGCTCATTCCCTGAAGAAATGAAGGGGGGATAGTGAAATCGAAATACCAGTATTTCTCGGTCACCGTTATAAAATCTCCAAAAAAGTCAGAGTCTATGTCAAAATCAAATGTTTGCGAAGAAGTAGGGGTTAGTGTATTTAAACTAAACGGTTTGATATCCAATGCCGGATCATTTGGAGAAGCACATGAAAAAAGATTCGCAAAATCTGAAGCATTCCATGAGTTAAACGTCAGTATCGGCCCAAAATTCGGATCTGAGGCATTCTTTAAACGGATATTGATGTTATCGATCTGAATATCCATCAGAAGCACCAGGTCTGCGTCATGAAGAAAGAAATGAACAGGAATACCATTTAGGTCTCCGTTCTCGTCAAATTTTTTCATTCTCCATGGAGCATCGACATAAAATTCGGAAAAAGCGGTGTTAGTTTGCTTTTGAAGGAGGTTAGGAGACCACTCAAGCCAGTCATGTTCTTTCCCCATTAGACGATTGACCGTTATCTTTAAAGAAGCTTCTTCGATTGTTTCATGGCAAAACGATTCCGTGATCTGAACCTTTTTATTAGGATCAATTTGTTCGATATGGACAGTTCTGTGTTTACCTTCAGCGATTTCTATTTCCAAATTCACGTCCCACAATTGTTTAGGATAGTGATTGGTAAGCTCGATCTGAATAGCTTTACATCCTTGCAGATCAATAATTTGAACTTGATCAATGGTCAGTTTAATATCGTCATGTGCGTAGGCTGAGCCGATGACGAAAATCAGAAAGGTAAGTAGGGTAGATTTCACCTTTCAAAGTTAGGTATTTGTCAAGTCCATGTCAAGCCTAAATTTCGAAAACCCTTAATCCTCTGACGACCGTATCTTCGGATTGCTTTTTGATCATTGTTCCGTTATAGGTAATTAACTGCAAAAGTTTATCATTTGTAGATTCAAAAGGTTTGCAGACATGGAAAACGAGCTCTTCCGGATCGAAACGCGATGAATGAAAATAATATTTGGCTATTAATCCTGTTTCGTATTGGGCTACCAGCAGTGCGTCTTGACTTTCACAGGTATGTTTTGGGCTGTAGACCGAGGTGTTAAATAGAGGAAAAAGCTGTTCCTGGTCTATAAGCTCGGCCGCTTTAAATTTTTTAATGATCCTGACCCCGTTTTTAATCTCTATTCGATCATTTATGGTTAACATCATCCCATACTGCTCTGGGATTTCAGTCAAATTTGACCAATGGTCAATACCGAATCTTTTCATTAAGGTAAGGTCAAACAGCAATTGATCCCACCGTATGCCAAGTGTGGTTTTCAACTTTCCAAGTTCGTTGACGACAGGATCATTTTTGGAAATAATCCAATAGCGGATCCCGTTTCCGAAAAGATTTACAATGAAGTCCAATAAAAATGCCGTTTTCCGAAATGTAATACAAATTATTAACAGTCCTTTGCAGATTGTTGAAAAAGTCAAAAAAAAATGTTGATAACCTCGGAGAAGTTCTATTTCATTACTTTTTCCCTTTCGACGGTTTTTTGATTTTCGGAATTCGTTCGTCCATTTTCTTTAACTCATGGATGACAGATGAACTATTCTGTTTGAGGAATTCTTTTAAAATGAATTGATTCAGTTCCTCTTTATTCTGAAGGGTATCTTTTAATTTAAAATCAGAATCGTCTCGATTTAAAATGATCAGATTGATCAGGTCTTCTGCTACAGCGAGTCGCATGGAATTTAGCAGGATGTCATTGTATTTGACAATCAGTTCCTTAAGCTTTTCTTCCTGTTCAGGCGTCATTTGGAGTTAATAATTAATTCAATTTCGTCTTTAACAGTTGTCAAACGAGATAAGCTCAAGTTTAACAAGTCTAGAATGGAAGGATTCTTCCAGAGCTCCTTGATGAAAAGATATTTCTTGTCGATAAGTGTTTTTTTCTCTGCTTCGGTCAAAGTTGTTAAACATGTTACGGGATACAGCCCATATTGATCGATCAGGCTTTTTATGTTTTTGTGTATCGGATAATCCCAAGAGATCAATTCTAAGCCGGCACAACGGGCATATTGCTCTGCATCAGGTGAAAAGCGCGTATTAGTTACCACATAAACGCCTAATTGTTTTCCTGAAAGAGCATTGTCCTTTTTCCAGTTAAAGGCGACATCGTTGAATCGCGAATGGATGTACAATGGAACTTTTACATCGCTGATCTTTCCAGGGAGACTATGATATTTACACTCGACAAGGTGATGTTCCGACTCGTTTGAAGCGAGCACATCGATCTCATGCTTCACGCATTTTCCTTGAGCAATTACACCTGTTTTAGTTTTATATCCCATAGAGATGAAAAGCTCTTTAACGAACTGTTCAAATGTGAATCCGTCCGGACCAAGCTCCATGATGGCATTTTTCAATTTGTATTTTGCAGCAAGGTGTGATGACCTTTGTTTCAATTTGGAAAAGGCCCATCGGTAAATCTTTTTTGTTGAAATTCCCTGATAAAGCTTCGGAGATATGTCTTTTACGATCTTTTCAATGATCTCTTCAGAGGCTCCGGCATTGGCGAGTGAATTACGAAGTTTATCAAGTGAAAAGAGTACCTGTTCACCATTCGCTTTAGTGACAATCAATTCTTGAAGTTTCATCGGGAATGGTTAAGGAGTAAAATATACGGTATCGTAACATGGGGAAAATCCGGCCCAAATACCTAAAGCGCCACTTATGTTGCTTGGAATGTTAACCGGAGTAGCAAATGGATTCCCTGAAGAATTAACTTGTTCTGCCTTTTTTTCAAAGAAATCGAATACGTTTCTATCCATTCTGGAAAACTTAACCACAGCCGAGTCCCCGACATGATAATATCTTTTGTAGTCTTCCAGTAAATTAGGATCTTTTCTTTTTTGTCTGTTAGGGGTCACAAAATCAAAGGTAATACCGTCAAAGAACTGATCGTCGAAATAGGCATTGATATGGGTTCTGAATAGCGTATCCAACTCTTCTCCATTGGCTTGAATGTTAATTCTCTTGGCTTCCCACTTATACGCATTGTATTGATTGGGTGGATCAGATAATCTAGCATAGAGGAAGGAATAGTCGGGATTCGAAGACTGAGGTTCGAACCACAATTCGGTCAATGGGACTGGAGGGAATAAAGTGGTTTCTCCAGCATACGTTTTTCCATTGTGATTGATCGTCAACGTATATGTTTTGTTCAGAGAGCCTTTCGCTCCCGGATCGATTGTAGAATAAACCGGAATAGGGAAGAAAAATACCTCATCAAATTCTACATCCAGCATTTCTGCCAAAATCTTTTGAGATTCCTCAGGAAGCTCAGAGGCATACATCAACTGCAGTTCATAGGATTGGGAGCCGTCTGATATCGTGACTTGAGCATCTTCAATGAAAGATTGTAAATAACTGGCTAGATCCGTTCCTGCATAGATATTTTGAGATTTCGACAGCATAACAATAGGGAAGCCATCTGTTTCAATTCTTCCGTCAACAACGAGCTGCTCCTGATATCCGGGAATATCAATTTCTACTTCCTTAGTACAGGAAGCAAGAATTAAGAACATTATTGGGATCAAAAGGATTTTATGCATTGCGTGAAAATAGTCAATTTGTAGTCAAAAAAAAAGGAGAGGTCACCCTCTCCTTTTTTGTGTTCTTTTGAAATTAGTTCTTAACGATCATTTTTGATCCCGTACCATTTCCGTTGGATACTTTGATCAAATAGTTTCCAGCAATGAATGAGCTCAAATCAACATTATTAGTATTTGATTGAGCTAAAACTAATTCTCCATTCATAGTGAAAACTTCAACTCGATCACAAACTTGTGAAATGTTTACTTTATCCGTTGTTGGGTTCGGGTAAACTGAAAATTCAAGTGTCTCCTCTTCGATTCCAGTAACATCAGTGTAATAGAATCTTACAAAACGATAAGTCGCTAATCCAGTTCCCTGATCTTCTTGTTGGTCAATAGTTTCCAATAAACCGTCTGCCTGATAAGTGTAATCAATTCGTACATCTCCAAAACCTCCGGATTGAACATCGCTGATCAATTGATTGGATCCATTGAACGAATAATCCCATTGCGCTGCCAATGTCGTTGTCGGTACATCATTTACAACCAGGAAAACTTCAAATAAAGTACAATTACTTCCCGTGAATGTGTAATCCCCAGTCAAAAACCAAACGATCGGAGTCATTGGATCCGAATCATCATCTTCAAAATAATTAACCGTTGTTGGCTGATTTCCCGTCCAAGTTGTTTCTGATTTATACATTAAATAGAATGTCATTCCATCAGCAGATTCATAAGACTTTCTTGTCAAAACATTGTTAGTTGTACCGTCATACCATACACTGTCCTTGTTTGTGTAAAACGATGAAACACCATCAAATCTGTGTGCAGCGATCAGTCTGTCGTTTGCATCATAGAAAAACTCCATTCTCTCCTGAATGTCCCATACACCCGGCATTGATTCATTCTCAAATGTATGCGTGGCAACTTTTCCGTTCGCATTGTAGGTGAATAATTCTCTGAATCCGGCACCTTCATCCGATGTACACTGGTTACTTCCGTTGTATGTTTTTGTACTCATCCAGTTTTGAGAAAGAGGATAATTGTTTGCTCCCCATAATTCTCTTGTAGTATAGTCCAAGGTAGGCTGTCTGTATTGGTAAAGATAAACAGGGGCATCTCCCATAATTGTAAATTCAGGTTGATGTGTACTGATCATTCCTTTATCCCAAGCATAATTAAATTGAGTCGAGTCGATATAGGCCACAGAACCATCAGTATTTAAACTCTTAGAGGATGTTGCAGTAAGTTTCATTTGTGCATTGGAACCAAGTCCAATAACAAGCATTGTGAATAGTAAGCGTTTTTTCATAGGTATTTTTCTTTGTTTAAGCGGTAAAGGTAGTGAAGTCAATTGGTGTTAAAAATGATATATATCATATAAACAAAAAAAGGAAGTTAATACTTCCTTTTTAAGAGTGGAGTCGGAGGGGTTCGAACCCTCGTCCAAACGATGAGTTTTCAAGCTTTCTACATGCTTATCCAATGATTGATTTTCGATCAGGGAACGGACAATGGCACCCAAAGCCCTGACTTATGTTCTAAGATCTTACAGAAGGGTAGAACAATCGTTTCTGCCAGCCCGATGGAATGAACTTCCAAGAACTAAGGTCAACGGGCGGGACCTCAGAGGAAGTACTTGTCCTGGCTACTGTGCTTCACCGGGATTAAGCCAATTTACATTCAGTAAATTAAGCAGCAAGTGCGTATGACGTGTTGTCAATTATTGTTTGCGACAAGATATTAAAGAGCTTCACCGCAACGCTCTGCATGCTGACACTTGACTACCGCTACCGCTGTCAAATCCAATGTCGACCCCAAAGAACTAATACAAAGTTAGCAAGAATTATGCCTTGCTAAAGAAAATGACGAAATGTCATCCAACAAAAAAGCCTCTCATTTGAGAGGCTTCTTGTGATCCCGCTGGGATCGTTTGTGATTCGGCTGGGATACAATTAATATCCGCCAAAGTGCCATATAGCAAAGGTTTTTGCTAATTCCCAATATACCCCGTTGACAGTACAGTTGACAATTATTTTAACCTGTTTTGTTACTATTTGAAAGAACTTTTCAGTAACTAATTTAAAGTTTTTGGAATCAAATGACAATGAAACTGCCAAAAATTAAAGAATCATGGCAGACTCAACTTCGTCCTGGTCGAGTCCCATATAGTTGCAGAATTCTGAAATGGAAATGAGCTGGTGCTCTTGTTTACCAAGTTGCTTTTTGATGCGCTGGATCAGGAAACGAGCATAGCGTTCACTCTTTCCAGTAATGATCGCAACATCTTTGGGGTAAATAACAACTCTTTTCATACACTATCCATACTTGATCCTTACATCTGCCATAAGGTTGATATCTACAAATTTACCCATCATGCTGGAGGATTCCATGGGCTATTTTGGTACAAAATGGCAGTTTAATTATGATGCGGAAGTCCTGATTTTGAAGGGTTAAATCAATTGAATTCATTTGTCGTGTCGACAGGTGAAATGGTCTACCTACGCAAGTGACCTTTAATTGAAACGACATGTATCATGGCAAGACAAAAAGGGATAATCAAGTTGACCGGTAAGATCGGAGATCTATCGTTCTACAAGTCGAAAGATGGTTTTCTGGCGCGTGAGAAAGGTGGTGTTGAAGCAGAGCGTATCAAGAATGATCCGGCGTTTGCACGTACGCGTGAAAACGGTGCGGAGTTCGGTTCTTCTGCAAGTTCAGGGAAATTGGTGCGTGATGCCATCCGAACAATGATGCAAAACGCTTCGGATCCGCGAGTGGTTTCTCGCTTGACCAAGTTGATGACACAGATCAAAAACATGGATTCAGTGAGTGCCCGTGGAGAACGAAACGTGGGTGTTGGAATCGGAGATCCTGCAGCGAAAGCTTTATTGAAAGGGTTCAACTTTAACAACAAAGCGATATTGGGATCCATCCTTTACAATCCATACGATGTCAACGTAGCAACAGGTGAAATTACACTTGATGCATTGGTTCCGATCAATGACATCAGTGCAACACCAGGAGCAACCCATATCACCCTTCGTGGTGCCTGGGCAAAAGTTGACTTTGCAACTGGAGAATCGGATGTGCAAGAAACCAACGTGATCAACCTTCCCATCGATGCAACTTCAACCAACGTGGTGTTAACTCCTGCAGCTGCTCCAGCTGGAGCAGGAACAGATCTTTACCTGTTAATGATCGAGTTCTTCCAGGAAGTAAACGGTAACCAGTACGTGCTGAAGAATGGCGCATATAATGCGTTGAGCATTGTCGAAGTCCAATAATCTGAGTTATGGAAAAAGAAAAATTCAAGGACAAGTTGAAATCATTTTTCACACGATGTGGGCAAGAGACGCCGCCATTCTTTAAGAAACTACGCACCATTGGATTGGTGGTAGCTGCGGCAGGTACTGCAGTCATTAGTGCACCTATCGCTTTACCGGCGGTAGTACTAACGATTGGCGGTTACCTCATCGTTGGTGGAACGGTTGCGACTGCTGTTAGTCAGGCAGCGATCGATGACGCGGGAAACTGTGAAGATGACCCATCAACAGGCTCAGGGTCCTAGAAATTGAGCCTAAGAAAAAGTAACCGGTTCGCCCTGGTTGAATAAACCAAGGCGGACCACTTTTCAAAAGGAAATGGAAAAGTGTACAAAATCAGACCTCATCATTGAGGTAAAAAAGAAGGTGACTCGATTCAAAGCAGGATCTGAGTTATCCGGAAAAGTAAATCTGGTGGCGGTTGATTTCAATGAGGAGATTGATGAGACATCAGAAAGTGTTGAACTAAAACTTCACTTGAGCTCTGAAGCATGTGCTGAGGAGTG
>SBFR01000169.1 GCA_006227105.1 Bacteroidota bacterium
GCGGCGCTCTGTAGTGATGAGTGATAGACCATTAGCAACGCTTGTTCTGGATTCATTGCGCTGTAGTCGTTGAAAAAACCGATTCCATTTACCGGAGTAAACGTGTTTACATTAATGAACGTCGACGCATCCTGGAATACAACGAGTTGCTCTGTCCCGGCTGTTTCATTGGGAACAAGCGCCTGGTGGACACCAGCATTATTTGTGATTGTAACAACTCTCGGGGTAGATCCCAGTACCAGCATCAGTGGATCTGAATAGGTTAGATTGGTCAGATCAAGTCGGATCTTTGTCTGAGCAGTATTATTTAAAATTTTGAATGAAATATTGTTAGCCCCTGCCATGTTCATTGTTCGGGGATACCAGAATGACCAGTAGTTCAACGATTGATAGTCCGTAGCTGCTCCCTGATCACCAATGATCTTCCATTTGAGAGGTGTTGTTCCGGATGAAAGCGTTGATGCAGGAAACATTTCATCAATTTTTATGGCCTTATATCCTGTAAAAATGGTGTCTACTATTGTATCAGCTCCATTACCTACGGTAAATAGTAAGTGGTGATTTCCCAGACCGGTGAATGCAGCGTTCGAATTGGAAACAGAGACGGATTTAAACCTGCAGTCAGTAGCATCTAGACCAGTGTACAATGAAGGGGTATTCGCTGTTAAGGATAGCGTGTAACCTGAGGCTCCGTTCACTGCTGATCGCCCCCATCCTTCCCCAGGAACATAAAATGAACTTGAAGCATTTGAAACTTTCTCTCCTTCATTGTATGCGCTATTGTAGAAGGCTGATGCTTCAGAAAGAACGTGAGTGGATGGTGTGTATGAATTGAAGTCGGTGTCTGTTTCCGGAATGAATCTTAGATTATTGGTTGAGCTATTCCAGGTAAAGAAATACTGAATCGTATCGTTATACAAGCTGTACTTAGGATTTCCCTGCCAGGTAGGATCATCATAAAGTGTTGTATCCAGCCAGCCGTCATTTCTTTCTGCGAAAAACGCGATGTAATCACCCGGACCAAAAGTTCCATCCACTCCAAGATCAACATAGAGTGGAATCTCCTGCTCGCGACCGAAGATCTGAATATTTTGATGAGAAAAACTTCCGACTGGAATATTGGCATTCAGTAAGGAATTGTATGAAATCGTATGAATACCAGTTGAGAAGACTTTGAAAGCATAATACTTCTGATTGTAGTTGATCCACTCATTCCCGTATTGCTGTGCACGAAGTGAATTACAAACAGTTAAAACCAGAAAACTCCAAAGTAAAAGTCTCACCATACTTATTCCATATTTTTTGGTCTGTCGAGCAATAAACGCAAAGACACTACATGTGAATAAAGGGCAACTGACGCATTACCTATATCCGTGTATGCATAATCCAGCTGAAGTGCCTTGAGCTTTAGTCCAATACCGATATTTGGTTGAACGTTTAAACTTTGAACATCGTTGATGTCTTTTACGTATTGCATGTTGGAGACACCAGCTCGTACTTTCACGATATCCTTAAATCCTACTTCGATACCCATGTGAGGATCGATCGATATTAGTCCAGTTCTGATCAGTGTATTTCTTCTACCATCTGTGGTAACGTCAAGATCTATTTCTCCTGCCGCAAACATGCCTTTTTCACCAAGATTGAATTTCCCGTATCCTGCAAAGATCAATCGCGGCAAAGTCAATTCAAGTCCATTTCTTGGGATTTCATTTCCAGTTGCAACAAACACTTCCTGCATCTCCTGATTAAGGTTGAAGACCCATGCATTGAAAGTGGAGGTTACATCTCTTGCCATCAGTCCAAATTTGAATCGATCATTCATTTTGTACTGAAGTCCACCATCCAATCCGAATCCCCAGGATTTTGCGAAATCACCAACCTTTCGATAAATAACTTTAAAATTTCCTCCCAGGCTTAATCCTTCAATTTTCAACTTTCTGGCATAAGAAAGTAAAAAGGCATAATCAGCAGCCGTAAAGGTTGTGATGTTATCATAATTGATATTCCCTGAATTATCTATTAGCTGAGTGGTGTTTGGAATATCATCTACTGCAAATCGGATGGCTGAAAAACCAATTGTGCTCTTGTCATCGATCGATTTGGCTAATCCTAAATAGTCGTATTTTGAAATCCCAGCAAAATATTCGGAATGCATCAGACCGACTTCGAGCCATTTGTCAACTGAAGTAAGTCCTGCTGGATTCCAGTATCCGGAAGTTACACTTCCAGTTTGAGCAACAGTTGCATTTCCCATTCCTAAAGCATCCGCACCTATACCTATGGATAGAAATTCATTGGAATACTTGGGTGCAATTGTTTCGTCCTGCGCAAAAGCTACAGAGCTGAAAAGCACGATAAAGAATAGATTGACGAACGTTTTATTTAGCATAAGTAAATTGTTTCCGAACCTTAAAACTTGTTATAAGCCGAAAAATTGTATTTCGCCTTATATTTCACTTTGATTCGGAGCTAGGGTAAAGTTAATCAACCTAAGGATTCTACCATGGCAAGTTTTTTATTTTCTTTGTCCTAATGTTCAATATACCCAATCTATTTACCTCATTCAATTTACTGTTGGGGGCCTTGTCGATCATTTTGTCATTAAGTGGGCGGATTGATCTGGCGCCATTTGCCATCTTTGGTGGTTTGATCTGTGATTTCCTCGATGGATTTTTGGCCAGAAAATTAAATCAACAAGGAGAGTTGGGCAAACAACTTGATTCACTTGCAGACATGGTTACTTTCGGTCTTGCTCCAGGAGTAATGATGATGGTGACGATCATTGCATCCATTTATATGGAATTCCCGGTTTTTGAAGGTTCTTTTCAATCGTATGTGCATCATGAATTGTTGAATTGGCAGAATGCAATATTCTATGGGGTGCCAAATATGATGGACACATCAATTATGTATCTTCCATTTGTCGCTCTGTTTATTCCATTTATGTCTATGTTTCGTCTGGCAAAATTCAACATTGACACTCGTCAGTCTGAGAAATTTATTGGTGTTCCAACACCGCTGAATACTTTTTTCTTTTGCTTTTTCCCACTCGGATTAGCTCAGGGATTTGATGTCTGGAAAATGGGGAACGAATTGTATAACGTCATCTTTGATCCATATGTCATGACCGCTTGGATTATTCCGATGTCAATACTTTTAGTGGCTGAAATACCTTTGATCTCTTTGAAATTCAAACATTTCCATTGGACTGGAAACGAATTCAAGTACATATTTTTAATAAGTTGTGGATTATTAATCCCGGTACTAATGGTTTGGTCAATTCCATTAATTGTATTTTTGTATCTGATTTTATCGTTAACCGAAAATTTCATTCATAAACAAAAACAACATGAAGTTTAAAGCAGAGATCGATGTGATGCCACTGGAGGCACTTCTTGACCCTCAGGGAAAGGCAGTTTCAAATAGTATGAAAAACGTAGGATTGCCAGAAATAGATGGTGTACGAATCGGTCGTCATGTTCGTTTATTTGTAGAAGCGCCTGATATGGCAACTGCTGAACAAAAAGTTGAAGAAGCTTGTAAGAAGATCTTGTCAAATCAGATCATGGAAAGCTTCTCTTACTCAGTAAGCGAGGCATAGGAGAAATCATGCTGACGGGAAAAAACTATATTGGTTTAAACCTGTCCGGCACTGGAACTACGACGTTCCAATCCATTAATCCTTCCTCAGGAGAATCATTAGCAACAGTTTTTTTTGAAGCCACCCAAGAGGAGGTGGATCAAGCTTGTGTTCTTGCAGAAACGGCATTTCCGCTTTTTCAGTCTACATCAATTGGTGAACGGGCAAACTTTCTTGTTGCAATCGCTGAAGAGATTGATGCTTCAATGGAGCTTGAGGAAATGTATTGTCTTGAATCCGGATTGGATACAACCAGATTCCGGGTCGAAAGATCGAGAACAACCAATCAGCTCAGATCATTTGCCGATCATATCCAAAAAGGGTATTGGCTTGAAGCATCCATTGATACTGCCCAGTCGAATAACGGTCTTCAACAGGACCTCAGAAGGTGTATGGAGGGTATTGGACCGGTAGTAGTTTTTGGAGCCAGTAATTTTCCATTGGCGTATTCAACTGCAGGTGGTGACACGGCCTCTGCTCTTGCAGCTGGTTGCCCTGTGATCGTGAAGTCCCATCCGATGCATCCTGGCACAGGTGAACTGGTTGCCCAGGCGATCATTAGAGCTGCTAAAAGGACGAATATGCCAGAAGGTGTTTTTTCCAATTTGAATTCACTTTCTTTTACGACAGGACAAAAACTAGTACAACACCCTTCAGTCAAGGCAGTAGGTTTTACGGGGAGTTATTCTGGTGGGAAAGCCTTGTTTGATCTATCAGTTAGACGAGATGAACCTATTCCGTTTTTTGCAGAAATGGGTAGCTTAAATCCAGTGTTTTTATCTAAGCAAGCTCAATCCTTGAACTCAGAAGAGCTGGCCGAAAAGCTTGCGATATCAATCACCAATGATGCCGGACAATTTTGTACGAAACCCGGACTCATCTTTATTGAAGCTTGCATTGACTCGGAAGAATTCATTAATTCTCTGGGTGAACATATAATGGCCAAGACAAATAAAACAATGCTTGGAGCTGGTATTTTGAATAATTTTCGCAGAACGAGTTCAGACCTTGTTAAACTTGGTACTGAGGCATTTGTCAGAGAATCAACGGATAAAGGACACGGGACGAATACACTTTTAGTGGTCAATGGAAATGACTTTCTTTCAAATCCACAGATGCACGAAGAAGTTTTTGGGCCTTTTTCAATTGTTGTATTGTGTTCTGAAATTGGAATGATCCACAAGTGTGTTCGCTCGCTAAAAGGTCAGCTGACAGGGACTATTCATTGTGAAAAGGAAGAAATCGAAAAATACAAGGGTTTATTTGAGCTTGTCCGTCAGAAATCCGGAAGAATGATCTATAATGGTGTTCCCACTGGAGTGAGGGTGTGTGGTTCAATGACACATGGAGGACCCTTTCCAGCATCTACTGATCCTAGATTTACTGCAGTTGGAGTGGATGCCATGCGCAGATTCCTACGTCCTGTGAGTTATCAGAATTATCCGGATATCTTACTGCCTGATTGTCTAAAAGACAAGAATATACTTTCTATCCCAAGAAGAATTAATGGCGAAATGAATAATTATTCGGATGTTCAAAAAAATGGTGAATAATTAGTGAACCCTTTTCGGCATTAGACGTATCAATTATTACCTTTGTTTTAAATTCGTTAGTTATGTCTGAATTCATTGAACCACAGAAAAGATCCAATACACCTTTTATCGTTATCATTTTTTTATTGTTGATCGGTATTGCAGGAATGGCTGTATTATGGTCGAAAAAGAATAGTGAGTTGAACGATTGTTCAAATGAGAACGCGACCCTACTATCTGACATGGAAGGAATGAATAAGATGATGGAAGGATATGTAGGTAACATGTCGCATGACCTTAAAACAGACTTCCAGAACATGATGAGGACCTATGATGAATTGATCAAAAAGGATAAGTCTAAAGCTGATAGCCTGAACGCGCAAAAAGAAAAGATCCAAAACTTGATTGACGAATTGAATACGAATAAGAAGATCTCGGCTTCTCAATTATACAAAATGAAAAAAGAGAATGAGACTCTTCGTAATATCATGAAAGGCTATGTTCGCCAAATTGATTCTCTCCATACGTTGAATGTAAAATTGTCTTCAGATCTGGATAGAACATCGACAGAACTTCAAACGACAAAAGGAGAAAGAGATCAATACAAGCAAGATGCAGAGCAAAGTGCAGAGCAAGTTCGTAAAGGTTCGAAATTAAGCGCTTATGGATTTGCCAGTGAGGGATTGAAAATGAAGCTGAACAACACTACAGAAGTTACGAACAGAGCAAGAAATACGGTTATGATCAGGTCAAGCTTTACGATTGGTGAGAATCCAATCACAAAAGCAGGTAACAAGGTAGTGTATATGCAGATCATCGGACCGGACGGTAAGACCATGCAAACAAAGTCAAGTAATGTCACGCAAGTGGGTGGAAATAGTGTCGCTTATTCAGATGCGAAAGAGATCAACTATAACAATCAGAGTATTGACGTAACTGTATTCTATGACCTGAAGGGAGAAGAAGCAGATAAAGGGAATTATAAAGTGAAGATCTATTGTGACGGTAACCTTATCGGAACGGACAGCTTTACGCTGAAATAGATCAACAACAATTTAGGTAAATGACAAATATTTTTATTGCCAATCTTGATTGGGGAATTACATCTGAAGATTTAAAAGCAACCTTTTCTTCGTTTGGTGAAGTGACGTATGCCCATGTTGTGTATGATAGGGAGACGAAGAAGTCGAAAGGCTATGGTTATGTAGAGATGTCCAGCACGGACCAGGCGATAAATGCTATCCAAGCGCTAAATGGATTGGAGATCAATGGTAGAAAACTGGATGTAAAGATCGCTTCTCCAAAAGAAAATAGACCAGCAAGGAAAGAAAAGTCGAATTCCGATAATCCACGTGGACCCAAAAAGTTCAATAACAAAAGATAATTATGTCAGACGCAATTAATCAGGGGTCGGTAGAATATACGATCAGTGAAAATGGAATTGGTACTATTGAGTTTGGTCACCCAATGAGTAATTCACTCCCTGGAAAGATTTTAAGAAAACTTGCCGATACGATCACCTTATTAGGTAACGATGATAAAGTGAAGGTTATTGTTCTTCGTTCTATGGGTGAAAAAGCATTTTGCGCAGGAGCGAGTTTTGATGAATTGATCTCCATCAAGGACCTTGAAACAGGAAAGGTATTCTTTTCAGGATTTGCAGGAGTAATCAATGCGTGTCGCAAAGCGCCGAAATTTATCATTGGTAGAGTTCAGGGAAAAGCAGTAGGTGGTGGTGTTGGTGTAGCTTCAGCGGTGGATTATTGTATGGCAACAAGATATGCAGACGTTAAACTTTCTGAGCTAGCCGTTGGTATTGGTCCTTTCGTAGTTGGTCCGGCAGTTGAGCGAAAAATTGGCTTGTCAGCAATGAGTGAACTTGCGATCAACGCAACAGAGTGGAGATCAGCAGACTGGGCGAAGAAAAAAGGACTATATACAGATGTGTTCGATACTGCAGAAGATATGGATGCAGAAATTGATCGTCTTGCTTTACGTTTGGCAAAATCGAACCCTGAAGCAATGCGAATGTTGAAGGAGGTATTTTGGCAAGGAACTGAGCATTGGGATACCCTTTTAGCTGAAAGAGCAGCAATGAGCGGAACACTTGTTTTAAGTGAATTTACGGTGAATGCGATCAACGCATTCAAGTCAAAATAAACTCTAAGTCTTTAGAGTTCAACAAACGATTGCGGTTTAACCTGAAGAAACTTCGGTGAAACCGCATTCTTTTTTAAAATTCGTTTGTTAATAAAATTAGAAATCATATCTTTGCACCCCCAAATTAGGGATATTGTCTTATTTTAATTAGTAATAATAGTGGATACATTAAGTTACAAAACCGTTTCCGGCAACAAGGAGACCGCTGATAAAAAGTGGCTTGTTGTGGATGCTGAGGGCCAGACTGTAGGTCGCTTAGCAAGCAAGGTGGCGAAGATCATCCGTGGTAAACACAAGCCGAACTTCACACCACATGCTGACTGCGGTGACAACGTGATCGTTATCAACGCAGAGAAGGTCTCTTTCTCCGGTACTAAACTGGGAGATAAAGAGTACGTTCGTTACACAGGTTATCCTGGAGGACAGCGTATCACTACTGCTGAAGAGATGTTGAAAAAACATCCTGAGCGTGTGATCGAAAAAGCTGTTAAAGGAATGTTGCCTAAAAATCGTCTTGGAAGACATCTGTTTACAAACCTTAAGGTTTATACAGGTACTGAGCACAAGCATGAGGCACAGAAACCAGAAGTTTTTAACCTTGATTCAATGAAATAATCAGCATGGAAATAATTAACACATTAGGAAGAAGAAAGACATCTGTTGCCAGAGTATACCTTTCAAAGGGTACTGGTAAGGTGATCGTAAATAGCAAGGACTATAAGGAAGCTTTCCCTGTAGCGGTTCTTCAGTCTAAGATCCAGCAGCCATTTGAAATCACTAATACTGTAGGTCAGTACGACGTAAAAGTAAATGTGATGGGAGGTGGAATCAATGGTCAGGCAGAAGCTATCCGTTTAGGAATTTCCAGAGCTCTTGTAGAAGTGTCAGAAGAGAATAAGCCTTTGCTTAAAGCAGAAGGTCTTATGACAAGAGACCCGAGAATGGTGGAACGTAAGAAGCCAGGTCAGCCTAAGGCTCGTAAGAAATTCCAGTTCTCTAAACGTTAATATTTGTATTTGGCGGTTGTTTAGTATCCAAGCTTCGAAGTACCTGTTCTCAATGAGAATCCCTTCGGTTGCTGATCTACTAAAGGAACGTGAACAATTTAAAAAAGAATAAAATGTCAAAAGTAACATTCGAAAATCTATTAGAAGCAGGTGTTCATTTCGGACACATGAAAAGAAAATGGAACCCGGCAATGGCGCCGTACATCTTCGAGGAGAAGAAAGGTATCCACATTATCGATCTTAATAAGACAATAGCACACCTTGATCAAGCATGTGCGGCAATGAAACAAATTGCTAAGTCGGGTAAAAAAGTTCTTTTCGTTGCGACTAAGAAACAAGCCAAAGATATCGTAGCTCAGAAAGTAGGAGAGGTGAATATGCCTTTCGTTACTGAGCGTTGGACTGGTGGTATGTTAACAAACTTCCAGACTACAAGAAAGTCTATCCGTAAGATGGCTACAATCGATAAGATGCAGTCAGACGGTACATGGGCTACATTAAATAAGCGTGAGCGTCTATTCAAAACACGTCAGCGTGAGAAATTGGAGAAGAACTTTGGTTCTATCGCAGACATGACTCGTCAGCCGGCTGCGATCTTCATCGTTGATATTCTAAAAGAGCACATCGCTCTTGCGGAAGCAAGACGTTTGAATATCCCAACTTTTGCAATGGTAGATACGAACTCAAACCCTAAGGCGGTTGATTTCCCTATCCCTGCGAATGATGATGCTACAAAATCGATCTCTATCATCTTGGATGCTATTTGTGGATCTATCAAGGAAGGTCTTGAAGAAAGAAAGAACACAAAAGGAGCTGATAAGGATGAAGAAGGAGAAGTTGCGGTAGAAAAGAAGTCTGCTAAAGCTGAAGTAGTAGCTGAAGGAGAAGCTTCAACAGAAGAAAATAACGATTAATAAACAACATTAATATCTATTTCGATGGCAATTACAGCTGCAGAAGTAAACAAACTACGCCAGCAAACAGGTGCTGGTATGATGGATTGCAAGAACGCATTAGTTGAAGCAAACGGTGATTTTGAAGCGGCAATCGATATCCTTCGTAAGAAAGGACAAAAGATTGCAGCAAAGCGTGGTGAAAACGATGCTAAAGAAGGATTAGTGATCGCTCAGGCTTCTGACGACGCTAAGTTTGGTGTGATGGTAACATTGAACTGTGAAACAGACTTCGTTGCAAAGAACGATGGGTACCGTGCATTAGTTCAGTCACTTGTTGATCTTGCACTTAAAAATCGTCCGAACTCAATTGATGAGTTAAAGGCGCTTAAGTATGACGACAGATTGACGGTTGATGAGAAGATCACTGAGCAGATCGGTGTGATTGGTGAAAAACTTGATCTATCAGGTTATACTACGATCGCTGCTGATAAAGTGGTTGCTTACAACCACCCAGGTAACCAGTTGGCTACACTTGTTGGATTGAATAGTGACTCTTCAGTTGCTGAAGATGCTGGTCGTCAGGTGGCAATGCAGGTTGCTGCAATGAACCCACTTGCATTAAACAAGGACGGTGTAGACGCTAGAACGATCGAGCGTGAGATCGAGATCGGTAAAGAATTGGCTATTCAGGAAGGTAAGCCTGCTGATATGGCTGAGAAGATCGCGATGGGTCGTCTGAACAAATTCTTCCAGGAGAATACATTGTTGAGCCAGGCGTTCATCCGTGACAATAAAATGACAGTAGAGCAATTCCTTGTTTCAACTGAAAAAGGATTGACTATTATCGATTTCAAACGTTTCTCACTTAGTTAAGAAATAATCATTCAAAAAAAGGCTATCGAAATTCGGTAGCCTTTTTTTTGAACTGTTTGTATTGAGTTTAAAGACAAAAATTGATTTACTATATTTGACCGGCCAAGAGCATTGATTATGAAATACAAAAGAATCCTTTTAAAACTGAGTGGAGAATCCTTGATGGGAGACAAACAATTCGGGATCGACAATCAGCGTTTAGCTGCCTATGCTGAGCAAATCAAAGAGATCCATGAAATGGGAATCGAGATTGCTATTGTTATTGGTGGAGGAAATATTTTCAGGGGAGTACAGGCCGAAGAAGGTGGGATGGATAGGACTCATGGAGATTACATGGGGATGCTTGCCACAATGATCAATTCAATGGCTTTGCAGGCATCGCTTGAAACTGCAGGTTTGAAAACAAGGTTGCAATCAGCTATCGAAATGAAGGAAATTGCAGAACCATACGTGCGAAGAAGAGCAGTTCGTCATTTGGAAAAGGGCAGGATCGTGATCTTTGGAGCAGGAACAGGAAATCCTTTTTTCACAACTGATTCAGCTGCGTCGTTAAGAGCAATTGAGATCAATGCAGATGTGATCTTGAAAGGTACGCGCGTTGATGGAATCTATACAGCTGATCCTGAAAAGGACCCAAATGCAACTAAGTTTGATGTGATCTCCTTTGATGATGCGTATAACAGAGGCTTAAAAGTGATGGACATGACAGCTTTCACGCTGTGTAAGGAAAATGAATTACCAATTATCGTGTTTGATATGGATTCACCTGGAAACCTTAAGCGATTGATCGAAGGTGAACAGGTTGGAACCGTAGTTAGAAATTAATATACAGGATATGACTGAAGAGTTAGACATGATCTACGACGAGTTTAAATCGTCAAACGATAAAACTTTGGGACATTTAGAAACAGAGTTGCAAAAAGTTCGAGCAGGAAAAGCTTCGCCAAGTATGTTGATGGGGGTAATGGTTGACTATTATGGTTCTCCAACTCCAATCCAGCAGGTAGCGAATGTTGGTACTGTGGATGCTAGAACAATCACCGTTCAACCTTGGGAAAAAACCATGTTGAATGAGATCGCAAAAGGTATCATGAATGCAAATCTTGGATTCAATCCTCAGAATAATGGTGAAATGCTGATCATATCTGTTCCACCATTAACTGAAGAAAGAAGAAGGGATCTGGTTAAAAAAGCAAAGGCTGAAGGTGAACATGCAAAAGTCGGAATCCGCAATCATCGCAAGGACGCCATGGATATGATCAAAAGTCTGAAGAATGACGGATTATCAGAAGATATGGCAAAAGACGCTGAGGATCGAATTCAGACGATCACCAATACGTTCATTAATAAAGTGGACGGATTAGTTGAAGCCAAAGAAAAGGACATAATGACCATCTAACAGGTCTAAGAATAAAAAAAGCGGTAGATACTACCGCTTTTTTATTTTACAAGTATTTCAACTCTACGATTTGCTTGTTCTTCGTAGGCAAATTTTGGTTCAGGATAAATAGGTTTTGTATTTCCATACCCAACAGCTGTCATTCTCTCTTTGTCTATTCCTTGTGTAACCAGATATTGCATCACTCTTTTTGCACGGGCTTCAGATAATCGCTGACCAGCGATACTATTTCCTCCTTGTTCGAATACATGTCCCTGGATCTCAATGGACACGTCAGCATTCAATGCCATAAAATCTCTTAATCGCCTCAATTTCCCTTCAGATCCTTGCATAAATTCACTTGTGCCTGGTTGGAATTCGATCTCCTCAATTTGCATTGTCTTTCCGGCTCCTAAAGGCTCCATCATTAATACGATCTCCTGGTTTTGAGAAGGATTGAAACTTTCCTCCTTGTCCAAGAAGAAATAACCTTCAGCATCGCACTTAATGAACGCCTTACATGAACGCGAGATATTGAAGTAGAAATCACTGCCCTTGTAAAGGGCCGTAATATCTTTTGATCCTTCAATCGTTAAATTAGCAATAATGGGTTCGCGGGTTTCTGCATCCCTAACTTCAATTGTTAATGTAGGTGCAAATTCATCGTCACGCATATCGATGATCTTTGTTTCGCTTTTGGTTTTCGCCGCAGCATTATCCACTTTAAACTGAAAATCAAGGTCAATGATCGCTTTGGATTTTTCGATGGTCGAAAAACCGATCAAGATTTTTTTACCGGCCTTCAAGCTTAAAGGATACAAGAATCCGGTTTTTACATTCTGATTCAATCCAACACTTTGAACAGATTTGTCTTTGTGTAAACGTTGAATTTCTGCAACTCCTTTTCCAATTTCGCTACAGATATCTGTTCTTCCTTCCTCGAAAACGATCATTTGAAGATAATCCTGTTTAAGGGAGGCTGTAAAAGAAAGCGTTCCATCTTGCTCTGCAATGAACGATAGCCAAACTACATTTTCATCCGAAAGATCAGTAAGTGATGGATAGTTTGCGAATTCTTTTTCAGAACCACCAGTTCCAGTGAACTGAATAGCATATTTACCTGATTTAAAAAGATTCATTGCCCCTAAACAATCAGCAATAGATTCACCTGATTTCTTCGCCTGGGCGAAAAAAACAGAACTGAACAGTGACATCAGGAATGTTAGGTATATCTTTGTCATCAAGTGTATCAAATTTACACAATCTTTTATAAAAAATATATTTTTTGTTATGCAGACGCTCTATGAACTTATTGGTGAAGAGAGACTTGCAAATCTTATCGATCGTTTTTATGACCGGGTATTTGCATCTGAAAAAATCGGGCCACTTTTTAAAACAGATAAGGAACTGATCCGATTAAAGCAAAAAATGTTCTTGACTCAATTTCTTGGTGGTCCTCAACTCTATACGTCACAATTTGGTCACCCAAGGATGAGAATGCGTCATATGCCACACAAAATCGATCATGAGGCAAAGGAGGAATGGTTGAAATGCATGAAGGCATCGATCGATGAATCCGACCTTGATGATCAACTTAAAGAAGCGTTATACAATTGTTTCCCTCAGATCGCTCAGCACATGGTCAATTCTTGATCACATTTTTACAGAGATCGATCCAGTAAGGTCGATCCTGATCAATAGTGAATGTGAATTCGGGTAAATTCCTGCAATACCAATCTTTTCAGTTTTCGCTTTTATAAATACACCTTCCGTAATTTCAGAATTAAGCTCATTGTCGAGCATTTTTCTGGCTTCGTCAAGGTGAGGTTTGAGATCGAAAACAGCTTTTTCACGAATCACATCTGTGATTTTAGGGGTGAACATCCATTTAGCACTTTTCAAAAGTAAGTTTTTACTTTCCAGGTCAAATTCCAGGTCAGGAAATGAAATGATCTGCATATTCTGATCAAAAACCGGGGTTCCTACTAAATATAAAATGCCTTTTTTATCTCCAGAAAATTGAACTTTCAAATTGAGTTTTTTCCCTTGAGCCCCTTGAACTATTACACTATCGAAAATGATCTCATTTTTTCCAAGGTTCAATTTATAGCCCGCAAGCTCACGATTAATTATTTGATTCAAAGAGTCATAGCCGGATAAAAATTGCAACTGAATGTCGAAACCATCCTTTTGTTTCAATTCTGAAAGTTTGGGAATTGGTTTTTTCTGCGCTGGTTCCAGTGTAGTTTTAAGCTCTGGAAAAAATGACATATGGACATTGACCTTTGCCTTCTGATCTTTGAATGTAAGTTCACCTAATGCAATTTTCTCGGGCTTAAAGCTGAGATATCCGTATCCCTCCATATCCATTGGATTAGAGAGTAGGTCCCAAACTTCCTGAATATCACTTTTAATATCAACTTCCGTGATCGATTTGTCAATTTCCTTTTCAAGATCTTTGAGAACTGCAGTGACTTCCTTCCTAAGTTGCTCGGTAGCATCATATTTAAAGACAGTTATTTCACAGGCATCCGGAGTATCAAATTTAGCGATGGAGGTTTTACTTTTAAGCTGAAGATCTGGGGTGACCTCAACATCCGTAAAGTATCCCACCTTTGCTCGTCTCATTGGCTCACCTACACCACAAGAAGCATATATACGCGGTACAATGCAGTTTCCATCCGAATTGATCAGGAATGTACATTCAGGGCAATAATTCAACTTTAAACTGTATTTCCCGTCAATTTCATAATACAGACCTCTTCCTTTCCCTTCAAATTGAATCGGTTGGCGATTGAATTTATAGGAATAGCTGACACCGGTGCATTGTTCTTCCTTTCCACTAAAACTCTTGGGAATCGATTTTTCAATGTCTTTGAAATAGGGTGCTAGGTTGATCTCGACCGGCATTGAAAGAGTGGATCTTTTTTGTTCCATTGGAGGTGCGGCATCGATCTGTTCCTCAGGTATTGGAGCATTCAGTGTTTTACATGAAACAACTGTTAAGCCCAAAAGAAAGAGAAGAGAAAATCTCATTGCTTGCGCTTCAAAATAACGGTTTGAGCAAATTCAGGACTGAAACTGTCGACAGTGAAAGTTGCATTCTCCTCTTTTACATCTTTCGAGTGCATGATCGTTCTTTTACCTCCAAAAAGATCAAAGAGAATGTTCCCGTCCAATAGTCGTATGGTAGAAGAGAAATAAGTGTTGTCAAGCTCATAAAACGAATAAAGGCAATTATTCATGAATGTAATATCCAGAAATAAAGAGTCCCCTTCATCCATCAGGAATTTACCTTCTCCATTCCGGAGGATCGTATAGGCCTTTTCCATATTCCAGTTGTTGACAGAATGATATTTCATGATATACGACCAGCTTGTATCCGGTTTAATGGGTTCAATAAGCAGCTCTACATTGATCGTATCTGTTCTACCTGATGAATTGCTAATTGCCATCTGTCCGGAATAATGTCCGACCCATCCAGTTGGAAACTGCGCCAACAATGAAAGGGGGGAAAAGCTCAAAAGAAAAAGTATGGTCTTCATAAGATAAAATGGGCGGTTTATCCGCCCACTTAATTAATTATGCATTAACACCGATCAATTCAAGCTTGGAATTGAATAGTGAACTTGGTCTCATTGCGTTTGATGTCAAATGTGAATCAGGGTGATAATATCCCTTCAACTCAATGTGATGCCCTTGAGCATTGTTCAATTGTGCCACGATCTCCGACTCATTGTTCGAAAGTTCCTCAGCAAGCTTACTAAAAGTAGAAGCAAGGTCTGCATCCTTTGTTTGTGAAGCAAGTGCTTGTGCCCAATACATGGTCAGGTAAAAGTGACTTCCACGATTGTCCAACTGTCCTGCATCTCTCATTGGGGACTTATCATTGTCAAGGAATTTTCCAGTTGCTTCATCTAAAGTATCAGCAAGCACCTGAGCTTTTTCGTTACCAGTCGTAACTGAGAGGTGTTCCAATGAAGCTGCCAATGCAAGGAATTCACCCAGTGAATCCCAGCGAAGGTGACCTTCTTCTACGAATTGCTCAACATGTTTTGGAGCTGAACCACCCGCACCTGTTTCAAATAATCCACCACCATTCATTAATGGAACGATCGATAACATTTTAGCACTGGTTCCTACCTCAAGAATTGGGAAAAGGTCTGTCAAATAATCTCTAAGTACGTTTCCGGTAACTGAAATTGTATCCTGGCCTTTAACAATTCTCTCCATTGTGTATTGAATCGCATCATCCGGACTCATGATATGGATCTCTAATCCGGATGTATCATGATCTTTCAGGTATTCATTTACCTTAAGGATCAGCTGTGCATCATGCGCACGGTCCTTGTTCAACCAGAAAATTGCAGGAGTTTTTGACAGTCTTGATCTTGTAACGGCAAGTTTTACCCAATCCCTGATCGGTGCATCTTTCACTTGACACATTCTCCAGATATCTCCCTCTTCAACCTCATGCTGTAGTAATGTTTTACCATCCTGATCCACAACACGAACAATTCCATTCGCATTGATCTCAAAAGTTTTATCATGAGAACCATATTCTTCTGCAGCTTGAGCCATCAATCCTACGTTTGGAACTGTACCCATTGTTACAGGATCAAAGGCGCCATTCTTCTTACAGAAGTCGATCATTGTCTGGTAAATAGTTGCATAAGAGCTATCCGGCAATACCGCTTTTGTATCCTGTGCTTTTCCATCTGCATTCCACATTCTTCCTGAGTTTCTGATCATTGCAGGCATTGATGCGTCAACAATGACATCACTCGGAACATGTAGGTTGGTAATTCCCTTATCTGAATTTACCATGGCAATAGCAGGACCATCTGAGTAACAAGCATTAATATCAGCTTCGATCGCTGCCTTTTTATCTGCAGGCAAAGTCTCAATTTTACTCAACAGGTCTCCGAAACCATTCTTAACGTCAACCCCGATCTCGTTTAAAGTCGCAGCATGTTTTTCAAATACAGGTTTAAAGAAGGTTCTAACCGCATGTGCAAAAATGATTGGGTCTGAAACTTTCATCATGGTTGCTTTCATGTGAAGGGAGAATAGAACGCCCTTTTGTTTTGCATCAGCAACCTGTGCTTCAAGAAATGCATTCAGTTTCTTCTTGCTCATAAAGGTTGCATCGATCACTTCTCCTGCCTGCAAAGGAGAATCTCCTTTCAGAACTTTCACGGTTCCATTCTGATCTACATGCTCAATTCGGAAAGTTCCTGCTTTGTCAACAGTCACTGATTTTTCATTGTGAAAGAAATCTCCATCATTCATTGTCGAAACGTGTGATAATGAATCTGAAGTCCATTTGCCCATTGAATGAGGATGTTTTCTCGCATAATTCTTCACAGAAAGAGGTGCTCTACGATCTGAATTCCCTTCTCTCAAAACTGGATTTACCGCACTTCCCTTGATCTTGTCATATCTACCCTTGATCTCTTTTTCCTGATCATTCGATGGATCCTCCGGATAATCAGGCAATGCATATCCTTGATTTTGAAGCTCCTTTATGGCTGCCTTCAACTGTGGAATGGAAGCACTAATATTTGGAAGCTTGATAATATTTGCTTCTGGCGTTTTACATAGTTCACCCAATTCAGCAAGATCGTTACTGATACGTTGATCCTCCTTTAAAAAGTCAGGGAAAGAAGCGAGGATCCTTGCCGCAAGAGAAATATCTCTGGTTTCTACTGCGATGCCAGCAGTTTCCGTGAAAGCCTTAACAACAGGCAAAAACGAATAGGTAGCTAGCATTGGTGCCTCATCGGTCAACGTGTAAATGATCTTGGAATTCGTGCTCATATAGTTGAGTTTTTAGTTTTTAAACGTGGGTAACAAAGCTACTTAATTTCACTGCTTTCTCCTAATGAAAACAGTAGAATTCTAACGCTTCAAAAGTCAATTTTATAGGCGGTGCGTGTAATTATCTTTAATGAGGAAGTGAACTAGTTTTTCAATGGCTCTAGCCCGATGACTCATCATATTTTTTTCTTCAAGTGACATTTCAGCGAACGTGCGTCCATGGTTTTCTGGTTCAAAGATCGGGTCGTAGCCAAATCCTCCATTCCCTTTTGCTTCATAAGTTATCCTTCCCTCAACAGTACCATCAAACAGATGTTCTTCTCCATGAAGTATTAACGCGATCGATGTTTTAAATCGTGCTTCCCTGTTTTGAGTACCCCCCAGCTTTTCAAGGACTTTCTTCATGTTTGCATTTGC
>SBFR01000114.1 GCA_006227105.1 Bacteroidota bacterium
CCGGTAAATGGAATCGGTTTTTTCAACGACTACAGCGCAATGAATCCAGAACAAGCGTTGCTAATGGTCTATCACTCATCACTACAGAGCGCCGCAATTGAATATGCAACCTACAGACAAGGATTGGCCGGAGGAAATTACAATGTTATTTTGGCTAATGTTTCAGAATTGTATCAGCAATTTGGTGGAGGGATAGAAAAGCACATCAATGGGATCAGAAGATTTTCTCATTTGATCTATGATCAGGCCAGCGCGAAACCAGTTGGACTTTTCCTGATGGGGAAAGGAATCCGTGAAGCGAACGTTAGTGGAATAACATCAACAGGACCTGGCTCAAGAACCAATACAGCAAATTATGCAGCCAATTTGATCCCTTCCTTTGGACAGCCATCCAGTGACGTTTGTATTACTTCAAATTTACCAGGTACTACTAAGTGGAAGCCATTGATTCCCACTGGGAGAATCTCGGCCGTAAATAACCAGGAATTAAAAGATTATCTGGAAAAGGTCAAATTATACGATCAGCAACAGATTCAATCTAGTGTGTATAATACTCCAGAAAAGGACTGGCAAAAACACGTGATCCATTTCGTCGGTGGTACCGATGCCAGCCAGCAAAATACCTTTCAGAATTACATGCAAGTGATGGAAAACACCATCGAGAATAAATTTTTCGGAGGAGATGTATTGACCATTGCTAAAGATGATAGTGATCCACTAAGTCCAGGAGAATTACAAGCAGTAATGGACCGTATTGAAAACGGGGTTTCTCTGGTTAATTATTTCGGTCATGCCATGGCTACTACAAGTGGTTTTGAGATCAATCTTGACGAACCAGAAAACTGGAACAACTATGGGAAGTACCCAATAATGATCACAAATTCATGTTACAACGGAAATATTTTTCAAAACAACAGATCGAAATCTGAAGAATTTGTAAATGTTCCTGATTACGGTGCCATTGCTTACATCGGCACAGTCAATCTTGGTTTTGCAAACACCTTGTTTACCTACACGAATGAGCTCTATAAGAATTTCTCATTGGCAAATTATGGTCAGACCATATCCTCTCAAATGAGGAGTGTAGTTGGTTACATTGAGGGCTTTGGGAACAACTTATATAACGAAAGCACTGCATTACAAATGGTTTTGAACGGTGATCCAATGATCCGCTTGAACTGGCATCAGAAACCGGAGATCGAATTACTTTCCACCAGGGTTTGGTTCCAACCTGAAGAAATTGACCTGTCAACTGACTCCATAGAAATGTTTATCGAGTTGACCAATTTAGGAAGATCGATCCTGGATACTTTTTCTTTAGAGATCACTCGTGATTTTCCGGGATCTATCTCTGATTCTCTTTATCAGTTTTATATCCCTGGTTTACACTATAAAAAAGTACATAGTTTTAAAATGCCTCTCCAGCCATCAATTGGCGTAGGAATCAATAATTTCACGATCAAGGCAGATCGTCCATCTTTTGTTGATGAACAATATGACGAGCTCTCTAATAATCAAATTGTAAAAACACTATTCATTAATGTTAGCGGTATAGAACCAGTCCTTCCCTGGAAGTTTGCAGTAGTACCCGAAGACAGTGTGACCTTAAAAGCCTCAACGATAGATCCCATTGCTGATTTCAATACCTATCGTTTTGAAATTGACACCACAGATCTTTTTGATAGCCCATTCAAGCGTTACGCATTGGTATCTGGATTAGGAGGAGTAAAGGAAGTGAATCCGAGTCAGTGGCTTCTTTCAAGTAATAACTCAAGTGCTCCATTGATCTGTACGGACAGTACCGTTTACTTCTGGAGAGTCGCTATTGATGAAACAACTCCATACTGGCGAGAGAGTTCATTTGAATACATCGTCGGTAAAGAAGGGTGGGGACAAGATCATTTCTTCCAATTCAAGGACAATACTTTCAACGATATCGATTATAATCGCCCGGATAGATTAAGGGAGTTCAATCCGACTACAAGAAATCTGACTTGTGATGTGAGAACTTCTACGGCAATTCCTGATATCTACTACAACGCCTATTATATAGACGGTCAACAACTGGAATATGGGATTTGTACAACTAATCCGGCTCTGCATGTCGTAGTGATGGATCCTTGCACCTTTGAACCATGGGGGACTCGATTTGGAACGGAAAATCCTACTCATGATTTTGGCAATGATAACGATAATGGTTCCTGTCGAAGCAGAGTAGAAAACTATTTCATATTTAGACAAAACAGTGCAAGTCAGCTTGCAGCTTTTCAGGATATGGTGTTGAATCAAGTACCCGATGGTCATTATCTGTTGATCTACACACCGATCAACGGCCAATTTTCAACCTGGGATGGAATTGATCCAAACATGTACACTACTTTTTCTGCATTGGGTTCAGACAGTATCTATCAGGGAAGACCAAACAGACCATTCGCTTTCTTTTGTAAGAAAGGAGATCCTTCAACCGTAGTTGAGGAAATTGGGCAATTCCCTGGCCAGGACGTATTCCTTTCTGCAAATATGTATTGTGCAGATTATATCGGTCAGGAAACTTCAGTAATGATCGGTCCGGCTGCACAATGGGGAAATGTTTACTGGAAACAAGAGGCATTGGAACCAAGTTCTCAAGATACAACAGAGTTGAGAATCTATGGTTATGACGTCTATGGCGCACTTCAACAAACCCTTAGCTACGAATTCACTTCAAATGATTCTCTTTTAAATCTGAATTCATTGATCGATGCCGCTCAAATGCCGTACATCAAGTTAAAAGCATTCTATAAGGATTCAGTTACGTATACCCCCGCTCAAATCGACTATTGGCATGTGTTGTACGATCCTTTACCGGAAGCAGCGATTGATGGTAGTAACGGATATACATGGAACCCTACTATGGATACATTGACAGAGGGTCAAGATGTTTCGTTTGCAGTTGATATCCGAAATATTTTTACCATCGACATGGACAGTCTTCTAATTTCCTACTGGGTGGAGGATCAGGATCAACAGGTGCATTTGATCTCCTATCCAAGACAAGACTCTCTGCGCGTAGGTGAAACATTGAGAGATACGATCACATTCAATACTGGAGGGATGGCAGGTCTCAATTCATTCTGGATGGAAGTCAACCCTTATACCGATTTTTACAACGTCATTACGGACCAACCGGAGCAAGCCCATTTCAATAATTTATTACAGATTCCATTCTTTGTCCAAGGAGATGACGAACACCCTATCCTTGATGTAACTTTTGATGGAAGGCACATATTAAACCGGGATATCATTTCTCCTGAATCAGAAATCCTGATTACACTTAAAGATGAAAATCCTTATTTGATCATGAATGAGGATTCAGACACATCCTTCTTTGGTATTTATATAACCGATCCAGATGGCATCCAAAGCAGAGTTCCATTTGTTGACGAATTAGGTAATACGATCATGCAATGGATCCCAGCGGAGTCTCAATACAAAAAATTCAAGATCATTTACCCAGCGTTCTTTACGAAGGATGGTATTTATACGTTGTTTGTTCAGGGATCTGATAAGTCAGGAAATTTATCGGGTGATTTCGAATACAAGATTGAATTTGAAGTTATTCATGAATCATCCATCACACATCTGATGAATTATCCTAACCCATTCTCAACCAGTACGAAATTCGTGTTTACGTTGACCGGAAGTGAGGTTCCAGAAGACATGGTGATCCAAATCCTGACTGTTTCAGGACGAGTTGTTCGTGAGATTACCGAAGATCAATTAGGTCCGATCCACATTGGACGTAATATTACTGAATACGCTTGGGATGGTAGAGATGAATTTGGGGATCAATTGGCCAATGGGGTCTACCTTTATCGAGTAAAAGCCAAGATCAATGGTGAAGATATTAAGCACCTTGAAAGTGGTGCGGATCAATACTTCAACAAAGGTTTTGGTAAAATGTACTTGTTACGCTGATTAAAAAAACCGGCAACTGAAGATCGCAGTGTCATCGACTAAAGGCAAAGGACCTTTCCATTCGTCTAGCTTAGAGAAGATCAGATTGTTCATGTCTTCCATTTTCAAAGGATAATAGCTGTTGACCAATTTGATAAGTCTTTCAGCGCCAAAAAATTCACCTGTTTCATTTTCCAGCTCTACAACCCCATCTGTGTACAAAACCAGGGTTGTGTTTGGACCAAGCGTTTGTTTTCCGACGTTTATAAAAGGCAGCTCATCTAGCATCCCCAGTCCAATGCAACCTTGATCTAGAAATTCTACTTTTCGACCATTCGTGAGGAATGGATGATTATGTCCCGCGTTGACGTAAACCAATTCCCTAGTCGTATTATTGAAATGAGCAATAAAGAAAGTGATGAACTTCTCCCCTTTGGCTGTTTTATTTACCTTTTTATTGAGCTCCTCCATCAGAAAATCCATTTCAAAACGCTGGTAATTGAAAAGAGTCCTGATCGTTGCCTGAAAATTCGCCATAAGCATGGCTGCAGAGATTCCTTTACCAGAGACGTCGGCAATGCAAATGATGTATTCATCCTCAGCAATTGGAATAAAATCGTAGTAGTCACCTCCCACCTGATGTCGAGGTTTGTATTTTGCTGACACATCGAGACTTCGATCCGAAGGAAGATCTGAAGGAAAAAGAAGTTTCTGCATTTCAGAAGCCACTTCCAGTTCCTTTTTTAAACGCTCCTGCTTCAAGCTGATCTTGGCCATTCTTTTGTTTTCAATGGCTACCACAATGATATTGGTAAGCGTTTGCACAAAACTCATGTAACTGAAACCGTACAGATCTTTCTGATTGGGTCTTCTAATACCAGAGATCAATAGATAAGCCAAAGGCTTCTCTTTATGGAAAACAGGAATGATAATGTCGAATTCACTCAATACAGTTGAGTGTGAAGACTCAATAACGGTGATTTCTTTAAATCTCTTCAGATCACGTTCAACATTGATCTCCTTCAATCTTCCTTTGAAACCTACCTTTGATAAAATATCCCATTCCGTCTGATGATTGAACAGCACAAAACGATCAAAACCAAGCTGCTCCTTCAGGATAAACTCATAGATTCGGATCAGGTGTTCAACCTCTTGATTTAAATTAATGGCCGTAGTGATCTCCAGTAAGGAATTCAATTTGAAATCCTTCATTTTGATTTGATGTTCGAGATCTTTTATCAGCCGTTCCGTCATCTTACATTTTCTCTAAGATCTCAGGTAGCTTTCGTATGGCCGCCATCTCCCTGAATTTCATTTTCACTTCTCCACATGGACTTCCAAAATAGGTCTTACCAGGCTCCAAACTTTTAGAGATCCCCGATTGAGCAAGCACAATCGCCCCTTCACCTAATGTTACATCACTGGTGCACCCAACCTGTCCCCACAGTATTACGCGGTCCTCAACCCTAACGCAACCGGCTAGACCAACATTTGCAGCGAATAGACAGTGCTTTCCGATCACTGTGTCGTGACCAATATGCACCTGATTATCGATCTTTGTTCCTTCACCTACCCGTGTCATTCCAGAAACCCCGGCGTCAATTGTGCACAAAGCACCAATTTCAACGTGGTCATCAAGCTGAACTCCTCCACAAGTATGCATTCGGTCGTATCCTGAAGGTTTTTTCTTGTAATAGAAGGCATAATGCCCTATCACCGTATTCGGTCCGATGGTTACATAATCTCCAATGACCGTATTAGGCATAATGGAAACTCCAGGATAGATCACGCAATTCTTACCGATCTTCACATTATGACCTATGAATACGTTCGGATAAATAACCGTTGAAGAATCGATGACAGATTCCTCACTCACCGGAACGTTTTGAGGCTTGAAAGGAGAAAAATGCCTGGTCAGTCTGTTGTAATCGTCAAAAGGAGTCTTTGAAATGATCAATCCTTTTCCTTCCGGACACTCAACCTCCTGATCGATCAAAACTGTTGTCGCCGCACTCTTAAGGGCTTTTTGATAATATTTAGGATGATCGACAAAAACGAGGTCCCCTTCTTCGACCATATGGATCTCATTCAACCCAAGCACGGGATGATCAGGGTTTCCTACAAAAGAACAACCAATAAAATCAGCAATTTCCTTAAGCGTGTGAGGACGGTTTAATTTCATTACAACAGTTTTTGTAAAAATACCGCTCTATATGTAGCTTTTGACCCCATCCTTATTCTAATTATCACCCTGTAATTGTTAATAGAACTGAAATGAATTTTTCCCTGCTAATCGACTCAACTAAACCGATTTTGAGGGGCTGCCCCCTCAGTTTTTCATTCTAACTTGGTTTATCTTTGAAATACGATTGAGACATTTTCATATTTCAATCATCTTAAATGCGCAAAGCATTCATAAGATAATCGTTAAGGTTTAGGTTTAGGTTTTGAAAAGGATGGAAAAGAGCCATCCTTTTTTTATTTGAACGAATATTCATCATTGTTGTAAAAGTCAAAAAACTACAACATATGAAAGTCTCAATTTTCTTCTTCTTGATCCTATTTAGTTCTTCAATAAGTGCTCAGACAAAGATGATCAGGCATAAAAGTCATGGTGGTTCAAATGTCAATTTCTTTAGCGCTTGTAAATCAGATGATATAACAGTCTCTTTTTCAAATTTTGGAATGGCACCACAATACAAGGTCAGAAATTCAAATCTGGACAGCCTTATTCTCACTCCAGAAAAAAAGATCGTAATGATCACCCGAGAAACCTGTTATTTCAGAGATTATGGAAGTAATGATAAAACCAATGAAGAATTATGGCGAGAGGGAAAAGATACAGTTGAAAATCACCCGGTCTTCAAATCTGATATGAATACGGATACCATTAGGGAAATTTTAGCAAAGCGCTATTTCTTCGCTAATCCTGCTAACACCGTAGTCATCGTTGGTTTTAAGGAAGGAAAAAAAGATAAAGAGCAGCGAATAAAAGAAGAGATAAAAGCCAATAAAGTTGCTTCAAGAGGAAAAGTTGGAAATCGTTTTAACCTGATCTTAGTTATCATGGTCAAGGTGATCGAGAGCATTTGTGACTGTGACGTTCAAAAGACGCGATGAGATCATT
>SBFR01000157.1 GCA_006227105.1 Bacteroidota bacterium
CTAACACTGGTTTGGCTACATGCCTGTACTCTTTCTTCGAAATAAAGATTTTATGAAAGAAAATAATCTAACTTCGAAATTGAGTTTAATTTAAAAAGTTCGGCACGCCGCCAAGCCAGAAAACGTTATAAGCTATAGTAAGATAGTAGCGATGGAAAATGAACATTTAAAAAAATACTTAATTGCAAGTTTAGTTCAACTTGGCTTCACATTGATTGTTTTAATTATCTTTTATAAACAATTTCCAAATCCAATAACTTCATTTGTAGCAACAATTATATCCTCGCATTTATTTTTTTGGTTTAGTTATTATTTACCAAGAGAAACTTTTAAAGAAGCTAAAGAGAAAGGTAGACTGATTGAACAAATGAGTGTAATTCAATGGATAATGTTTGGCTGGTTTATATGCTTTGGACTAGGTAGCATTTATCTTTTGCTCTCACCAATTTTCACTTCAGAATATTATAAAATAATGTTTTTTACAATTCCTCTTGGGTTTTCTATTGGAGGATATTCTACTTGGGAGTTAATTAGAAAAACACTTAAAGAAAATAATAGCTTATAACATTACCTATACGATCACGCCTTTTTACGTTCATTCGTGTTAGCGGCGCGACCGCATAGCTAAAAACCGTTATGCGTAATTGCACATCGTAAATAACACAAAATATGAAAACTGAACCTATGACGAATATTATAAAAACAATATTATTTTTTGGATTAATCTCAATTGGTGTTGATCTTATAAGAAAATTAATTTTTGTTCAATTGGATTTATCAAAAATTTTCAATTTGGACTTTCTGCTATATGAAGTGGTTTTAGAATTTGTTTTTTTAATAATTACTGCATTCGCAACTCATCTTTTGTCAAAAAGTATTGTAATTAACAATCTTGGAACTTCGCTTTTAAAAGCATCAATTTTTGGAGTTATTTATGGAATTGTAAGTTTGATTTCAACAAGAATAATTTCTCTATCAATGGGCGCAGGTATAGGCTTTCAATTTGACATTTATGATTCCTTTATTAAGTACATTCCAAATGGGATAATGGAAGGAATTCTATTGATGCTTGTAATAAATCATCTTAATCCAAAAAATAATAATTGAAAAGAAAATACGCATAACAGAGGCTCATGCTCCATTCCGAGATCTTGCTTCGAAGGAACGATTTACTATATTTAAAAATAATATAAACTTCGAGGTTGCGGTTTTCGGGTGAAAGCTCGGAACGGCGCATAGCCTCAAACCGTTAAACTCTCCCATCTACCTCATCCACTCTATTTATCAAATATTCTTCCAACCGATTCACAAACTTCACTTGTTCCTTCTTACGGTTAACAATATCATGAAAGGATCGGTACAAGTCATCCATCTTGTAGTTGAAGATCAGTTCAAAGGACTCTTGGATCTCTTTCAGATCAGCAGCTCCGTAGTTGATCGCTCCGGATGCATGGAGGGCATAGATGAGCTCCACCAGAAGACCAGTAAAATTGATGAGAAAACATCACAAGGTAGGAAAACAAAAAATAGAATAAATCAATTTACTTTATTAGTTTAGATTTTAATTAATTGACAATGAGATTAAAACTTCTTCCTATTGTTTTTCTGTTTTTGACATTCAATTTGTTCTCGCAGGATTGGCAACTATTACCCGATCATTTCATTACTAATGGTACTGTAACTACGATTGAAATTGATACTGCGCAACAATTGGCCTATGTTGCAGGGGAGTTTTCAAAAGTGGGACCACCTACTTTTTACGGTGCCATCATTGACACAAATGGACAAGCTAGGTTGGAAACCGATGATTTTAATGGAGTTGTTAATGTTGCCAAATCGTACAATAATAATTCATGGATCGTTGGAGGTAGTTTCACTAAGGTTGGTGAAAGTTTACGATCTTATCTTGCACAGATTGATAGTAATGGTATTGCTACAAATATGTTCAAAAGTCAGGGGCTTGATGGCTTTGTTAAAGCGATAGAAATTAAAGATTCAATATTATTTGTTGGGGGTGAATTCGAATCTGTTGGACGATCTGTTCAGTTTAATGCTTTTGTAGAACATTCAAGTAGTAATCTAGACTATTATCAAGCTCAGGCTAATAATACAGTGTATCAAATAATTGAAATTCCTGAAGGTGGTTGGATCGTTGCAGGTGCGTTTAACCAATACGGCGATAGTATTCGAAATGGACTTGTCAAGCTAAATCCAGATAAAACTATTTCAACTTGGGCACCAAATATAAGAGGTGATGTGCGTTCACTATTTCTTATTGGTGACACATTAATAATTGCAGGCAATTTTGATCTCGTAAATGGTGAAACTAGATCTAATATTGCAGCATTCAATAGACAAACAGAAACATTATTAGCTTGGGCTCCCGTGTTTAATGGTTTGGTATTAGACATAGATATATATCAAAATGAAATTCTTGTTTCGGGATATTTCAGTGAAATAAATGGAATTACTAGAAATCATATTGGTTCTGTAGACCGTTTTACAGGAGTAGTTTCAAATTTTAACCCAAACACAAATTTCAATGTCCGTTCGATAGCTGTTCATGAACAATATTTATATGTAGTTGGAAATTTTACCAGTATCTATGGTCAATCAAGAAATAGGGTCGCAAAAATTAATCTAGAGACAAATGCTCTTCAAAATTGGTCACCTTCTGTGAACAGTGAGGTGTACGTCGTTGAAGTAGATAACGATTTCATTTTCATTGGAGGACAGTTTTCTACTGTCTCAGGTATGTCCAGGATTAGTTTCGCTGCTTTTAGCACCAATACAGGACAATTACTCAATAATCTTCAATGTCAACTAAATGGAAATGTACATTCTATTAAAAGATTTGAGAATAAGTTAGTTCTCTGTGGAGGATTTAGCAAGGTCAATAACATAACTAGAACATGTGTGGCCGAACTTGATATTTTAAGCAATTCTCTTACTGACTTTTCCATTAATATTTCCTGTGGACCGGGAATAGTTGGATCATGTGAAATTCTAGATGTTTCCAGTTCAAATGGAGAATATTTTATTGGAGGGAACACGAATTTTATTGGTGGGCAAAGGAGACAAGGATTTGCAGCTTTCAATCTTAATAATGGTACTTTAATGGATCTTGATATTCCTGTTCTGGGCTACATTGAGAGTATAGCTATTAAAGATTCTTTATTGCTACTCGGAGGTAGTTTTAGCCAAATACTTAATCAACCAAGTAACTATTTTGGAATTGTAAATATCAATTCCAATTCATTATTACCAACATTAATTCAGCCAAACTCATTCATTCAAGATATTCATCTCATAGAAGATACTGTCTATATAGGTGGTTTCTTTACTTCAATTAACGGACAATCTCGAAGCAGGATAGCGGCTTTCAATCTTTATGACCAGCAATTACTCAATTGGAGTCCAAATTTTGACAATACTGTAACTAAAATCAAACGCTTAAATAACCTCTTGTTAGTTGGTGGTGAATTTACAAATGTCAACGGAAATTCAACAGGACATGCCGTTTGCCTGTCAAGAAACACAAATACAATTGAAAATATTGGTTTACAATATACTAATGGACGTGTTTATGATTTTTACAGTCACAATAACAAACTCCACATTGTTGGAGCATTTACCAATTTCGGATCTGAAAATCGGGAATACTACGCAGTTTTAGATCTTAATACCGCGTTGCTTGATGCTACTGATCCAAATCCTACTTCAAAACCTTATTGCATAGCTGCAATTAACAATTCAATCTTCGTTGGTGGTTCTTTCACGTCAATAGGTACAACGAAAAGAAATAAAATTGCAGCTATAGATCTAACTACAGGCCAAGTAACAGGTTGGGCCCCAAATATCCAACCGAACAGTTGCGTTATAAATGATATTGTAATCGACAATAATGAAGTATACGTTGCAGGATACTTTACATCCGTAAATGATGAGCCAAGGACATCATTTGTGTCCTTGTCAAAATTCGATGCCTCAGTACTTCCTACTGATCCAAATTTGAATTTCAATGGAGTTATTTTCGATATGACCTTGAAAGATTCATTAGTTTATTTTATTGGAATGTTCAGTTCAGTTTCAGGTGTTCCAAAAAATAGAGTAGCAGCTTTCAATGTGTTGACCAATTCATTGAGTTCATGGGATCCGCCTATTTCAGGTAATTCGCCTGGGTCAGTAATAGAATATATATATGATAGAATATTCATTGCAGACATTAGACTACTTTCAGACCTAACAACTGAGTTAATTGCTGAATTTGATCCAGTAACCGGAATTCCAATGAATAGTTATGCAATAGAAACATCTGCCGCCCCAATTCATTCAATTGACAATTATGGCGACACCTTAGTAATTGCAGGTGGAATATTTTCCTTCGCAGGTCAAGCAGTGAATAAAATTGTATTATTTGACCATTCAAACCAACAAATTATTCCTTTTAACCCGTTAATATCGATTACGGTTCTGCCCTATGTTGATATCTACCAAAACGAGATGTATGTTTATGATGACGATCTCCAGCAATATTTTGGATCGAATAGAATAGGTATAGCTGAGCAAAGTCTAAACGACCTAAATATAACTAAATTCAAACAAAATACGATTGATATTGGGACAATGAAGAGATCAGACGATTTTCTTATTCTTGGTCTAGCAAAGGTGGATGAATTTGATTATGGTAACAGTTCAAGATTAAGCGTATTTCAAAAATGTAATCTTCCAATTATGGGAAACATTTTGACTGCGAATGAATTCTGTCTTGGTGATGAGATCACCCTTGAACTTGAAAATTCTAATTTAAACGATGCAAACACATGGGTTTGGTATATAGACGAGATTGGGAGTGATCCTATTGGAATTGGTTCTTCTATTACCTTAACTCCTCAAGAATCTACAAAGATTATAGTCAGAGGAGAAGGAGGTTGCGTACAGCGTCAAACTGGAATTAATACTATTTTGAGACTAGATAATTCTCCCCCAATTATAGAAAATTGCCCTTCAGATCAGACCATCCCGTTCGATTCACCTGGATGTACAGCTGTTGCCAATTGGGTTGAACCCACGGTTACTGATAATTGTCCGGGATCTATTCTTACAGCATTTAGCCACACTCCAGGATCCTTTTTTCAGCATGGAATCACACCGGTTACATATACATTTATTGATACAGCAGGAAATTCTAGCTATTGTATTTTCAATATTAATGTAACTAGCAGCCTGTCTTTTTCAGGCGTTTCACAAGATGTAGATTGCCATGGCGAATCGACTGGTTCAATTGATATTACTACAACTGGAGGATCAACACCTTATATTTTCAATTGGAACAATGGTCAATTCGTAACTGAAGACATTATCAACTTAAATACAGGAACTTATAATTTAAGCTTAACGGATGCCAATGGTTGCGATTTTGATACGACTTTCATTATTTCAGAGCCAGAAATTTTAGACACTTCAGTTGTCGTAACCGGAACTACAATTGTATCAACTAACACATCCCCTGGGGCCACCTATTCATGGGTGGATTGTACGAATAACTATACTCCATTGCCAGGGCAAACAAATCAAGTTTTCAATGTAATTCAAAGCGGTATTTACGCCGTACAAATAACACAAAATGGTTGTTCTAATATTGGTTCATGTTACGACTATTCTGATCTTTCATTAAATTCCCTGGAAACACAACAAACCCAAATTTATCCGAATCCTACCAATGATTTTTTTAAGATTGTCACATACGAAGTGTTCAATGAACTTTCAATTTTAGATCTCACTGGAAAACGGTTGAAGTCATTTCAAAAACCAGAAAAAAACGAGACTTTCAGCATTGCAGAATTTCCGGCTGGATTATACTTTGTTGAATTGAGTTCGGATAATAAAAAAATAAGAATGAAGGTGATTAAAGACTAAACGAGTTGACAAGGAGACCTCAGGTGAGAATAAAAATTTAAATAGATTTCATCGCGCTGTAGATTGGAACATTGTTGTTACTGAAGAAGGAGAACTGCTTAGAGAAGCATTTCAATGGCGAGCAAGGAATACTTATAGTTCAGCAGAAATAGTCCGTCGATTGAATTTGAGGGGAATGAAGATTGATGAACGCAGGTTATTTGAAATTTTTAGAAACCCATTCTATTGCGGTATTCTCGTAACCAAAATGCTACCAGGTGAAATTATTCAAGGTCAACATGAACCAATAGTTTCTCAGGATGATTTCTTAAAAATTAATACTCCCGAAAGCAAAATAGTCAATAAAACTTATGATGCCATGTCCTTGGAGTTACCCCTCAAGAAATCACTATGCTGTCCATCTTGTGGTCATTTGATGACCGGATTCTATGTTCAAGCAAAGGGATTATATTATTACAAGTGTCAGAAAAAATGCGTTGGCGTCAATATAAGCGCAAATAAAGCCCACCAATCGTTTAAAGAACTCCTGAATGAATACCGATTCGATTTAATTGGTTTGGAAGCGGAGATCTTACCGGAAATCATGCAAATAAAGTTACTAGAACTATCAAAGTCCGATTCGAATGAAATTACCGCTGCCAAAACCAAATTAACCCAAACAAGAAAAGAACTGGACACGATCGAAGAACGATTTGCTATCGGTAAAATAGATTCACAGATCTACACCAAATTCAGCGAGAAATACAATAAGGAAATTTCAGAATTGGAGGAAAAACTGTCTAACCCCAACCTAACGAGTTCTAACCTTGAAAAATGTGTAAAAAACGGATTAAAACTCGCTAAAAAACTCAGTAAAATATGGGATTCTGGAGATTTGTTCGAAAAACATAAATTACAGCATTTATTATTTCCAGATGGATTTGCTTATGACAAGGAAAACAAGCGAGTTCTAACTTTCCGCACGAACATTTTCTTCGAGCTAATCCATTCAATATCTATCGTTTTGGGAGAAATAAAAAGCGGAGATCCAATTAAATTTGATCAAATCTCCGCTAGAGTGACCCCGTAAGGATTCTAACCTTAAACCTCCACAGCCGTAATGTGGTGCTCTATACAGTTGAGCTACGG
>SBFR01000082.1 GCA_006227105.1 Bacteroidota bacterium
CTAAAAATACAATAGTTTTGAATCTGAAAATGAAGAAGCTCCCAACATGTGTTTTTCTGATGTTCATCCTGAACGCCAAGGGTCAGGTGGTTGAACATGTTCAACTTTGGAATCACCTCCATCTGGAACATCATCTAAATGAACGCAACACATTGAACTATGAACTGGGATATCGTTTTCAAATAACACCTTTTCAAAGCAAACAAAGTCTTCAGCGAATCAGTTTTACCAGAAAACTCAATTCTCCTTTTAGTTTCGGAGCAGGGATAGCCTCTTTCGAACACTTTAAGGATACAGGAATTCAGTGGGAAAGCCGCTTATTTCAAGACTTGAATCATACACTGAAAACTGAAAAGATCCACTGGACAAACCGCTTACGACTGGAAGAAAAGTTTTACTGGAGATTTGGGAATCACGAACAAATGCTAAAAGTCAGATTTAGATATAGAACCGGGGTTGATATCCCGTTTTCGATCGGTAAAAAAGAGGCGAAATTAGGCTTGTCTGACGAGATACTAGTCGAAACAGACCCTGTTTCAAACCTCACTTATATGAACCGAATCCTGCCAAACTTTACGGTTGAACTCAATGATCGAAATTCCATCACCTTAATGTATAGCCATCAGAAGTATTGGAAAGATGACGGGTCCTTAATAACTCCTGTGATTTGGTTGAATTACAAGCTCAAATTGATCAATAAACTAAAAGAAGAGAGCCATTGATCACTCTACTCTCTTCATATCAAGGTTATCGTAAATAAGGTAATTCATCGGAAGAATCTCCTCTTCCACGTTGGAAGTTTCAAGTCCAAATTCAAGGTGCATCGGATAACTGATTTTGTACAAGGTGGAATAAGTAACCATTGCCAACTTATTTAATGTATGTAATTCATTCTCATAAGAAACCATAGACTTTACAAACATGTATTTGAAGTCTGCTGAGATGTCATGTTTCCGAAGTGATTCAAATCTGCTTCTTTCATCTACCTCGCCATTCGCCTCCATTTCCTTGACGACTTTTCTAAACAAATTCCTAACCGTGTAGCGCACTTTGAAGCCTACTTTTAAATGCACAAAGAATACTTTTCCCGGAACAATAGTTTTTACACTGTACTCTTTGTCAAGTGCCTGAGGATTATCCATTGTTTCGACAAAAACAAACCAGTAAACATCTGCCCTTTTGGGTTTATGATGAAAGATAGAGTATAGAATGTTTGCATCGATCCTACCGTTATCTCCAGTACTCTTTGTCATAAAAACGAGATTTGTCGCCGCTTTTGGAATAGTGGTATCAGCAATGATCTCTTCAAACATATCCTTGTAATCCATGAGATCTACCCGCTTGAAATGTTTGTCACGGAATACTCGGGCACGATGGAACATGTACATCATTCCAAAGATCAAGAAGGCCATCATAAAGGTAAACCATCCACCATACAGGAATTTTTTAACATTAGAGAATAAAAAGCTGAATTCAGTGGAGAAAAAGATCAATCCCAAGAGGACCAGCCAAGGGAGTGCCATCCCACGCATTCGGAAGAACAGTAAAAGAAGCATGGACGTCATGATCATATTGATCGTGATCGACAACCCGTATGCGGCTTCCATATTTTCTGCCTTTTGAAAAATAAACAATACAGTTAAACATCCGATCATCAGAAACCAGTTGACGGAAGAAATGTATACCTGTCCCTTGGACTGAGATGGATAACTCACCCTTAAATTAACCCAAAGCCTTAATTTGAATGCCTCATTCACAAGCGTAAAACAACCGCTGATCAGCGCTTGACTTGCAATGATCGCTGCAGCTGTTGCGATAAAAATAACCACAGGGAGAACCTGACCTGGAACGAGGGAATAAAAGACTCCATTTCCGCTAAGCTTTTCACCCACGTGCTCCATTGCCCATGCACTTTGTCCTGCATAATTGAGAAGTAAGCATGTTAAGACTAAGCTCCAGCTGACGCGAATATTGTTTTTCCCGCAATGACCAAGATCAGCATACATTGCCTCAGCTCCTGTGGTACAGAGGAATACTGCCCCCAGAATCCAATATCCACCTGGATAATTATACAACAAATTGAAAGCATAATACGGATTGACCGCTTTCAGTACAGAGGGATTCATGGACAAATGATAAACACCCAATGCCCCAATGGTCAGAAACCAAACCAGCATGACCGGACCGAAAATTCCGCCTACAACGCTAGTTCCGAATTGCTGAAAAACGAATAATGCCACAAGAATCGAAACAACGATCGGTAATGTGGGGAGATCAGGATAGATGATCTCAAGACCTTCTATAGCGGATGAAATCGAAATTGGAGGAGTAATGAAACCGTCCGCGATAAGGGCACTACATCCAATGAGTGTGGCAATAATGGGCCATTTTGCAGGATGATTTTTTACAAGAGCATAGAGTGCAAAGATCCCCCCTTCTCCATTGTAGTCCGCTTTTAAAGCCAAATAAACATACTTAAAAGTGGTAATCAGGATCATCGTCCAAAAAACCAATGACAATCCACCCAAGACCAATTCCTCAGAGATTACTTTAGATCCTATGATCGCATTGAATACATAAAGTGGAGAGGTCCCAATATCACCATAAATAATCCCCAGCGTGATCAATAAACCAGCTGCAGATAATCTGGAAGGTGAATAGCTCGATGTTTGCACATTTAAAGATAACCATTCACATCATTCGAAGGTCATCTTTGTTAATTGTCGCGGAACTAATTTTTCAACCGGTCACTGAAAACTTTTTCAAACTTCTCAAGCTTAGGCTGAATAACAAGACGACAATACCCCTGATCCTTATTATTTTCATAGTAATCCTGGTGATAATCCTCAGCGCGATAAAAAGTAGAGACCGGAGAAACCTCTGTTACAATAGGATTCGGATACACTTTTTCTTTATTAAGTTCCATGATAATGGCTTCAGCCGTTTTTCGCTGATCTTCGTTGTGGTAAAAGATCACGGATCGGTACTGCGTTCCAACATCCGCCCCCTGTCGATTAAGGGTAGTTGGGTCATGAACAGTAAAAAACACTTTCAAAATTTCTTCAACAGAGGTTTTTGTCGAGTCAAAAGTGATCTGGACCACTTCCGCATGTCCGGTTGTACCTGTACAAACCTGTCGATAGGTTGGGTTTTCTACGCTCCCCCCTGAAAATCCTGAGACCACTTCCCCTACACCGTCCAACTTCTCATAGACGGCCTCCACGCACCAGTAACATCCACCACCAAGTGTGATCGTATCATTTACCACGGTATGAGTCAAGCTTTTTTTCGCGCTGATGGGTTGATTCGCTTGAGAGCATCCGTAAAAGAAAGCAACGAATCCAATGATCAAATAAAACGGTGTTCGCATTTTGTTGTTTTTACAATTAACAAGTTTTCGATCTATATTGTTGCATTCGATTCGTTAAGTTCTGTTAACGAAAGTTATTCACATCCTGTTTCGTAGGCGTTTCCTTTGTTATCTTTATTTCAAAATAAGAAACAATGAGATCAATACTTCTTTTTTCGGTACTGACATTCAGCACTTTTTGCTTCTCTCAGTCTGTTGAACTTGGTAGAATTCAACACGAATCGATCAAAGGTGATATCATTCTTCTCCTCGATGGAAAAGAAAATCTGGAATGCGGTTCAAACACGCTGATGCTTCAGATACCCGAAACGGATATGTCGCTGATCGTTCTTTCTGCAACAGGAGGTGCTCTCATTCTTAAGGATCAGGAAAAGGGTATTTGGAATTTTATCCCGACTTGTCCTGCTGAAGGATATAAGATCTATGTTTCTCAACGAAATAAAATCAAGCAGATCAAGCAGCTTAAACAATTGGGAACTTTCGAATTAACCGGACTTCAATAAGTACTGACGAAAGTCATAATTTATTTATTTCCTGAAAATTAACTTTGCCTAAACCTGTAGGAAATAATTACTATGTCTGAAGAATACAACGATGTCATTGAAGAAACTTCAACCCGAAATTCGAAATGGCAAGTAATGCACCCGGTAAAGTTCGGCCACAACGGTGACGATTTCGCAGCTGCCGTAAAACAGAGAGTTGAAGACTATTTTAAAAAAAACGGTATATCAAGAAAGGCTAATGCCCTTATGATCTTCAAAACTGTCCTTTTTGTTTTCCTTTTTATTTCGAGCTATTACGTGGCCGTTTTCTCCAATGCTGAACCATGGCAACGTCTGCTTGCGGGCATCTTGTTCGGCTGTGACATGGCGTTTCTTGCTTTTAACATTGGTCACGATGCTTCGCATAATGCTTATTCTTCTTCAAAAAAAGTCAACCACATTCTGGGATATACTATGAACCTCGTAGGGATCAATCAGTACATCTGGAACATCAAACACAATCTTTCACACCATACCTTCACGAATGTTCCTTATGCCGATATGGACAATGAAAATGTTGGTGTTGCTCGCCTCACAAGACATCACAAGTGGAAGCCGATCTTTCAATATCAACATATTTACCTTCCCCTTTTATGGCCTTTCTTTGGCCTATTCCTGATGTTGGTCAAAGATTTTCAGCTGTTCAACATGAAACGTATGGGGAATACGCAGTATCCGGAGGGACACCCACTCAAAGAATGGGTGATTCTATTCTTTTCGAAGGCGATTACGTTTTCCTATCTCTTTGCATTACCGCTGATCTTCATCCCACTGCCATGGTATCAGATCCTTTTCGGAATTCTTTTAACCTACATGTGCATGGGGATCTTGCTGACGAGCTTCTTCCTGTTCGTGCATTTGATCGACACAACCCCGTTCCCGGAAGAAGATTCGACAGGTCATCTTGAGGATAACTGGATCCTTCATCAAATGAAAGTAACCGTTGATTACTCTCCATTCAATCCTGTAATCACTTTTTTTAGTGGTGCTTTGAATCAACATGTGGCACACCACACATTTCCCAACATTTGTCACGTGCATTATGGGGCGATAACTCGTATCATTCAGAAGACAGCCAAAGAATACGGTTATCAATACCGTTACCAGGGATTCTTCGCAGCAATGGCGTCACACATCCGTTTTCTGAAAAAAATGGGACAAAAACCGGCTTAATTAAAACCGCCTATTTCGAACGTGTCACTTTGTTCTTAATCTTAGGAACAGTTTTCAAAAATTCATAGATCGCTCCGGCTTCATAGTCGGTGAGCATTGGATAAGGATTCATCGGGTATCTCAAAGCTGGTTGTCCTTCTACAATCCCAGATCGAACAGCCTGAACGAATTTTTCCTTCGACCAGCTACCAATCCCAGTTGCTTTATCAAACGTAAGATTAGGTGTTACCATTACCTTCCCTTCCATATTCAATGGTTTATTTCCTCCTCCAAAATAACCGGCAGACTTCTCCGGTTCAAGAATGTTCAACTTGGTGAAATCAGCCGAATGGCAAGTAAAACAATCTAAATTATGAGCCAGATACTTTCCAAGCTCAACTTCATTGGTCGTGTCAGGCATTGGAATGATCTTCTTCGGAAGTGGAAGTGGTTCAAATTCTACAAAACAAAGGAATTTCGTCAAGAAAGAAGGCTCACAAGGCTTGGTTGGCTCCTTTGTTGGCTGAACCATTCTATCTTCTGATCTCAAAAATGCGATGATCGCATTAATGTCCTCATCTGCCATGTGTGGAACTTTGGCCATGTAAGGAGGTGAATACTGACCATTCTTCTTGATCCCGGTACGAAGCAGGTATTTCAATTCACCATCGGTGTACTTCCCAATACCGTATTGATCATCAGACGTTATATTGGCCGAGTTTACAATTCCAAATTCAGGTGGTGCATCCAACATCCTTTTGCCCGAAAGCACTCCCGTATCATTGTTCAAGTGACAGCCTGCACAAAGCATTGTTGCCAGCTTTTGCCCCCTCAATACGATCTCAGGACTTGTTTTGTGTTGAAAGTCTATCTTTTCAACCGAATAATAAGGGATTCCTCTGAAATGAATAAATAGTGCAAACCCACCTGCTATTACTGTAAGTACTAAAATGGTTCTTAAAAGATATTTGAAGATCTTTCTCATGGCTTTTTCAATTGAATAGTGAGCAAAGATCAACAAAATATTCAAACAAAAAATAGTCTCTGAAATTTTAGTTCAGGTCATCTTTTGCACTTAACTTAATTATGCATGCACATTTATTATATATTTTAACAACTTGTTTTTCAATGTATTAAATATTTTATTTAAAAAATTTTTACTTTTTCCGGCAACCCTTTCAAAAAAAGGTTCGTTGTTTAGATAACAGCTGTTGACATGATAATCACCAAAAGGAAAGACCAGAACCTTTTAAACCTTTTAAACCTTAGGAATCATGAAGACAATCATTTTATCAATTGGAATTTGCATGGGATATGCAATTTCTTACGGACAACAAACTGAAATACGTCCAAACGCAGAAATTAAGCACTTGACATGTTTTAATACACACGATGGTGAAATTCATCTTCGACCACAAGGAGGTACTGAACCTTACACCGTTCAATGGAATGATGGTGCACAAGGATTGGTACGAACAAATCTTGAAGCAGGAAAATATGTTGCTACTATTCAAGATGCTTCAGCTAATATAAGAGAGATAGAAGTGAAAGTGGATGCTCCGGAAGAAGTGAAGATCAACCTCGACATTAAACATTCTGATTCATGGTATTCACCGAACGGTTCAATCGTAGCTACGACAAATGGTCAGGAGATCTGGATATCCAAGCAGCTGAATCAACTTCAAAAAATAGATGGAAATGCGGACAAGCTTTCGGAAGGAATTTATATTGTCTCTTCTATTGATGAAAACAACTGTATGAATCAGGTGATCGCGAATGTTGAGCTACATCAGCGTACGATCGATGTGGATCTGTCTCAGTTCAACAATGGTCCCCGCACCAGAACCAGTGCAGATGCGTCGAGATCAAAACCGGCAATTGCCGCGGTAGAAAAATAAGAAAAGGCCTCTTCTCAGAGGCCTTTCTTTTTGACAAATACTTTAACTTCCTTCCTCTTTGTTTCCTTAAAATGTTTCTTAAGTACCAGCGAAAAAAGAAATGAATAACCAATTATTCCCGGCATCAATTTGAAAAAAGCCAGTTCATTTGAACCGTCTTTAAAGTTGACATCTATAAAATTCAGGTAAAGGATCATAAAGACCACAAAAAGTACACTACCCGACAATAATGTAAGGATGAGTTTTCCGGACATAAGCTTGTTTTCTGACGTAACAAAAATACAAGGAAAAATGTTTACCAAAGAAATGCTTTCTACAATACCTTCCAGTACATGGTATTCTGCTAGTAATGCTGCTTCTTTCCCCTTGGATGATAGATCTTCAGCGCATTTTCATAATTGGTCTGCTTTTCCAGAACCATAGGCTTTAAGCTCTGACTCACATAGCACTCCATTTGATCGGTGAAATAAGGGCTGTTTGTATTGCACGACTGACCATAAGGCAAGATCGTCTCCAACTCTACCCCATTTGCACTATATCTCGCAAGCATGATGTACGATTCCCCAGAAACAGCCTTCACCTTCCCATCTTCATAAGGTACGGTAGACATGGCAGCAATCATATCCACAAGTCCAGGAACCGGGATCTCTTTTTCTCCCCTGGCATGCACTTGTTGTTCAGCAAGAGTAATATCCAATCGATTGAAATGTTCGAGTAAATAGGCCTTGGTATCTGTCAATGCTTCAATGATGATCGAATCCTCCAGCTTATCCTTTCCATAGAGATCATATTTATCCGCCTTCTTCACTAATGTTTTGTAATATACACTCCACTGTGCTGCTCCTACGTTCTCCACATTGGCTCTTCTGTCCCATTGCTGGATCAACAGGATCAATTCCTTTAGCTCAGGATGATCATTTGCATTCAACGCAAAGACATCGTTTAACTGAAACAGTCCGATTAATGAATCCGGGTATTGGGTATCGTACTTTATTCGCTTAAAATCCTCGTAGCTCAATATTGGGTATTGGGTGATCAACTCCTCAAATCGGGCACTTCTATTGTTGTCTCTTTCTTCGTAACCGATCAGTGGATCAAAATCTTCCGGCTTGAGATTGTCCTCAGGGTGTGCAGCGTTAAACGGCGTATTGTTCGTATTGAACAAATAACCATGTGCCGGATTCAGCAATTGAGGCAAATCCTGAATAGGAATATAACCCTGCGTAATGATGTCCGAGCGATTACCTGGCAATACTCCAGACCAGTCAAACCCTTCTTTTCTTTTCTGGATCTTACCGCTGCTCAAATAATAAATATTGTCTTCGCGATCTGCATACATCACATTGAAACGAGGTAATCCCTGAATATCCAAAGCTGCCTTGAACTCCTCCCAGTTTGACGCTTTATTCATGTGATACCATTGATCGATCGAGCTGATATTCTCCAGTGCATTCGAACGGAAGGCAAAATATCCGCTCTTATTTTTGATGACCGGACCATGAACACTCCACAAAACTTCTCGCTTCACCCGAAGCTTCAATCCTCCTAAAACCTTCAACTGCAATTTCGCCTTCGACACTTCCAAGTCTTTCCACTCCCCATCCAGCTTGTATTGGTTCTTTTTCTTTGGATTCATTTCCAGTTGATAGAGATCCACCAAATCCGGATAATTGAAGGTATGGGTCCACCCCAGATTTTCATTCGAACCGATCATTGGAAAGGGTGCCCCCGGAAACAAAGCTCCCAGCATGTTCCATCCTTCCTGACTATTGATATGCACCTCATACCATGAGAATGGACCTTCCAGAGGTTGATGCGTATTGACATTCAAATAGGTTTTTCCATCGTCCGTTTTCTTCTTGCTGATCGCAAAAGCATTCGATCCGATCGTTTTCTGTTCCGTGTTTGCATCTCCAAGATCACTCAACGGTTCTACTTTATCCCCGAATAACGCTTGCAATGTTTGTCCAGTGTCTGAAAAGAAATGGATGACCAGATTGTATCCAGTTAGGTAATCCATCACGGTCATGGGAAACGAATGCTTCACCAGAACTTCTTCTGGATGCTGCTCTGCATAGGCATTGATCCCTTCCACATACCCTTCGATCACCTTCACTACCTCAGGAGATAGATCCTTAAAGTGACGTTCTGCTGTCTCTCTGCATCGGAGCAATTGCACGACATAATCCAACGTTACTCCGTCTTTACCAGAATGCAGTCCCAGCTTTCCAACTGCAGGAAGAAATGTTTCCTGGATCGTTTTGAAATTATCTTCAGAATGAGCCCATGCCAAACCAAAAGCAGCTTCTTTATCTGTAGTTGCATAAATATGAGGAACTCCAAACTCATCACGGATGATCTCAATTTTTGAGGGGTCAACTTGGGACCATGCTGTGCAAAAAGAAATGAAGAATAAAAAAAGAAAGTGAATGATGGCAATTGATTTCCCGGACATAGCGTTACTGATATAAGAGCTACAAGTTACCAATTTATTCGCTACTTTTAGCTGAAACGCGAATTATGAAGCCAATCCAAACATGGTATGAAGAGTACGCCGAGAGTCATCAGAATGCGGTAAACCAACGGATTCACTTTATTTGCGTTCCGCTGATCTTTTTTAGTATCGTCGGACTTTTCATGAGCATCCCGAATACCTTGCTGATTCAACTTACCGGAAAAGAAGATCTACTGATTTCAAACTGGGCTATCGTTGCGATGATCTTGCCTTCAATTTTCTATCTGCGTTTGTCTATGAAAGTTTTCTTTCGAATGATCGTCTTTGCTTTCCTCTGTATGGTAGCCAACGATCTACTTTCTGAATATGTCAACCTGCTTTGGTTTTCAGTGATCGTCTTTGCTTTGGCTTGGGTCGGACAATTCTACGGCCACCATCTGGAAGGAAAAAAACCTTCTTTTCTGAAAGATCTTCAGTTCTTATTGATTGGACCGGCATGGGTGTTTGAAAAAACACTGAAGCCAAGATCCAACTAACGAAATCAACGCTTACGTCGGGATCTTCAAGATCTGACCTATGTTGATCCTGTCTGACTTCAAATGATTCAGTCGTTTAATGGCAGAAACACTAGTTCGGTGGCGCTGTGCAATCTGCGACAAGGTATCACCTGATCTTACCTTATACTTCTTATACGGCGGTGTCGAAGCTTTTTTGGCAAGGATCTTTAAGTCTGCATCGTCCCCAAGCACAGTATCATGTCCGGTATTGTTGTAATCCAAACTCACAATGACAGTATTTAAAGAATCGTCTATACAGTCCGTAGCATACTTGTAAAACTTCTGACGAATGTTCACATACGTACAATAGGAAGAAAGCGGTGTCCCGTCTCCTTCAAAACACTGGACCACATCTTCATTGAAATCAAGCAACAAAACAGGATCCATTCCCGAATACAAAGAATGCATCCTTGGAATCTGACGATTAACAGCGGTTAAACCACCATTAGCAGATCCGCGACTATCCACACAGGCATAGCAATTCCCATCTTCACTCGGACCAACAACAGCGGTCCAGTATACCGTCAGGGTCTTGGGATCGATCTGAATGAAAAGATCCTTTACATCTGATGGATAGCCCTTGCTCCTCACGCGCTCGAGAGCGGCATTCACTTTTACATTCAGGTATCCACCGAAGTAATCCATTCTTCTTCGGTTAAAGGAGTGCAAAGCATCGTACACATAAGGAACTCCTAGAGCAGTATATGAATCACAGATCAGCTCATCGTGCTCGCCTAATCGAATGGTATCCGTGTCGATCAGTTTAAATTCGGGCAAAACGATCGAGATCTTTAACAAGGAAGAATCAGGAGGAAGGATCGAATCGATCTCATCCTGAGCAAAGCCGATGAGCCCTGAGATCATAGAGATACAGATCAGGATCAACTTTCGCATGTTACTTTTCACTTCCATTGCCATTCAAAGGTACTAAGCTTATTACGCAATGTCAATCAAACGATACAGGATAACAAAAGTTAACAAGTTACGTATACCTGAAATCTGAATGAAAAATATACGATATTTGCAGCCCATTTAGCTAAATGTCAGACAGTTCGAACATAGAATTTAAACCAAAGAAACGCAGACTTCGCAAGGTATTGCGCTTGTCCTATTTCACAGTTTTGCATGGACTGGCAATATTTGCTTTATTTCTCATCGGAACTGCCATTGCGGTTAAGTTCAGATGGACCAACCAAAATGGTACGACCGATGTCAATAATCGGTATTTTGATGAGCTGGCCAACAAGTACGGCACCGATCATGAACTGGACAGTGCAACGACGATCCGCTACCAGGATCAGTTCTTTCAAAAGTTGGGTGTACTTGCCAAGCATAAACCGGTGGATGCACGAAAGATCTTCATGGCCTATGAACAATCAGGCGATGTGGTCGTTGGGCTTCGTATGTTCGATGCGGCCGCATTACTATTAAGAAAGAACAAAGCCTTCCAAAAAGATCTGCGTGAGCTAAAAAGCGTGAAGAAAGGAAAAGATCGCTCAGTGTATGAATGGTCGAATTATAAGGTATGGGACGATTTCTGCAAAGCGGTACTAAAGGATAAGGCCGCCATTGACTCAGCATCACGAATTACAGGAGTAGAATCGAGATTGATCGTGATGTGTCTGGTAGGAGAACAAGTCCGAATGTTCAATTCAGGTCGTGAGCGATTCAAGCAATACGTCTACCCTTTCAGCCGTGTGATGTTGGCAAATAACCGGGGCTATGGGGTAACCAGTATCCTTGAAAATACTGCGCTCCGAATTGAAAGGAATTTAACGGATACCAGAAGTCCGTTTTACCCAGGCGAATACTTCTCAAAATGTCTCAACTACAACGACACCTTCCCTGATCTGATCGTGGATACCATTGAGGCACACAAGCACAAGACCATTCAGCGACTGATCAAAGGAGGCGATCACTTCTATTCGTATTTGTATACCGCCTTTTTATTACGTCAATACTTCGCTCAGTGGGAAAAGGCAGGTTACGACATTTCCAATCGACCTGAAGTATTGGGAACCTTATTCAACATCGGGTTCCATAAGAGTGTACCAAAGGCAAAACCGGAAGCAGGAGGTTCCACCTTTAACATAGCTGGCAAAGACTACACCTTCGGTGGATTATGCTTTGAATTCTACTATTCGGGAGAAATGATCGAGGAATTCCCCATTACCCGGAAGGCGTTCATCACTGTGCAGGAGTTGGAGAAAAAGAACGAGCTTTACCTAGAGACCATTGAGCAATTGATGGAAGGTGATTCTACGCTGGTGCAGTGATAGTGTCGAGACCGCTCCCGATAAATCGGGACAAGTTACGCTGATAGAGCATAGACCGCTTCGCTGTTAGAACATAGACCACTTCGCTGATAGAGCCGAGAACAGAGTTTAATTCCCAAATCCTAATTACTAATAACTTATCATACAGTTCTCGATACAACGACCGATAATTCGAGTTTTCTTTGAAAAAAAAAGTATCGAGAATAGGCCGCCACTCGAACTGACGTTCAACTTTCAACTCAGCGCAAAATTGAGTGGTATGCGCATTCTGGTTCGAATTCGTTTGCCATTGCAGATCGCAGGGATCCATCGGGGCATGGCCCTGATGATTCGTTTGGCTTCGCGATCGATAAGTAGAGATACTCCTCTATCTATTTTAACCTCAGTGATGGTGCCATCCGGCTCTACGATAAAGGAAAGATATACTCTTCCCTGCTCGCCCATCTCGATGCTTTCCTCAGGATATTCCAGATAATTGGAAATGAATAAGAACATGTTCTTTTGACCTCCCGGAAACTCAGCCTCCTGGATCAGCTCCAGATCCTCACATTTCTCGCTCGTATCAGCAGGATATGTGTGCCTATTCTTTGCCAGGAACACATCTACCAATTTTTCGCAGTAATCCACAAAAGCCTCTTGTGTCGGCATGAGTGAAATCTCCCTGCTACAATCCTTTTTGGATTTATTGAAAATGTATGCGTTGTATTGCTCATACGCACTTGAATTAAATGTAAGGATCAAGTCGTATTCCTTTTCCTTCAATCTGGAAAATTGTGCTTTCCCTCCTTCATCAGAATGGGCTCTTGCAATCTCCTCCCCTTCGTGATACAAGATCATTTCTACACCGGACATGGGCTGATCATTCAATTTAGAAGTCACTTTTACATCCAGGGTATAGGTCTTCCCGGCAAGGATCGTAAACGGCAGAAAGAGGAACAAGAGAAGTTTCATTACCTAAAGGTAAAATAATTCCCAATTCCTAATTACTAATTACTAATTACTTCCAACTCATAACTCGTAACTCATAACTCATAACTCACACCTCGTACCTCAAAAATTGTATATTCGTTGTATGAAGAAATGGTTGCTCCTCCTTCCGGTCATCGGCTTTTTGTTCTCCTCTTGTGACAAGGACAAGGAGATCATCGAGACAGTGTTGATCTCTACTGTTGAAGTACGAAACTTACCGGTTGCATGGGATGTTGTTGCCTTTGATATGGCAGATGATCAGGTTGGTTTTGCAGTTTGTTTGGAAGATCGTGATGCGACCTGGCAAACACAGATCAAAGTATATCGCACCGAGAATGGCGGAAAAACCTGGACCCTGGAAGATTTCCCAATCACCACTTGCGAACGCGTACATGGCATTGCCATCCAGGACATTGACAATGGAGGGATCCTCGTCGATAATATTCTCTATCATTTATCCTCAGGGATTGGATGGTCTACAGTCAACGAAGGATTCTGGCCGTTGAATGTGACTGCCGTGGGTAAATCCGACGACAACATTCTTTATTTCACGGTCGAAAAAGGCATGGTTCCCTACAGTCGTTTGTTTAAATGGCCCATGAACGACCCTGCCTACACTGAACTTCCTGAATATTATGACAATCACATTCAGGTCTACAAAGGCTTCATGTTTGGTAACACCATGTATCTGATTGATAGCGATGACAATTACATAGTGAACAACCAATTGTCGGTGGATGTCACGAACAGTACTTCCCAGGAATACACCCATTATTTATCGTATTGGGATTATGCCTTTGACCTGGTTGTTACCGATGATGACATCTATACCTGCAGTGTCGATGGTGGCATCTCGGGAACCATTGAAGATTACTACAACTATCATGGAATGGATTACTACGGGATCTGTGATTTGAAACCAGGTGTTCTTGCGGTGGGTGAACGATCGATCTCAACCAATTGGAGCGGAGAATGGAAAGAGGTTTTAACACAAGATAGAACCGGTTTTCTTGAAACCTTCCTGGATGTTCAAACCCGAAATAACCGAAGTATCTACGTGAGTGGAGAAAAGGGAGTGTTTTATAAACTTTCGTTCTGATGAAAAGACTGCTCCTCGCCTCTCTACTTTTCTGCTTCGCTGCGCAAGCGCAGTTCAACAACGACCGACCGACTTCATTTGCGGATCTCTCAATTGGTGTAAGCCACCTACAATACAACTCCTATGAAAATGTTTCGGGGTTTTACGGAACGAATTACACGATGAACGAATGGGTCTATCATTCTACAGAATTTGAATTGACGAATCGGCAGGCAAATGCCCTGGACTTTGTACTTCATTACGGATACCATGCACCATTTAAAGTGTGGCGATATGCCTCCATTGGAATGGAAATTAAAGGTGGAATAGGCTTCCGCAAACAACTGGGCGAAGTGTACGTTTCTGATTATCCGGAAGTCGATGATCGCATTTCAATTGATATGCGAGGAATCTCACTGGACGCTCCGATCGAAATCTACTACCTCCGTTCGATGGGTGATTATTATTACGGATTATCTGCCGGATATAAATTCTATAAGGATTATTATTCCTTCTCAACACCAATCATTGGTGCTTCTGTGCAAACCGGGAAATTCCGTTTTCAGATCTGGACCAACCTCCTTCAGAAAAAGAAGTACCGCGAATACTCCGACGGCACCCTCGAATGGAACCGAGCATTGTACATTGGCGGTGTGAATATGGCGTATTTTTTTAAGTGAACCGAGACCACTTCGTTGCGAGAACCGAGACCGCTGCGCTGAGAGAACATAGACCGCTTCGCTATTAGAACATAGACCGCTTCGCTGATAGAGCACAGACCACTTTGTTGCGAGAGCATAGAATTGAGAACAATCTGTAAATCTGCTGATTAATATCAGGTTTTATGTACCGGGAGAGTGCTAATTTTCAAGCATGAAAGTCCTACATATCAATTGGATAATGCTAATTGGGATAGCATTGATCACTATTCTATCAAGCTGTCACACGATCAAGTATGAAAATCTGGAATTAACCAGGTTGAATGCAAGACATCACTTCAAACGAAAACTCAATAATAATAGAGCTGATTTTAATCTGATCCTTCATAATTCTGATCATTTGACTCGTCAAGCAATTCGATACGAATCTCAGAATGCAAAAGTCATAGGTGATTCGATCATTGGAACGGTTTCAGTTGCAGAGGAAAGTGATCTACAATTTGAATATTACGAGACACTGAGTAATATGGAACGTGATGGAGAAAGTAAGATGAAGGTTAGCATTAAGGATAGAGAAAAGAGACTGGATCAACTACACATCTGGGTGCCAAGTGAAGTTTTTGAACAGAATCAGAATCAGATAAAACTAAATGTGAAACAGATCAAAAAGATCGAAAAAGTGGAAACATTTAAAAAATTGAAGCTCTGGATCTTAATCGGTATCCCTGTCACCTTTGTATCCTTGTTAATAACGTGGTTCGCGATTGGCATCGCATTTATTGGTGCCGGAATTGGAGGGTTTTAAACCGAACACTTGAACTTTGAGCATCCGTAATTCCTAATTCCCAATTAGTATATATTGAGCATCGTTCGCGTTGCTGTCGATTCAATAGTGACCACCAGAAATGACAGCTTTTGCGCATAACAAAAGAGAGGAAACAAAAAAGTTAATAAGTTTAGCGCGCTCATTTATAATGCATTAGCTTTTATATTAAATTTGAATGCGTAAAAACCTAACCTATGAAATTCTTTGTCGTTTCATGCCTTTTTGTGTTCCTATCTTTTTGGGCGAGCAGTGCTACCATCACATGGAATGGAACAATGGCCGGCGGTGGTGTTTGGGAAAATACATTAAGTTGGTCGCCAGCGCAAATTCCAACCAGTACCGACGATGTTGTTATTAATGGAACAACAAACACCCTTACGTTCACCGGGACGAAGAATATTAGATCATTGACCATTACCTCTGGTACACTGACAGGTGATATCTTGACCACCAGCAGTATCATAACGATCAATGGAGGCACACTCAATGCTATTTTACTCTCTATGCCAAGTGGCGGAGTAAGCTATACCTGTACAAACGGAAATATCAACAGTGATCTAAGCATCTTCAGTCAAGATCTTTTTTTGAACGGGGGAACCTATAATGGAACCGTAGAATTCACAAAAACCGGTGGAACTACCAACACTTGTTTAGGAGGTGGAACCTATTCGGGTTCCACAATGATCACCAATTCAGGATCCGGGGATCTTCTTTTAGGATCAACGAATCCAGACAGTTTTAATACATTGCAGCTGAACAACAACTCGAACAATGCATCTATTGGCTTGGCAGAAGGAAGTGTGGGAAATTACTGCGCGGCACTTTCCATAGACAATGACATGGGGTCAGGGCCTTCCAATTTGTTGCGTACCGTGCACATTTCGCGCTATAGCGGTGCTACGATCTCTATCGATCTTTTGATGTCTACCAACAATTTGTCTTCAGGGGTATTTTTTGGAGACCAAGGAGGATCAACCACCATAAATGGTGCAATAGATGTGTACAGTACCGGAGGAACGCTCTCCTTTAAAAACACCACTTTCACAACGATGGCCTTGATCACAAATGGCAATTTTACGGATGATGCCACCTTGATCTTTGGTCCTAACTCGTCAACTACCGACGTTAATGTGACGGTACCAAATATTTTATTGAACGGCTGTGTTTTTAATACAACTACAACACTAATCAAAACAGGAAACAACAACAATACGTGTGAAGGAGGAAATACCTTTTTAAATTCATTTTTTATCCAAAACCAGGGGGATGGCGATTTTATTTTTGGAAATAGCAATCCAGATATTTTCAATGGTAATGGTACCCTACTCAATGCTGGTAACGGACGTATTTTGGTGGCCGACAATAGTTCAGGTAATACTATCAGCGGAACATTAATTCTGGATAATGGTGCCATGCTTGCTCCGGGAACTCGTTCCATTCATGTTTCAAGAAACGCGGGGGCTACCTTTTCAATTGAAGGGAGTTTACGCTTGAACAACAATAATTCGAGTGGCATCTTTTTTGGCGAAAATGGAGGGTCTAGTACCCTCACGAATATGGGCACATTCCAGACGGATGGTTTTGTGAATGGCACACTTCTTTTCGCCGGACTTGAAGCGTATGCTCCAATCTTATTTGATGTTACTGGAACAACAGGGTC
>SBFR01000185.1 GCA_006227105.1 Bacteroidota bacterium
CCTTCAGACCCAACGTTGATCTCAATTGCCAGAATAGCACCCAAATGACGCACTTCCTTTACCTTTGGATTAGATTGAAGGATCTGGCCGAATTGGTGAAATTTTTCTTCTATTCTTTTGATGTTCTGAAGAGTATGTTCACTTTTCATGATCCCGATGCTGGCCACTGCAGCCGCACAGCTCAACGCATTCCCAGTAAATGAATGCCCGTGAAGCAAAGCTTTAGATTTTTCATCCCACAGAAATGCCTCAAAGATTCTTTCAGTCGCTACAGTTAATCCCAGAGGAAGAACTCCACCTGTCAAGCCTTTAGACAAACAAACAATATCGGGAACCAATGAAACATGTTCCATTGCGAATAGTTTTCCCGTTCTACCCCAGCCTGTCATTACCTCGTCAAAAATGATCAAAACATCTTTTTCGCGAGCCAAAGACATTAATTCTTCAAGCACTGAAGCTTCGTACATTTTCATCCCTGCTGAACCCTGAACTAAAGGCTCAACGATCAAAGCTGCATAACTTTCTGATTGCAGTTTGTCTTTCGCGCACTTCAAAAATTCCATTTCCATTCCCTTTTCCGGGAAAGGCAAATAATCGACATCAAAGAAAAGATGCTCAAATGGTTCGAAGAAATATCCTCTTTGGCCAACTGACATGGCTCCGAAAGTATCCCCATGGTATGCTCCTTCCATCGCAAGGATCTTCATTCTTGGTTGACTTTTATTAAACCAAAACTGAAATGCCATTTTCAGCGCTACTTCAACCGAAGTCGATCCATCATCTGAAAAGAAAACTTTCGAAAAACCTTTCGGTAAAATATCTATGACTTTTTCTGCAAGTTCAACGGCTTTTGGGTGTGTGACACCTGCAAAGATCACATGATCAAGCTCTGAAAACTGTTCTGCGATCGCATTACCAATCACTTCATTTCCATGACCATGGACATTCACCCACCAGGAAGAATTTACATCCAAGTAATTCTTACCGTTAGTATCCGTTAATGTTACTCCCTTGGCACGTACAATCTCTAATGGATCTTTTTCGGTTTTCGCTTGAGTGAACGGGTGCCAGACGACCTGCCTGTCTCTGTTTTTCAGATCCTTCATCGGTTAAGGATTGAAATTAATTGATCCTTTATTTTTTCAGCCTCCAACAAAGTAAATTCTTTGTTCACTTCACTTGCAAGAGGAACTCTGTGAACCCATGGAATATCAAAGCGTGATGTAATGATCGATTCTGTCGTTTTATTTTCATCTCCAACGAAAATCAACCCTAAAACCTCAACTCCGATCTGTTTCAAAAAATTCAGAGTCAACATAGTATGATTGATACTCCCAAGATAATGTCTAGACACAACGATCACCGGAACTTTCAGATGGATAAACAAATCTCCGAAATGTTGACCCACTTTATTCATCGGGACCATAATCCCTCCTGCTCCTTCAATGATCAAATACTCCTTAAAATCAGGAATTCCAAAATCTTCAAGGGAAATTTCGATCCCATCTATTTCGGCCGCCGCATGAGGTGACATGGGAGATGTCAGTCGGTAACGTTCAGGGAGAATTCTAACTCCTTGTGTTCTTTCTTCAATTTTATGACTATCCGAATAGTTGAGATCCCCTGCTTGAACAGGCTTCCAATAATCTGCCTGAAGTGCTTGTGCGAGAATACCACTGACCACTGTTTTTCCAACATCCGTCCCGATACCTGTTACACCAACAACTTTGCTCATATTATCTCAATTGTGCGTTCAGCTTGCTTTCAAGATTTGTTCTAATTTTTTCCATGATCTTATCGATCATTTCATCCTTTAAAGTCTGTTCAGGGTCTTGGAAGACAAAAGAAACTGCATATGATTTTTTGCCTTCATCAAGGTTTTTCCCTTCATAAACATCAAATAAACCAACTTCCTTCAGGAATTGTTTATCAGATTCTTGAGCAACTTCTGAGATTTCAGAGAAATTCACCTTTTTATCCAGTAGAAGAGAGAAATCTCTTCTTACCGCAAACGTCTTAGGTAATTCTGTGTACTTCACTTTCACAAGCTTCAAAGAATCAACTATTACATCCCAGTCCAGATCAGCAATGAATACGTCCTGCTTTATTCCAAAATGCTTCAGTACTTTCTTTGGAACCCAGCCCATTTCTCCTACTTTCGATTTCAGTACCTGAAGTTGAACTCCATCTTCGAATAGTGTCTTTTTCAAAGGAGATTCTTTTAGAAAGCTATCCAAACCAAGACGCTTCGCAACCGAATTCACTATTCCTTTCAGATCATAATAGCTGACGCTATCATTGGGTTTGTTCCATGATTCCACCTGCTTTCTCCCTGTCAATGCTATGATCAATCTTCGGTTTTCAGTATAGCCACTCGCATACTTATGGTACACCTTCCCAAATTCAAAGATCTTTAGATCCGGATTTTGTCTGTTCTGGTTGTGCTCGACCACTTCAAGTACATTGAAGAGTAAAGTCCTTCTCATGATATCCTGCTCCTGACTCAATGGGTTCAGGATAGGTACTGCTTGATCAGACGACAGCACTTCTCCTCCCAGTTTTTCAAGGTATGAAGAGGTTGTCAACGAATTATTCATGATCTCGCTAAAGCCTTTTCCAACAAGCATTTCAGAAAGAACCTGTTGTACTTTTTCGGTATCTGGCTTTGAGAAAGTGCCGATCGAAGAATTTAGCTTTTCCGGAATCGGAACATTATTGAATCCAAAGATCCTTAATACTTCCTCGATCACATCGGCTTCTCTTGTTACATCAACACGGTAATCAGGAAGAGTCAACGTAAGAATATCTCCTTTGTCTTGGATTACGTCAATATCCAACTCCTTCAAAATAGAAAGAATCACAGATTTTTCGATCTCCGTACCTATTAAATCGTTGCAATTCGAAATGCTGAAATCTATTTTCTTTGTTTCTCTTTTTCTGTTGTCGACATCATATACTCTAGATCCAACCTCTCCTCCTGCAGTTTCAAGAATAAGATCTACTGCTCTTTTCAATGCGTATTCTGTCAGCTCAGGATCTACACCTCTTTCGAAACGGAAACTTGCGTCCGTATTCAAACCATGACGCTTCGCCGTTTTACGCACAGAAACAGCATCAAAGTAGGCCGACTCAATGAACACAGCCGTAGTATCATCCTTCACACCTGAATTCAATCCACCAAAAACGCCGGCAATACACATCGAATCACTTTCGTTTGCGATCATCAGATCTTCAACATTCAATTCTCTTACAACCTCATCCAAGGTGATCATCTTTTCACCTTCATTTGCGCACCTAACGACAACATGTCCATTCAATGTTCTTTGATCAAAAGCATGCAATGGTGTTCCTAACTCTCTCATTACATAATTAGTCACATCGACAATATTATTGATCGGTGATAATCCTACAGCTCTCAATCGTTTTTGAAGCCATGCTGGTGAAGGTTTAACACTGACATTGTTGATCACCACCCCCATGTATCGAGGACATTTTTCCGTATCCAGCACTTTAACTTTTACGGGTTCAGCCGTATTATCAAATTTTGATCTAATATCAGGCAACTGAAGTGAAAGTTCTGCTGCGTTGTGCACATTTAAATAGGCTTTCAAGTCACGCGCTACACCTATATGACCCATTGCATCAGCACGATTCGGAGTTAAACCGATCTCGATCATGTAGTCATCTTCCAGCTCCAAAACTTCGGCCATAGAGATTCCCGGTTTCAATGAAGGATCCAAAACAAGAATCCCATCATGCGAATGCCCAATCCCAAGCTCGTCCTCAGCACATAGCATTCCCTGAGATTCAACTCCTCTAATTTTCGACGCTTTTATTTTTAATGGCTCTTCCGGTGAAGGGTACAATGTACATCCCACAGTCGCCAATGGTACTTTTTGTCCTGCCGCGACATTCGGTGCACCGCAAACCACTTGAACGATCTCACCTCCTATGTTTACAGTTGTAACTTTCAATCGATCAGCGTCCGGATGTTTTTCACATGTCAAAACTTCACCTACGATCACACCTTGTAAACCACCTTTTACTGCTTCAATTTTCTCGACGCTTTCAACTTCTAAACCTGTTTCCGTAAGAATTTGTGCAATTTCATTCACAGACAGATCAGTATTGATGTATTGTTTCAGCCAATTGTATGAGATCTTCATTCGGGAAGTATTAATTTTCCTGCGAATTTAATCAAACTAGTTCAAAACCCATTCATGTAATTTTAATACCATCTGCACCAAATGAATGCTGCTTTGTTTGTAGTTTTATGAATTTTACACCGACTCAATTGATCTCAAGCAAATGAAATACAGTATCGTCATCCTCTTATTGACAGTTTTAAACTTAGGCTTATCGGCACAGGAAAAATTTACCTTGAGTGGATATATTACGGATGCAAGAAACGGTGAATCACTGATCGGAGCAAAAGTAGTTGTACCCAGTATTTCCCAGGGAGCCGTTACCAATAATTATGGTTTTTTCTCCTTAACGATCCCACAAGGAGTCTATCAAGTTGAATTCAGAGCAACAGGGCTGGACACTAAAAAAGTGGAGATCAACCTTGATAAAGATGTTCGCTTCGATATTGAGTTGGGCACTGAGATGCAAGAGCTTCAGGAAGTTGAAGTAAGCGCTAAAAAAGGAGAAAACGTTAACTCCACGAAGATCGGACAAATCGAACTTGACATTGACCAGATCAAAACGCTTCCTGCCTTTATGGGAGAGGTGGATGTCGTGAAAACCATTCAGCTTTTACCGGGTGTATCTTCCGTTTCAGAAGGTGGACAAGGATTCTATGTGCGCGGTGGCGGTCCTGATCAAAACCTGGTGCTTCTTGACGAAGCAGTTGTTTATAATGCAGCCCATCTCTTTGGATTTTTTAGTGTTTTCAATGCAGATGCGGTAAAAAGTGTCAACCTGATCAAAGGTGGAATGCCTGCGAATTTTGGAGGAAGAATGTCATCCGTTCTTGAAGTGAACATGAATGAAGGGAACAATAAGAAGTTCAAGATCAAAGGTGGAATTGGAGCCATCTCATCCCGTTTGACCGTTGAGGGTCCATTGAAAAAAGACAGAGGATCCTTTATTATTTCTGGAAGAAGAACCTACATCGACATCATCATGAAGGCAGCTATTCCTGATACAAGTCCTTTTGCAGGATCGGGATATATGTTCTATGATCTGAACCTGAAGGCGAACTACAAATTGACCGAAAAAGACAAGATCTTCGTCAGTGGTTACTACGGTAAAGACATCTTTTCTTTTGGTAGCCGGGAGGACGATTTTAGTGTTAAAATGCCTTGGGGAAATGGAATTGGCGCAGTTCGATGGAATCACTTGTTCAACAGCAAACTTTTCATGAATACGTCTGCTACATTTTCAGATTATCAATTCAGTTTTGGTTCAGAGCAGGATCAATTCAGATTTGAATTGTTATCAGGTATTCGAGATATCGGTGGAAAAGTCGATTTCTCCTACTTCCCGAATACAAGGCACAAAGTAAAGTGGGGAGCAAATTACACCTACCATACATTTATTCCTACGAGCGTTTCTGCCGAATCAGATTCTGTAGAATTCAATACAGGAGTAGCACAAAAATTATACAGTCATGAATCTGCCATTTACCTGATGGACGAATTCGACCTGAATGAAAAACTAAGAATAAATGCAGGATTGAGATATAGCACTTACATGCATGTAGGTCCATTTATCCGATACATTAAAGGAGATATCAGTAAGCCTGACACATCCATCACTTATAACCGAGGTGACGTAATTAAATTTTATCAAGGACTGGAACCGCGAATTTCCATGAGATATGTGTTGAGTAAATCAAGTTCTTTGAAAGCGGGATATTCCTACAACTATCAATATGTTCACCTAACGTCGTTAAGCGCAGTTTCTCTTCCTACCGATATTTGGTATCCTTCCACTGATATTGCTAAGCCGCAAAAGGGCTGGCAGGCTTCGATCGGATATTTTAAAAACCTGATGGATGACAAATTTGAAACATCTGTAGAAGTGTATTACAAGGGAATGAACAACCTCATCGAATTCAAGGAAGGTGCCATCCCGGGAGATAACGTCAATGACAATACCGACAATCTTTTGGTATTTGGAAAAGGCTGGAGCTACGGTGCAGAGTTCTTTTTTAAGAAGAGCTACGGTAAATTAACAGGATGGGTAGGATATACTTGGTCTAATACTGAACGTGTATTTGAAGAACTGAACAACGGGAATCCCTTCCCTGCTAAATACGACCGCAGACATGACCTATCGATCGTTGCTGGATATAAATTAAATGCAAGATGGACCTTCGGAGCGTCATTCATTTATGCAACAGGGAACACGCTTACGCTTCCGGCGTCTTGGTATGTACAAGATCAGAATCTTTTGTTCAATTACGGACCGAGAAACTCAACAAGAATGGCACCTTACCATCGACTCGACCTTTCAGCAACTTTGTATGATAAACCATATAAAAAGAGAAAGAACGACGAGGGAGAAAAAGTACTGGTTAAAAAACGTTTCAGAAGTAACTGGTCTTTCTCTATTTACAACGTTTATAACAGAGCGAACCCGTTCTTCCTTTATGTAGATAACGATGGAGATTTCCTTCAGGGAGATTTCAAGATCACAGTGAAACAAGTTACGTTGTTCCCTGTTATCCCAAGTGTAACCTGGAATTTTGAATTTTAAAATGAAAACAAGTATTTCTTTCTCATTCCTACTGATGTTACTATTCTTGAATAGTTGCACAAAAGAAGTTCAGATCGATATTCCCGGATATGAAGAATTGTTGGTCGTTGATGGAAGTATTGAAACCGGAAGAAAACCATTGGTAGTGCTATCAAACACAGCAGATGTCTACTCACCAACGAATATTCAGGCCTATCTAAATAGTTTTGTAGAAGGTGCGGTGATCACTGTTTCGGATGGTTCAACAACAATTAATCTGGAGCAAGTATACACTGATGAACTAAGTCCTGCTGATGCAAAAGAAGTTTCTCAGATCTTGGGTTACCCAGAAGTACTGATTGCAAACCTTCACATGGCAGTCTATTATCCGGTAAGCAGTTCAATGGTTGGAGAAGTGGGAAAAACATATTCCTTAACCATTCAGCTTAATGGGAAAACATATACTTCATCAACTGCCATACTTCAGCCGACGCCTTTACTAAACACCTATTGGAAACCGGATGCTGGTTATACTGACAGAGGATTTACCTGGGCAACACTAGCAGATCCTGCTAATTCGTATGATGCTTATAAATGGGAAGTGAAAAGACTGAATGGCGCGTCAAGTGATGAGTTTTTCATGAAGCCCTTCAACCCGTATGTTGACGATGATTTCTTCGATGGTCTTACTTTCGATTTTGCCTATGAAAATCCTATGACATGCAATGGGGATTATTTACCTGAAGATATGCGTTGCTATTTTGCTTTAGGCGATACTGCTGTGATCAAATTTTCAAAGGTAGACCGATATGTATATGAGTACATGGAGAAAAAATATACGCAGATCTATTCTGCAGGGAACCCGTTCTCTACACCGACAAACATCCCTACCAATATTGTTGGAGGCGCAGTGGGCGTTTGGGCAGGTTTTTCTCCTGCCTATGACACAGTGATCTGTGTAGAGTAGATCAATAGTATTTATTGGGCAACAAGTAGTTGCTAACGTAGTCCTCAACACCTTGCTCCAAGGTATGGAAAGGCGTATCGTATCCTTGACCGATCAACTTTGACATATCCGCTTCAGTGAAATACTGATATTTATCGCGGATGTCTTCCGGAGTATCTATAAACGAAATGTTTTCAGTTACTTCCATATTGATAAACGTATTTTTTGCAAGGTCGAGGAAGGTTCGTGCTGTACCCGATCCAAGATTGTAAATTCCAGATTCTGGTTGATTCTCCATCAAGAATAAACATACGTTCACGACATCCTTCACATATACGAAATCACGCAACTGTCCACCGTCAGTATAGTCTGGATTGTGCGAGCGAAACAACTTCATTCCACCAGTATTTTTGATCTGATGATATGCATGGAATATCACCGACGCCATACGTCCTTTATGATATTCGTTGGGACCGTAGACGTTAAAGAATTTCAATCCTGCCCAGAAAGGAGGAGTATCTTCCTGCCGGAGAACCCACTTGTCAAAATCATTCTTTGAATCGCCATAGGGGTTCAATGGCTTTAATTTATTGATCACTTCATGGTCATCTTTGTAGCCGAACTCTCCTAAACCATAAGTTGCTGCAGAACTGGCATACACAAGTGGAATATCAAATTCGACACAAGCATTCCAAACCGCTTTTGAGTAATTGACATTCAGCTCATCAAAGATCTCTTTGTTGAATTCGGTGGTATCGGTGCGTGCACCAATGTGGAAAATGAACTCTACCTCATCACCAAAATCATTGAGCCATTTGATAAAATCTTTACGCCCAACTTTGGCGATAATCGTCTTATCCAGTAGATTGTGATCTTTTTCTTTTTTTGAAAAATCATCCACTACAACGATATCTGTATAACCTGCCTGGTTTAATTTTCCGACAAGACAACTTCCAATAAATCCTGCTGCTCCTGTAACTACAATCATATATGCAATAAAAAAGGGGCGTCGCCCCTGAAGTATTTAAAATAATCCGTTGATCTCTGCATCGATCGCATTGATGATCTTTCCAAGATCCTCCTGACTTTCAGGGAATCGGTTGTTATCAACATCGATGATCAATAATTTACCTTTATCATACGTAGAGATCCATGCCTCATAACGTTCATTCAGACGCTTCAGATAATCAAGTCGAATACTTTCTTCGTATTGGCGACCTCTTTGCTGGATCTGATTTACCAAAGTTGGAACAGATGCTCTCAAATAGATCAAAAGATCAGGAGAAGAAACAAATGAATCCATCAGATTAAAGAGCGAAAAATAATTTTCGAAATCACGGGTCGTCATCAATCCCATAGAGTGCAAGTTAGGCGCAAAAATGAACGCATCTTCGTAGATCGTTCTGTCCTGAATCACATTTCTACTATTACTCTTGATCTCCTGGATCTGAGTAAAACGACTGTTCAAATAATAGATCTGAAGGTTGAAAGACCATCTTTGCATGTCTTCATAAAAGTCATTCAAATATGGGTTTTGCTCGACATCTTCAAAATGGGTATCCCAGTTAAAGTGTTTCGCCAACATTTTTGTCAATGTGGTCTTTCCTGATCCGATATTTCCTGCAACCGCGATATGCATAATCTCTCTGAATTTGGACTGCCTAAATTAGTTCAAAAATCGAAAAGGACAAACATTAATCAGCCAAAGAAACACGATAGTTGATAACTTTCTCTTCGGTCCTTAGATAAAAGAGTTTATCGCTGATCCTGAACTCTTTTACACCCTTAATTGGGAGACCGATCTCGGCCGTCAATCCATTCGAAAGATCGATCGTTTGAAGTTGGTCATTTTTCAAAAGCAATAAATGTCCATTCCAGAAACCGATGTCTTCAACTTCCTCATTTTTGATGTGCTCTATTAATGATCCGTACAGATCAAATCGATAAATTCCAGTGGATCGGTCCAAAAGAAAGAGTTCATTATTGTATTCCATGATCTTGGCAGCTTCAACGATCCCAGCAATTCCATTAAGGTTTTTAATTTCCTGAAACTGTGCTGAATTATGAGCAGGGACCAATCGAAGCTTCAGATTAAGCTGATCAATGATCCAGATCTTGTCAGGCTGACCGGACACTGCAACTTTCATTGCGTAATCAAATCCAAGGTCGGAGAGATCGATACAATCATTTCCCAGAGTAAGGGTATTATCAAGCCAACACACCGACTGTTGTTCCTCTGAAAAAACCAGCACCTTCATGAAATTCACAGGTTCGATTGCCGAGATCCGACCAACCGATCGAAAAGACTGACTGAATTTCATCACACCAACAGAATCGTACTTCTTCAACAGATTCTTTTTGGTGAGGTACACATTCTGCAAAATATCAACATTCCAGGTCTCGCTCTTACCCAGCTCAAAACTTCTGATCTCCTTCCATGTCAATGAATCCGACTGACTGAAAAGTATCGAAGTAATCATTAAAAAGAGGTTCGAGACAAGAAATCTCATAGTTCCATTTTTTTCAGTTCAAGAGATCGATGGATTTCGTCCACCATTTCACGATTGTTGGATAACCGCGGGATCTTATTCTGTCCACCAAGTTTTCCCTTGGATTTCAACCATTCATCGAACGTTCCATTTGGCAAAATTCGAACCAAAGGTTCTTTAAGGATCATATTCTGATAACGTTTTGCATCATAATCCGAATTGATCTGTCTCAATGTTTCATCGAGAATGTTGGTGAACCTTTTCAAATCGTCAGGAGGTGCAATAAACTCAAAAAGCCATTCATGTCCGCCACTATTGATGTCGGTCATATACATTGGGCATGCCGTAAAATCTCTGATCTGTGCGCCTGTCTTTTTGCAAGCTTCAGACACCGCTTTTTCTGCATTATCCACGATTAATTCTTCCCCAAACGTATTGATATAACTCTTGGTTCTACCGGTTATTTTGAAACGATAGGGTTTTGTAGATGAAAACATGATAGTATCACCGACAATATATCTCCAAAGCCCTCCATTCGTTGAGATGACCAATGCATAATTCACTTCAGGTTCAACACCTGAAAGATCCACCACATTTTTCGAATCAATGCCTTTGTAATCGGACATGGGAATGAATTCGTAAAAGATCCCATAATCAAGCATCAACAAAAGATCATTCGAGTCCACCTGGTCCTGAATTCCGAAGAAACCTTCAGAAGCATTATAGGTTTCTACATAATTCATGTTTGGGTCAGGAATAAGCGCTTTGAATTGTTCCCTGTATGGATCAAAACTTACTCCCCCATGCATGAACAGCTCAAGGTTCGGCCAAACCTCTTTCAGATTATTCTTACCCGATATTTCCAGCACTCGTCTTGCCAAAACCATGGTCCATGAAGGAACACCGGCCAGAATGTACACATCCTCATTGACCGTATTCTCTGCCATTTTCTCGATCTTCGACTCCCACTCACTCATCAAAGCAATATCTTTTGAAGGAGTTCTTCTGATCTCAGCCCACCAGGGTAAGTTCTTCACAATGATCGCTGATAGATCACCGAAGTAAGAATCCTCACTAAGCTGATTGACTTGCGCAGAACCGCCTACTATGAGATGTTTTCCATTGTACAATTTTCGATTCGGGAAATTATTATAATACAGAGCAAGTAGATCCTTCCCCCCTTTGTAATGGCATTCCTCGAGCGACTCTCTTGTAACCGGAATCAGTTTACTTCGATCAGAAGTAGTACCGGAGGATTTAGCAAACCATTTTGTTTCAGTTGGCCATAAAATATTTTGCTCACCCTCCATTAGTCTGTCGATAGAAGGCTTAACATCTTCATATTGCTGGAGTGGAACTGCCGATCTAAAATCCTGATAAGAATGAATATTACCGAATTGGTACCTCATCCCGAATTCCGTATACTTTGCCATTGCGATCATTCGATCCAGCAACTCTAACTGCACATCGATCGGATATTTACGGAACAGATCGATCTGATGTATCCGCTTTTTTATGATCCAGGCAAATATGGAATTGAATGGCATGCAGGCTTTTTTCTAAAGGTAAATAAAAAGCACAAAAAAAGCTACCCACACCATGTACGGATAGCTGAATATCTTATACTACAGTCGGATTATCCCCAGATAAGGATCGCTGTGATGATTGCAAGAGCAATGATCGTATAGATCGTACCTACTGCAGCAGTTGAGCTTTCAAAGAAATTATCAGACATAACGAGCTTTTTTTTTCAAATGTATAAATATTTTGTTTTTTCCCGGCATTCTGATCAAATAAATCAATCATCCCTTCTTCCGGTCAACATCAATAAATAATAGATCAGTGTTGTCAATGCACTTAGTGCTGCGATCACATAGGTCATTGCCGCCCAATTCAGTGCACTTTTCGATTGTTCGTATTCTCCCTGTGTTGATACGCCGCTATTTTTGATCCATTTTAATGCTCTGTTCGAAGCATCGAATTCAACAGGCAGTGTGATCAAAGAAAATAAAGCGATCATACCATACGCTGCACAAACAATGATCAATACCAAATTAACAGGAAAAGCATCAAATAAGAGCGCACCTCCAAATACAGTCATCATCATAATCACATTCAGGATCATTCCAGACGCATTCTGAACCGGTACCATTGCAGTTCTGAAATTCAAAGGACCATAGGCAGTAGCATGCTGTACTGCATGCCCACATTCATGGGCGGCAATAGCGGCAGCGGCAGCATTCCTTCCATTGTAGACTTCATGAGAAAGATTAACGGTCTTTTTCATTGGATTATAGTGGTCGGTCAATTCACCACTAACACAGATTACTGATACATCTGATATTCCGTTGTCTCTTAGCATCATTTCAGCAATCTCCCTTCCCGATAATCCTCTCTGGGACGGAATTGCACTGAATTCTTTGAACTTTCGTTTCAGGTTGGTACTCACCAACCATCCGATCCCCATGAACAGGAGACCAATTACCATTGCCGGACCAAAAGAAAAATACATAGATCGACTTTTTACTCAAAGATAATTTGAGATCAAATCCATCAGAAACAGGAACCGTTAATTATTCTAAAAAGGCATAAAAAAACCCCGATAGCTCGGGGTTTCAATTTTATTCTCTGGATCCCATGACCCTTAACAGGGACATGAATAGGTTGACAAAGAGTATGTACAACTGGAGTCCACCGATCAATGCCAACTTACTTCTGTCAACACCTGACAAGGATTGATCTTGTGATACACCTTTCAATTGCTGCATGTAATAAGCAGTTAATCCTGTAAAAACAAAAACTCCGATCACACTGATAATGAATCCAAGTTGATCACTTTCCATGAACATGTTCACCATCCCTGCAATAAAGATTCCTATAAACACCATATATAGTAAACTCCCGAATTTGGTAAGATCCGTTTTTGTGGTGTATCCCAAAATAGCCATTCCGGCAAAAGCACCTGCTGAAACGAAGAATGTTGAAGCGATCGCGGCATCAGTATAAACGATAAATACGGTACTCAACGATAACCCCATCAACACAGAATATGCTACAAATAGTACCATTAGCAATGCCAATGACAAACTACGATATGCCATCTGGATCAATAATCCTAAACCAACCGGGGCAAAAACTACCACATAGAATAAGGGCGATAAAGAACCGTCAGCCGAAATGAAATAGTCCAGGAAGAACTTTGGAATACTCGCTCCATTTTCAAAAACAACTTGTTCTCCATTCCCGATCATGTAGGCAATTAGTCCTGAAATACCCAAGGCACCGAACATATATCCGTAAACATCTCTGAAAAATTCTCTTGAAACTTCTTTAGAGAAGGATTCTTGACGATCTAAAATCTCACTCATCTTAATGTAATTTTGCTTGAACTAAATTTATAAATTCTTTTCTTGTAGAATCGTTCTTAAGGAAAATTCCTGTGAAGGCACTTGACGTTGTGACAGAATTTTGTTTTTGAACACCTCTCATTTGCATGCACATATGAGAACACTCCAATACAACGGCAACTCCCTTTGGGTTTAATGCCCTCTGAACACAATCTCTGATCTCAATAGTAAGCCGCTCCTGCACCTGTAATCTTCTGGCATATGCATCTACCACACGAGGAATTTTCGATAATCCTACGATCTTACCATCTGGAATGTATGCCACATGTGCCTTCCCGAAAAAAGGTAACATGTGATGTTCACACATGGAGTACACTTCAATATCTTTCACAATCACCATTTCTGAATACTCTTCATGGAAGATTGCCTGATTCATGATGTCGTCCGGATTGAGCTGGTAACCATGTGTTAAGAACTGCATCGCCTTAGCAACACGCTCAGGTGTTTTCAATAATCCTTCACGGTTGGGATCCTCCCCAATATTTTTCAGAACATCTTCATAGTGTTCTGCTAATCTTGATGTGATCTCGTCGTTGTATTCTTCTTTCACAATATATCTTTATGAGATAAACGTGCTAATCTTAAAAAGGTTCTTTACCTCCGTAATATTCAACGTAGTTATTCTCAGTTTCAACCAGTTTAATCTTAACAAGCTCTCCACCCGCTTCACTTATAGGATCCTTTATCCTGTCCCAGATCTGAATGGCCATATTTTCTGTTGAAGCAAGCATGCCTTGCAAAAAAGGCACATCCAAATTCAGATTTTTATGATCTAGCGGTTCAACCACTTCCCTTTTAAGGATTACACTCAAATCTTTTAAATTGATCACAAAACCTGTTTCTTCACTAGGAATCCCTTTGACTGTGACGTAAATAGAAAAATTATGACCGTGCCAGTTCTTGTTACTGCACTTTCCGAAAACTTCCCAGTTCTTCTCTTCACTCCAATCTTCCCTCCACAACTTGTGCGCTGCATTGAAAGTTTCTCTTCGGGTAATGTAAATCGTTTTCAACTAAATGAATTTTTCACAAAGTTAGTCATGAAATCGGTTCATTGTACCCTTTTTACTTCAATAATGGTCGCTTTTCTCTACCTTTGAACGGTGGAAGAACGAATTGACAAATTATTGATCCAGCGCGGACTAGTCAGCTCCAGAGTGAGAGCAGAACAGATCATTCGTGAAACTGGAGTCAAAGTAAATGGCAAACTGATCAATAAAACCGGTCGAAAAGTACCTGTAGATTCTACCATAGAACTCATTGCCGAAGAGCTTCCCTGGGTATCCAGAGGAGCGCTTAAACTAATTGAAGCGTTAGACCAATGGAATCCGGAAATTAAGGAAGGTGTTTTTATGGATATCGGGGCTTCTACTGGTGGATTCAGTGAGGTATTACTTTCTCATGGAGCAAACAAGATCTATTGCGTAGATGTTGGGAAAGACCAATTGCATTCCAAATTATTGAGCGACCCAAGGATCGTCAATCTGGAAAGAACACATGTTCGTGACCTTACGCATAAAATCATCCCTGAACAATGTGATGGCTGTGTGATCGACGTTTCGTTTATATCATTGGAGAAAGTATTGCCATTCCTCCACCCCTATTTGAAAGAGAATGCTTTTGTGATTGCTCTGGTCAAACCTCAGTTTGAAGTCGGGAAAGAAAATCTGGGAAAAGGAGGAATTGTAAAAAACAAGGAATTATACCCAATCACGATCGAAAAGATCAAGCAAGTTAGCACGGTCAACCAACTCGATTATGTTGATCATATTACTTCACCAATTCTAGGGGGAGATGGAAATATGGAGTTTTTAATGCTCTTAAAACGAAGATCATGAAACCATTGTACTTTATACTGATCCCTCTTCTTCTTTCATGCTCTTCTGAAAAGAAAGAAATTAAGGAGGGTGAGAAGGCCGAAAATGAATCAATAGCTTATGAGCCAAAATTCCCTGATTCTCTTAAAAAATTGATTTCTAACTTCAATACATCTGAACTTCCATTTCGAGCTGACTCTAACTTGCTGGAAAAACTGGATGCACAAAAGTTCGTGCTACTTGACAATGAACAGATTTTGAGTTTGTACAGCAACTACGTACCGTCTGAAAAATGGAATTCATATTACGTGGATGAAGTGATCGGAATGAACCTACGCAAACGAAACAGCACCTACGAAAGCTATTTGGAATCCCTTGATCTGGCCATGCTGAAAGATGCAAATGCCTATGCTATTCAATTATTCGCAAAAGAAGATATCGGTTTGATGCTTTGGGGAATTGAATATTCGTCCTATGAGGCTTGTCCTTTTTATGCAGGATGGGAATTGTATGTATCGGTCATAAAAGAGGGAAAAGTAGATAAATGTATTAAGGTTGGCGGCATTCAATCAGCAGGTGATCCACCTGCAATGAGCTCAATTATGGGTCTGTTTGATCTGAACTCCGATTTGAAGCTCACTCGAAAGTTGTACCGCGAATTCACGGAGGACATGGATGCAGGAGAACCTGAAAGGGAAAGAGATTTCGACACATTGATACTTATGTAACTTTTGCTTCTTTAGAACAATTCAAAATAAGCGAATTTCGTATCTTTGCAGCAATGATGACAGAAGGACAAAAGAAACCATTCAACGTACGCGAGATCAGAGATGAATTCCCTGCCTTGAGACAACAGATCTATGGAAAGAACCTGATCTACTTTGACAACGGTGCAACATCTCAAAAACCTCAGGTCGTCCTTGATGCGATCAACCGGTATTACTCCAAGGATAACGCGAATATTCATCGAGGAGTTCACCACTTAAGTCAAAAGGCAACTACGGAATATGAGGAGTCTCGCAAGATCATCCAGCAATACATTAATGCCAGAAAACTTGAAGAGGTCATCTTCACAAAGGGAACAACGGATGGTATTAATCTTGTCGCTACATCTTTCGGAGAACTGCTTTCTGCTGGTGATGAGATCATCATCTCTGCAATGGAGCATCATTCAAACATCGTTCCCTGGCAAATGCTTTGTGAGCGAAAAAATCTGAAATTAAGAGTAATCCCGATCAACAAGAAGGGTGAGATCATCATGGAAGAATATGAAAAACTTCTTTCCTCGAAAACCAAGCTTGTTGCTGTCACCCATATATCAAACACGCTTGGAACGATCAATCCAGTAAAAGAAATGGCTCAAAAGGCACATGCAGTAGGAGCCCGTATTTTAGTAGATGGTGCACAAAGTATTCAGCATTTGCCGATAGACGTTCTTGAGCTAGAATGTGATTTCTTTGTCTTTTCAGGTCATAAAGTTTTCGGTCCAACGGGTATAGGAGTACTGTATGGCAAAGAAGATTTACTGGATCGCATGCCACCTTATCAAGGAGGAGGTGATATGATCGCAAAAGTGACTTTCGAAAAAACGACTTACAACGAATTACCTTTTAAGTTCGAAGCAGGAACACCGCATATTGCCGGTGGGATATGCCTTGGAGAAGCCATTCGTTTTTTGTCATCAATGGATATGCAAGCGGCGATGAAGCATGAAAAGGATCTTGCGGATTATGCTCAGCACCTACTCGACACTTTTGAGGGAATGCAGATCATTGGTGAAGCAAAAAAGAAAACGAGTGTCGTATCATTCGTTATGGAAGGGATTCACCCTTTTGATATCGGAACTTTACTTGATAAGCAAGGTATTGCTGTTCGAACTGGACACCATTGTACACAACCATTAATGGATTTTTTCAATATCCCGGGAACAGTTCG
>SBFR01000152.1 GCA_006227105.1 Bacteroidota bacterium
TCACCTACGTTATCAGTGTGTCCAGAGATCTGAAGACCCCATTCTGTTTTCTTTTGAAGAACAACCGCAAGTTCTGTCAATGAAGGAATAGAAACCTCCTTAATGATATCCTTACCTGTTTCAAACTCAAGGTTATCGAATGCAACACGAAGGATCTCTTCAACCTCTTTCTCGATCTCAGGACAACCCTTGTTTGCAACTGGTCCTGGAGTGTTCGGACAATCATCATCTTTGTCAAGAACTCCATCGTTGTCAGTATCCTGGAATGGACAACCTTTGTTCGCAATTGGTCCTTTCAATGTAGGACAGTCATCATCCTTATCCAATAGACCATCACCATCTGTATCTGGCCAAGGACATCCATTGTTTTCTTTCGGTCCGAATACTGTTGGACATCCATCAAGGAAGTCAAGGATCTGGTCACCATCTGTATCAGGACATCCGTCGTATACAAGTGGACCAGGTACATCTGGACACGCATCTTCGTCATCAATAATTCCGTCACCATCTGTATCAGGACATCCGTCGAATGCAACTAGACCAGCCACTTCAGGACACTTATCGTTTTTGTCAATAATACCGTCTCCGTCAGTATCAGGACAACCATTGTACTCACGTGCACCGTATACATCTGGACAAGCATCATCCTTGTCAGGAATTCCATCATTATCCTTATCAGGACATCCCTGGAATTGAGCCAAACCAGCTTCTTGCGGACAAAGGTCCTCAAGATCTTTGATTCCATCACCATCTGAGTCAGGACATCCTTTGAACGCCCAAACTCCTGGCACAACCAAACACTCATCAAGGTCATCAGAAACTTTATCTCCATCGATATCAGATGGATGAATGTAAAGCACAGGCACTCTCAATCCAGCATAAACTGCTCCACCGTTGATCTTCTTTCCTGAAGCGAAAAGGAATCCAAAGTCGTTTACACCAACTGTAAGTGGTCCTAAACGAGTAGCCATACCAGCTTTAAATCCAGAGTAGTTATTGTAAGAGATCGGTAAGTGAAGACCAAACCATGCATGATCGAAGCTAGGTGTCAAAGCAAATTGATTTGGAACTCTCACTCTGTGTGGGTTCTTTCTGTTTTGAACGTTGATCATTCCTGTAGCGTTCACATAGAACCACTTCCAGATATGATAGTCGTACTGAAGACTGATTGCAGTTGGTAATTGCATGAAGAAAGTACTTCCTGTATTTTCTTGAGCTGTCCAATCAGCGTCGTTTTCGATCAAGTTATTAATTACTGAATCTGCACCAACAAGTGAATTAACCCCATCGAACACATCTCTAAAGTAGAAAGGGTTATCCGTATTAACAGAGAAGTCACGGCTTAGTCCGCCTTTTGCGAATTTCATTCCTCCTATGTCAAGAATTGAAATCCCTGCTCTCATTTTATACTTTTCTTTGTCCTTTCTCCATAGATCAGTTTCACCGTCCATGTCATACTTGTATTCTTTCCAGTCAGGTCTCCATTCGTATACAAATCCAAGATCAAGACCGATTCCGAATTTAGAAGCTGACTTTAAACTTGGAGTGACATCAGTCCCCCCCAATGCATCCAACATACCACCTGAGTGTCCATAAGACACGTCACCAGACAAGTGAATAAAAGTAGTGTCGTTGTCTACATTGTATTTGAAATTATTGGTGTGAATATAGGCAGCTGATAGTCCACTCAACCACTTCACTTCTCCACCAAACTTCATAAAATGCTCTCCGTCATCCTTAAGAACTTGACCGTAGTTCAGACCGTATTCCATCCATGTCATGTGGTTCATATCTAACAATTCTTCATTGAATTTTTGATCCCACAATGATTGGTAATCCCAGTCTTCTTCAAACAAAATTGCCAACTTCGGGTCTACATCATCCAGGTTAGTGATCGAACGCAATCTCACTCCAGCCCCTACTGCAATGTTTGGTTTCACATGGAAAGCAAAGTTGAGGACATCCACCTGAATGTTGTTGTAAATACCAAGAACTTTGTTCGTTGAAGCGTCATAATTTCTAGAAAGATAACGATCCATAAACGTTGAATCCGGTGCCATCCAGTCATTGTATGGATTGTCATATCCCGTTGTGGAGTTATCCGGTTGGAATGATTTATTCCACCATTTTGGCATATCCACAGTGTTGAACGACCATCCATTGTTCCATGCAGCAAATCCTGCACTTCCCAAATTGATGTCTACAATGAAACGGCTGTCCACAAAACTGGCAGGCTGAAGATCAAGAGACATAATTCCTCCGTAGTTACTGCTATGCACTCCAAGAAAAGTTTGAGCATTAAATAGTGAAGGAACTGCAATGAATCCTGCAAGGACAAATTGATACAGTTTTCTCATAAGTTGGTAGGTTTATTTACAATTCATATTGAACGACAAAATCATCAACGATAGTGGTTAGTATAAGGTTTGAAACAATTGCTTTTTTCATCCCCTGATACTTTCCTTTGCTGATCTTTTGACCATTCAATGCATACAAATATACATCATTCTCTAAATCGTCAAAGGCTAGCACGCAAGAATTGCCTGAATTACCCATGAAACCATCAAGAAAACCAATGTTCTTACCTTCGAATTGAACTTCACTCAGAACGTTTCCGTTTTTCGAGATCACTTTGTACATTTTTCCGTTGGAAACGAAAATGTCGTTCGATCCTTTGCGCTCTACAACCCGCTCCAATTTAAAGTCCGTCAACCCTTTCAGTAATGCTTTTTGACTTCCTTTCTGATCGAGCAACACAAGCTCATCTCCCCGAATTCCTGTAAGAAAAATTTCACCGTCTCCCTTGATCAACTTTGAATTCGGAATTACGGCGAAAGAGCGATATTCTCGGTTGCGTTCTGCATCGATCATTTTAAACTTGTCGGCGTTCCACACTCCAAGGAACAATTTACGCTGACTAACCCAAGCCACAGGTAATTCACTAATTTGCTCCATGCCTGTAGGAAAGCTTGAGATCTTTTTTCCGCCTTGATCGATCCTGATCATTTCATTCATTGCGTTCAGATAGACCACATTCAATTTTCCTCGCCATAAGAATGTAGATGGACCGGAAATTATTTGTTTGTCAGCTGCAATGAATGGGTATCCGTTCAACGGATTTCCTTGTTGATCGAGAGCATGCACTGAAGATTTTGTACAAACCACACAGATTTGTCTTCCATTCACTTCAACGATTGAAATATTGCCAACGGGTTTTGACCCAAGATATCTTTCCCATTGACGTTTTCCATTCTGGAAATAGATCAAGTTACCGTTTGATGTAGTGATAAATAGATTTCCTTTTCCATTTAAGGTCGCAAAATCATGAATCTCCGCACCTGCCTTGTAGCTGGCATATTCGTCTTTACTTGTTTTGCTTCCTGAATCTTGTGATCCGGATGTCGTCAATAACGTTTGGAACAAGTGCCCACGATAAAAGGTTTTGGTGATCTTTGATGACGGTTTGATCTCTCTTACGGTCACGCTTCCTGGCAGAGACCCGTAAATGGATGCCAACTGATCTTCTTTCAGAATTAAGGTGTTTCCTAGCTTGTATGCGGCAACCACTTTTTCACAGATCTGTTGGTCCTGACACATTACCACGTAATCATCCATGCTGTACGCGTAAAATCCTTTTGATAATGAGACCGGAAATTCTTGCGTCAGCTTTAGATTTTTAAAATATCCATATTGCTGATTCAACGGGTCTTGTTTCATAAAGTCGAACAAGGAATTGACAGGATCTTGATTATCAATAAAGTCAGTTACAATAACGTGTTTTCCCTGAAAATCAAATTCAACGATTCCTTTGTCCACCCAATGTGACATTGGGCTTTCCTTGAAGATAGGATCGATGGAGATCAAATACTCTTTTTCGGTAAAATGATAGTTGGTCAAGCCCTGAGGAAGTACATGAGCAAAAAGTTCTCGGTCATCGACCTGATTTCCTTGGATCTTTTCAGCGAGTTGAGCTTTATACTGGATCTGTCCATCGGTTTTGAAATAAATATCATTTCGTTTCACCTTATCGGTTAGATCAAATAAGGTGGCTGAAGATTTCCGATCAAAAAGGAACCAGTTGCCCTCAATTAATTTTGTCTGTTGAACGTCCAAATTGACATAGATCCGGTTTTTCTCCGTTCTTACATGAAAAGGCCCCGAGTTGAAAGCCGTAATTGAGTTATCCGGAAGATCGTTTGGAGCATTTTCAAAAAGTGATCTCACCAGACTTTTATTCCATCTTTCTTTTCCAATGATCAAGAAATGATCTCTGTTTTCAGAAATGATCAGGTTGGAAAAATTTTCTTTGAGGACCAGTGAATTGATCAAATTATTTGATTTTTCGGGGATTGAAAATTCGACAAACGAAAGATCGAGTTCTTCTGGTCTGTTGACAACAAGAAGTTTACCATCTTCGATCCCGAATAAATTCAATGGAGATAGATTGTCTTTCGAATCGATCAACTGAACAGAAAGATAACCTGTCCAAAGAAGAGCTATGAGACCGAGGCCGACAAGAAAATAACGTCCTAACATGATAGTTTTTTACTTTTCAAAGATACCTTTTGAAAAGGCAGTTTTTGGAAAGAAATCAGAATGTAATGAACATGGTTTTGTTCAATCGGTCAGAATAAACTGAGTTGTTCTGGAGGCAAAAGTGTAAAGGTGGTCCTGTGGTATTTTGTCGGGCCATGAATTTTTATCGCATTTCTGTGATCCGCTGTGGGATAACCTTTGTTTCTGTTCCATGCATAATCCGGGAATTCTTTGTGAAGGGTTTCCATGATCTCGTCTCTGTAGGTCTTGGCCAGGATCGACGCCGCTGCGATACTCATGAATTTTCCATCGCCCTTGATGATACAGTGATGTTCAATTTCGTTGTAGGATTTAAAACGATTCCCGTCTACAAGTATAAGATCCGGCACTGGATCGAGTTGATCCAAGGCTCTGTGCATCCCATAAATACTTGCATTCAAAATATTTATTTCGTCAATGATGGATTCTTTAATTACGGATACAGCATATGCAATGGCCTCCTTTTCGATGATCTCCTTTAAAACGAGCCTTTTCTTCTCACTGATCTGTTTGGAATCGTTTAACCATTCATGTGAAAAATCTGGCGGTAAAATAACGGCAGCGGCCACTACGGGACCTGCCAAACAGCCTCTGCCAGCTTCGTCGCAACCTGCTTCTATGCGACCTTTCGAATGAAAAGGTGAAAGTTTTAACATTGAAAAACAAATTTGGCAAAAATATTGTAGCTTAGCATTGTAAAATCAGATACAACCTTTACGTTTGTTTTGTCGTCTGAGAATAAATTGAAAATTATGAAAAATATCTTTTTTGCCCTTGTATCTATCTTGACGTTGAGCCTTACTTCGTATGCTCAGGAACATTCTGGCGTTGTAGTAGCTTCGTCTAAAACTGAATTGGCAGCTTCGAAAGAAAACGGAAAATATGTTTTTCAATTCCCAGAAGGGATCTCTTCAGAATCAGTTGAACAAACAACAAAATATTACACGCATTATTTTACAGTTCAATATGATGGTTCGTCAAGAAAAGCGATCGTAACAATGGTTACCAATGACGAAAAATCAAGAAGTGTGATCGGTCGATTCTTTGTTGCTAATGGTATTGATAATGTGAATGTTGAAGGTACCTCAATGGCAGTAGGTGAATTTTTTGAAAATTATTTGAAATAAAAAGATTCCAATAATATTGAAAGCCGTTTCTCAGGAGACGGCTTTTTTTATGTCCATTTATCATGGATATAATGCGTTAATCCAAATTTGTAATTCTATTCGTTCAAAGTTTTACATGTTTGCAAAAAAAATAATTGATGAAAAAATTCTTGTTCGTGGCAGTTACCGGTTTGGCTTTATTATCCTCTTGCGGCGATGAAAACAAAACTGATGGAGCTGTTGCTGTTGAGCTTGGAAAGAGCTATGGACCAGTGAAAGTGGATACTTCCAAAAGTGTAACATTGGATGAAATGTTATCTTCATTCGAAGCTCAAAAGGATGAAATGGAATTTACGTTCAAAGCACCTATGGTTGAAGTATGCTCCAAAGCAGGTTGTTGGGTGAACATTGAAAAGGAGAATGGTGAAACATTTATGGTACGATTTAAAGACCACTTTACTATCCCAACGAAAACAGAAGTTGGTACTGAGGCCTATTTTCATGGTAGAGCATATTGGGATACGGTGTCCGTTGAACTATTGAGACATTTTGCTGAAGATGCTGGAAAGAGCAAAGAAGAGATCGAAAAAATAACAGAACCCAAATTTGAAATGGGATTTGAAGCCGATGGTATTACGCTTGTAAAAAAATAATACCTACCACTATTCATGATAAAGGCTCCAAAAGAGCCTTTTTTTATGTCCATTCTTTGCATTTAACGTTACCTTTATTGTCATGAAAAGGACAGGGTTATCTGACTTTATTGAACTTTCTGAACAGTACGTGATCATTGATGTTCGCAGTGAATTGGAATTTGATGCAGGTCATATTCCGGGAGCTGTCAACGTTCCAATTCTGAATGATGAAGAAAGAAAGGCCGTCGGAACCATATATAAACAACAGAGCAGGGAAGCGGCAGTTTTTAAAGGGCTTGAATTGTCCGGGCCTTATCTGAAGGATCGATTAAAGAAAGTGATCAAGGCTTCGAAAGAGGATAAGATCCTCGTTCACTGTTGGAGAGGAGGGATGAGAAGCGAATTTATGTCCTTTCTGATCGGATTTTACGGTTTTGAACCGATCATTTTGGCCGGGGGTTATAAAACTTTTCGTCAGGCAGCTCATGACCTTTTCGATTCACCGATTGATTTCAGGATTCTTGGTGGGAAAACCGGAACAGGAAAAACGGAAGTACTTAAACAACTGAAGATAAAAGGTGCTCAGGTAATTGATCTGGAAGGACTTGCTAAACACCGAGGTTCGAGTTTTGGCTCTATTGGAATGGGGAGTCAACCCACTCAGGAGCAATTTGAAAATAATCTTTACGATGAGCTTCGAAAAATGGATCTTACAATGCCCGTTTGGATCGAAAATGAAAATCGAACGATCGGAGATAAGGTTATTCCGGAAGGGATCTGGAAGAAAATGATCTCCGGAAATAGATATGTACTTGAAAAAAGTGACGCCAGACGTTTGGAACAGATCGTGCAGGATTATGGAAGTTTCGAGATCAATGATCTAATTGCGGCAATGCAAAGAATCGGAAAAAGATTGGGACCGCAACATGTTAAAAGAGCCGTTGAGTTTTTGGAAAATGAACAGATTGAAGAAGCGTTTTCAATTGCTTTGGGCTATTATGATAAAGCCTACGAATTTCACAATGAAAAAAATCACCTTTCGATCTTTGCCAGAATAGAAGCGGACAAGCTTTCACATGAAGAAGTGGCAGATTTAATAGTAAGAGAATATGGAAGTTAAACTTACGTCTTTAACTAAGGGAGGCGGATGTGGTTGCAAGCTTCCACCGTCTAGCCTGGAAGATATTCTTCAAGGCCAAAAAATGACCAATGAATTTGGGTTGGTTGTGGGTAATTCTTCCGGGGATGACTGTGCAGCCTGGGATTTAAGGAATGGGGAATATCTTTTGTCGACATTGGATTTTTTCACGCCGATTGTAGACGATCCGTTTGACTTCGGAAGAATCGCAGCTGCAAATTCGATTTCTGATGTCTATTCGATGGGAGGTAGACCTGTTGTGGCTACTGCCATCTTAGGTTGGCCTGTAGACAAATTAGAACCAACCATTGCATCCAAAATAATAGAGGGAGCCAGAGCCATCTGTGATGAGGCTGGGATTGCTATAGGAGGGGGACACTCAATTGAAAATCCTGAACCGATCTTTGGGTTAAGTGTGAACGGGATCGTTGAGTCGAATCGTCTAAAGAAAAATCAAGGAATGAAGGAGGGTGATCTTATCGTGATCACTAAAAAGGTTGGAACCGGAATGTTGTCCACGGCATTAAAAAGAGAAGGACTTTCTTCAGATATCTATCAATCGTTTTTATCAAGCATTACCGAATTGAACAAGATTGGACGAGATCTATCCTCTTTTGATCAGGTACACGCAATGACTGATATTACCGGCTTCGGAATCCTTGGGCATCTTTTGGAAATGGTGGCAGATTCAAAACTCACGGTAGAATTGAACTATGAGAATGTACCATTATTGGATGGTGCAAAAGAACTTGCTGGCAGATTTGTCTACGCAGATAACACGATGCGCAACTGGAAATCATACGGTGAGAAGGTGGAAGGAATTTCTGGGGAATCAATGCTTACGCTTTGCGATCCTCAGACGAACGGAGGAATTATGTTCGCGGTTGATGAGGAACGATTTGTTGAGGTTCAAGAAATGCTGAGTCAAAAGGGGCAGTTCTATGCTGTTATTGGCAAGGTCGTGCCACAGTCGAATAAAGAGATCGTAATAAAATAAAAAAGGGCCCTGAGGCCCTTTTCTTATAACGTGTATTTGTTTTCTGCGATGATCTTCTGTGCGATGATCTGTCTTGCTTCTTTCGGGTTGAACGGTTCTGTTTTCGTGAAACGTTTCAATCCCATCAACATCATTCTCAATTCGTCGCCTTCAGCGAAAGAGTTCAGGGCATCTTTTGCAGCCTTGTTGATTCGGTCCGCTGTATCGTAGAAGTAACACTTAACAATAGCGATCTGAACTGCGCAATTTTCTTCGCCTTTCAATTCGATCATTTTCTGAAGTCTTAGCAATGCCGATTCAGCCTGATAAGTCCATATCGACATATCCGCAATGTTCATCAGGACCTCTTGTTCCTTACTTAAGGATTGCATTAGTTTCTGAACTGCACTTCCTGCTACCATCAAAATGGTCTTCTTGAAGCCTTCAAGATACTTTTCTTCATAACCAAGCGTTCCTTCAGGCGCATCACCGAAGTCGGGAATAGACATCAATTCATTGGCAACGCTCATTGCCGGACCCATCAGATCCAGTTCTCCTTTCATTGCTCTTCGGAGGATCATGTCTACCGTTAACATTCGGTTGATCTCATTGGTTCCTTCGAAGATCCTGTTGATACGTGCATCTCTATACGCTCTTTCCACAGGAGATTCTGCTGAATATCCCATACCACCATAGATCTGAACCGCTTCGTCTACACAATAATCCAGACATTCAGATCCTGCTACCTTAAGCATTGCGCATTCTGCTGCGAACTGTTCAATACCTTTCAATGTCGCCTGTCCTTTCGGCATTCCTGAAGCGATCAAACCTTGAATTGCGTCATCAATATTCTGACCTGCTCGATAGGTTGCAGCTTCCAATACCCAAGTACGGATCACACTTTCGGCCAATTTATATCGGATCGCACCATACTTTGAAATAGGTCTTCCGAATTGTTCTCTTTCATTGGAGTAATTCACTGCGTCATTGATCGTTGCTTTTGCTCCGCCCAATACACCTGCAGCCAATTTGATCCTTCCAATGTTCAAAATATTGATTGCGATCTTGAATCCATTCTCTCTCTCTGAAAGCATGTTTTCCACAGGAACTTTCACATTGTTAAAGAAAACCTGACGAGTGGATGATCCCTTGATACCCATTTTCTTTTCTTCCGGGTTCAATGAGATCCCTTCAGAATCTGCTTCCACAATAAATGCCGTGAGATTTTTGTCATCATCGATCTTAGCGAACACGGTCATCATGTTAGCAAATCCACCATTGGTGATCCACATCTTCTGACCATTGATGATGTAATGCTTTCCATCGTCACTTAATTTCGCCTTTGTTTTTCCTGAATTTGCATCAGATCCAGAACCCGGTTCAGTTAAACAATAAGCTGCTTTCCATTCACCTGAAGCAAGCTTTGGAATATACTTCGCTTTTTGTTCTTCTGTTCCGTAATACAAAAGTGGTAATGTTCCGATCCCGGTATGAGCACCGTATGCAACTGAAAAAGAATATCCTTTACCCAGATGTTCTGTAGCGAGAAGTGATGTTTTGAAATCCATCCCCATTCCTCCAAGATCTTCGGGTACAGACATACCAAGCAGTCCTAATTCACCTGATTTATCCAGTAGAGAAGGCATTAGTCCTTCTTCCATTTTATCAATGCGTTCGATGTTCGGAACGATCTCCTGATCGATAAAATCATCACACATCTGTGCGATCATTCTTTGCTCTTCAGTCCATTCTTCCGGAATAAAGATTTCACTTGGGTTTGTCTTTCGGATGAGAAATTCTCCTCCTTTGATCGGATTGTTATTTGCTTCCATTTCTTTTGACAAATTTCTATTTAGGTTATTAGATTCAATTCGTATTATAACATTTCAATAACTCCTGCTGCACCTTGTCCGGTACCAACACACATCGTTACGATTCCATATTTCTGGTCTCTTCTCTTTAGCTCATTCATGATCTGAACTGTTAGCTTTGCTCCGGTACAACCAAGCGGGTGTCCAAGAGCGATCGCGCCTCCGTTCACGTTCACGATATCCGGATTAAGTCCTGTTTCTCTGATCACTGCAAGAGACTGAGAAGCGAAGGCCTCATTCAATTCGAACAGGTTAATATCATTCAGATTTAATCCTGCCATTTTGATTGCCTTTGGAATGGCATCAACAGGGCCAATCCCCATAATTCTTGGTTCAACACCAACCACAGCGTATGAAGCCAGACGAGCAACTGGCTCGAGATTTAATTCTTTTACCATTCTTTCAGACATTACCAAAACAAATGCGGCTCCATCAGAAGTCTGTGATGAGTTTCCTGCTGTAACTGATCCACCATTGGCAAATACAGGTTTAAGTCTGCCAAGTGCATCCAAAGTACTGACTCTTGGACCTTCATCAGTATCTACAATGTAATTTTTTACCTGGCGCTTCTCATTCTCATCAAGGAAAATATGTTCCACTGAAACAGGTGCGATCTGATCTTTAAATCGACCTTCCTTGATCGCAGCGATTGCCTTTTCATGACTTTTTAAGGAAAACTGATCCTGTTCTTCACGACTCACCTTGTACTGTTCAGCAACTGCTTCGGCAGTAAGCCCCATTCCCCAATACCAGGTTGGATTTTCCTTTCCTACTTTAGGATTAGGAACAATTCTCCATCCTCCCATCGCCATTACAGACATTGATTCCACACCACCAGCGATAATACAATCTGCCATTCCATGTTCGATCTTCGCTGCCGCAATAGCAATTGTCTCCAATCCTGATGAACAGTATCTGTTCACAGTCATTCCAGGTACTTTATCTGTATTCAATCCCATCAAAGAGATCATTCTACCCACGTTCAATCCTTGTTCAGCTTCTGGCGTTGCGTTCCCAACGATCACATCGTCAACTCTTTCTTTATCCAGTTGAGGAACACTTGCCATCAAATGTTTGATGACATCGGCAGCAAGATCGTCAGGGCGGTAAAATCTGAATCCACCTTTTCCGGCCTTACCAACCGCAGATCTGAATCCTGTTACAATATATGCTCTTTGTCCCATAATTAATTTCTTAAAATTTTACCGTACTTCACCAGACTCTCCAATCGTTCAAGCGTCTTTCTTTCGGTACATAATTCCACAAACGCCTTTCTTTCAAGATCAAGCAGATACTGCTCTGAAACAACTGTGTTTTCACTAAGATCTCCTCCACATAAAACAAAACCAAGTTTCTCAGAGATCACGCGATCATGATCCGACATGTATTTTCCGGAAAGCATTGAATTGGCACCAACGTATACGATTCCCAATCCTTCCTGTCCCAAAACTGTGATGTTTTTTTCACGTTTTGGAGCAACATATCCTTTGTTAGACATTTCAAGGACAGCGGCTTTCGCTCTACCCAATTGATGGTCACGGCTCACTACCACTTCATCAATGCCTTCTCTCAAGTAGCCAAGATCAAAGGCTTCATAGGCTGACGTCGCTACTTTTGCCTGTCCGATCGTAAGGAATCGTTCTCTCATTCGGTTGATCTTGATGTCGCCATCCTTCAGCTCCTGAGAAAGACGTTTTGCGAATTCTTTCGAACCACCTCCACCAGGGATCAATCCTACTCCGAATTCAACCAGTCCCATATAAAGTTCTGCATGAGCAACAACTTTATCCGCATGCATTGACATTTCACATCCTCCTCCAAGAGCTAGGTTGTGAGGTGCTACCACCACCGGAATATTTGAATAACGAATTCTCATCATGGTGTCCTGGAATGCTTTCACTGCAAAGTTGAGCTCCTCCAGTTCCTGTTCGATGGCCATCATAAAGATCATTCCCACATTGGCTCCGGCCGAGAAATTCTGTCCGGTATTGGAGATCACTAATCCTTTGTAGTCTTTCTCAGCAATTTCAATCGCTTTGTTAATTCCCTGGATGACTCCTCCGCCAATGGTATTCATCTTCGTGTGGAATTCAAGATTCAAGACGCCGTCTCCCAAATCAACAAGCGTAGTATCTGAATTACCCCAAACTTTATTCTCATCACGAAGTGCGTCCAGAATCACCAGATTTTCTGTTCCTGGAATTACCTTATATGTTTTGGAAGCAACATCATAATATTGCTTCTGTCCTTTTTCTGTTTTATAGAAACTTGTTGCTCCGGAAGCTTTCATTTCTGAAACCCATCCTGCCACATTCTTTCCATTTGCTGCGATCAGTTCAAGACCTTTGTCCAGTCCAATGATATCCCACGTTTCAAAAGGACCAAGCTCCCATCCGAAACCGGCTTTCAACGCATCATCGATCTTGTAAAGATCATCTGTGATCTCAGGAAGTCTGTTTGAAACATATGCGAATAATCCCGCAAACAATGTTCGATAGAATTCACCCGCCTTGTCGGTTCCCGCAAAAAGCATCTTCGTTCGTTGCTTCAAATCTTCAACCGGCTTGGTCATCTCAAGCGTTGCAAACTTCACTTTTTGAGATGGCTTATATTCCAAAGTATTCAGATCCAGCACCTGGATCTCACTTTTCCCACCTTCTCCTTTAACTTTCTTATAGAAACCTTGTCCTGATTTAGAGCCCAACCAGTTGTTCTCAACCATTTTTGAAATATAATCAGGCAATTCGAACAATTCTTTCGCCTCGTCATTCGGACAATTGGCTTTCAAACCGTTTGCTACGTGCACCAAAGTGTCAAGACCAACAACGTCACAAGTTCTGAAGGTGGCAGATTTTGGTCTTCCTAATACAGGGCCCGTTAATTTATCGACCTCTTCTACAGTAAGTCCCATACTTTTTACCGCATGGAACAGCGCCATGATGGAATAAACCCCAACTCGATTTGCGATGAATGCCGGAGTGTCTTTACAAAGAACGGTCTTCTTACCAAGGATCTTTGAACCATAATCCATCAAAAAGTCAACGATCGCAGGATCAGTTGATGGGGTAGGAATGATTTCCAATAACTGAAGATATCTCGGTGGATTGAAGAAGTGTGTTCCACAGAAATGTTTTTTGAAATCATCGCTTCTACCATCAAGCATCATGTGGATCGGAATACCAGAAGTATTTGAGGTGATCAGAGTCCCCGGTGTACGGTATTGTTCTACTTTTTCAAATACTTGTTGTTTGATATCCAGTCGTTCGATCACCACTTCGATCACCCAGTCACAATCTTTGATCAAAGCCATATCATCATCAAAATTTCCGGTCTTGATCCTTGTAGCAAAAGATTTCCTGTAAATAGGTGATGGATTCGATTTCAATGCAAAGTCAAGTGATCCATTAACGATCCTGTTTCTAACAGCAGGATGCTCCATGGTAAGACCTTTAGATTGTTCCTCTGGAGTTAGTTCTCTGGGAACGATATCCAATAGAACAACCTGGCATCCGATATTGGCAAAGTGACATGCGATCCTTGACCCCATGACACCAGAACCCAATACGGCTACTTTTCTGATGTGTCTGTTCATTTGTTTTCTATTTTGTTCTTTAATTCTTCTTCTATCAATGCATCAACCTTAAAAGCGACTTCATAGAATGCTTTCATCTTGGATGCCGGGATCTTTGCAAAGATCTTGTCGTTGAAACCTACCACGAAGTCTCTCACCAACCTTCTCTTTTCTACTCCTTCTGGGGTCAGGAAAACAAGCACCTTTCGTTTATCTATTGCGTCTTCCTTTCGAATGATCAAACCTTTGTCTTCCATTGTCTTTAATGTTCTGGAAAGACTGGTGGGTTCCATTCCCATTTTTGGACCCAAAGCAGTACTTGGAGTACCCTCCTTGTCTACATTCATTAAAATAAAGCCGATAGACATAGTCATGTCATACTCAGCAGCTTTCGCATTATACATTCTGGAGATGCGGTGCCAGGAATGGCGGATCACAAAGTCATACAGAAAATCGGGGTTGTCGCTCATGGCCAAAAAATGATTCGGCTAAAAGTAACAAAAATATTTTATGCATACATAAGTAATTTTAAAAAATTACCATGTTTCTGTGGAGATAAAAACAGTACCCTTAAAATGGGAAACCTTGACTTGATTTTGATTGAAGATCTCCACTTCGTAGATACCGATCGTTCTTCCTCTGCTTACTTCTTTTGCATATGCAGTAAGTGTATCGCCGGGAAAACATTTTTTAATGTGAGAGATCGAGGTTTCAATACTAACGGCTCTGAAGCCTCTTGAATTAGAAGAGAAAGCCAAAGCTGAATCTGAAATAGAATAGGTAATTCCTCCGTGAAGTGTTTGATGACCATTGATCATTTCTTCGGTAACCATTGCTTTCAGCGAACAATGACCCAAACCTACTTCAAGGACCTCAATGCCCAACCATTGGCTGAAGGCATCCTTCTCCATCATTAGTTGAACAATTTCCTGAGGAGACTTCATTTATTCGATAATGGCTCTGCCTAATAGTGTAATGATAGCAAGGCTTACAATGAAAAGTTGGGTTGCAGTCTCATCGTCAAGTGAAGTACCGTCATCATCCTCTGTTGAAACTTCGATGGCCATGAATTGTGTCAAATTCGGTTGGTCACAGAATTCTTCCAGTAGATCATCATTGTCAGTGTCGAAATAGGTATCAAGAAGTTCGAAATAAGGATCTTCAAATTCATCGATATCGGCCTCGGTCACAGCGCGTAAACGGAGACCTTCCTGAACAAAACATTCATTCAATAAACAGAAATAATAGATCAGTAGACCTTCAAGCTTTGGGTTATTGTATTCGATCGCAGCAGACATTGCATAACCAAGAAGTGTTTCTTGAGCGAGTGCAACTGTTTCTGAAATTCTTTCCAGTCCATCGTCGTCAAGGTTGTCTATTTTTTTGATCGCATTCTCGATGCTCTGAAGGGATACATGTCTCATAAATCGAATATTTGTTTGACGAAAGTACTTAATTATCAAATGATGCCCTGAAAATGGCTTGGAATACTTTGTTATTTTTGAAGAAATAAATTGATCAATGGCACATTTTGACAAAGATTTCTTGCAGTTTTTCATCGATTTGGCACCGAATAACAATAAAGATTGGTTTGACCTGAATCGTAAACGCTACGAAAATTCTGTTCGAGAACCATTCCGAAATTTTGTTCAAAGTGTGATCGATGTAATCGCTGCAGATCAACCTGAGTTCAAAGGATTGGAAGCCAAAGACTGCATGTTCAGGATCAACAGGGACATTCGTTTTTCTTCAGATAAGACACCCTATAAAATGATGATGTCGGCGGTTGTCGCTCCAGAAGGAAAAAAAAGTAAAGCGATCAACGGTGTGTATTTTGAATTTGGGCCCGAACATGTTCGCGTATATGGTGGGATTTATGAGATCGATAAGGAAGATCTTCAGTCGGTTAGAGAAGGAATCGCCAGTAATCTTAACAAGTTCAGATCCATATACTCCAATAAAGAGTTTGTAGATTTGTTTGGTGAGATTCGAGGAGAAAAGAATAAACTGCTTCCCAAGGAATTGAAAGAAGCAGCTGTGTCTGAACCTTTGATCTTCAATAAACAATGGTATTTTTATACGCAATTCGAACCGGAGGTAATCCTGAATGAAGATCTGAAAGAACTTATTCTGGAGTGTTACCGAATCGGTCAACCAGTAGAGAATTTCTTTAATGAATTAATACATAGAAGATAACATGAACAAACTGATCTTACTTTTAATTGTAAGTTCCATTGGAACAGCTTTTGGCCAGAAAAAGGAACTGGCAAACAAACAAGAATTAACACTGAAAGATGCTGTGATGAAGCAGTATCGCGATTTTTACCCTGATCGGCTGAACGGATTCCAATGGTTGGCCAATACGGACTGTTACACCTTCTACAGCAAGAATTACCAATCCCTGTATAAGTCTTCGGTAAGTGGAACTAAAGACACTGAATGGTACACCATTCAGAAAGTCAATGAGGTGCTGGGTTCAGAACTGTACAATTTCTATGGGTTGACCTGGAAGAATGAGAACGAATTTTACATCAACGATGGGGTTCACTTCTATGTCTATAATACTGTAAATGATAAAGGGTCCATGATCCATGGTTTGGATGAGGATGCGGCAAATACCGAGTTTCATTCTGGAACCGAGAACATGGCATACACAAGAGAGAACAATGTGTATATCCATACAGGAAAAGGATTGAAATTAATTGTGACGGATAATGCCGACAAGAACATTGTTTCTGGACAATCCATTGCTAGAAATGAGTTCGGTATTCAAAAGGGTTTATTCTGGTCGAATGATGGGAATAGACTTGCTTTCTATCAAAAAGACGAAACTGAGGTTCATGATTATCCATTGTTGAACATCAATGAAACTCCCGGAGCGTTGAGCTCGATCAAGTATCCAATGGCTGGGCAAAAATCGGAGAAACCAAGAGTAGGGATCTATGATTTGAGAACCAAGCAGACGGTTTTTATTTCACCAAAAGGAAATCCTGACGATTACCTTACCAATTTTACTTTTACACCAGATGATAAGTACGTTGTGATAGCTGAGGTGAATCGTGATCAAAATCACACCTGGCTAAATGTGTATGATGCTGCAACCGGGAAATTCGTGAGAACTCTTTTGGAGGAAACAAGTGACAAGTGGACCGAACCTGAGCATCCAGCTTTTTTCCCTTCGACTGCTTCAAATAATTTTATCTGGATCTCAGAAAAGGATGGATTTAACAATCTTTACTACTATGATTTCACCGGGAAATTGATCAAACAGCTTACGTCGAACAAATTTGTAACGAAAGATATCCTTACAATGTCTAATGATGGGAAGAAGATCTATTTTTCAGCGACTGG
>SBFR01000134.1 GCA_006227105.1 Bacteroidota bacterium
TCCAATTAGTACTGGCAAGTCCAAGAATGAAACGGGACGAATGCAGCTATTAAGTCTATCTTATAAAACGTTATCGTTCACCCGTTTCTTCTTGGTTTATACTTAAATAATCAATGGAATGTTAAAGTAAAGGCAAAACGTTCACAGGCAATATTCAAAGCAAACCATGGTATTTTGGATGCAACAAAATCAACAATGAAAAAATCTCTTTTTTATCTCATTTTATTAATTAGTTCGCTTAATGCACAGGCTCAGGTCAATAATAACCTAGTGGAGGTAAAAAAAGATTCGATCCAATCAAAAGTGCTCAATGAGAAAAGAGAATATTGGGTCAGTTTGCCTCGAGATTATGATACTAGCGTAATGTATCCAGTAATGTATGTTTTAGATGCTGAATGGAAGTTTAATGTTACAAATGCACTGGAAAAAGACCTTTCCGGAAATGGTAAAATTCCACCCCACATCGTAGTTGGAATAACCCACCCAAACAGAAGACTAGACATGACCTTCAGTACAACGAAAGAGAATAGTGAAGGGGTAACAGATACGATGATCTGGAATGCACAAAACACAGGAAATGGTTTGAAATTTCTGGCTTTTATTGAAGATGAGTTAATGGAAGAAGTTGATCGCAGGTACTCAACAAATGGGTATAATATGTTGATTGGCCATTCATTAGGCGGCTATTTCTGTACGTATATCTTGCCGATTCAAAAATCATTTAAATCACTACAAATCTACGACCCAGCTATTTGGTATAATGAAGGTGAAGCGATCAAACAAATAAATAGTAATCTATCACAAGATAAGAACTGTATTATTTACATTGGATCAAGCCGAAAATTTGATGACCAAATAACAAATCATCACGACAAAATTGAAGCATTGGTTGATTCATTAAAGCGCTTCCCTAACATTCGTAACGCATACAAAAACTATGAAAATGAAAACCATAACTCAATGTATCTCTACAGTTTTTTAGATGGTATATCAATGTTGTATAAAGGTTACGAAATGAAAATGTTTGGATGGGAAACCATCGTAGACGTATCAATTTTGAAGAAACACTTTGCGGAGTTTTCAAGAACAATTCAGTTTGAATTTTCACCTCAAAATCACTTATATCTCCAAGTGGGAGAAATCAACTTTCATCAAAAAAAATATCAGAATTGTATAGAAGCCTTGGAGATCTATCTTGAAAAGAACCCAACTAATCCCTATGCCCTTGAATTAATTGGTGATGCGTATACCATAATGGGTAATAAAAAACAAGGGTTAGTTGCTTACAAAAAAGCATACGAACTTTCTCCAGATAACCTTCGTTTAAAGGGAAAAATTGAAAGAAGATTAAAGTAATCAATAAATGCCTGTAACATCAACTAAAAGCCACGGGCTATACAACCACATCAAAGAAGCCGGCGTCTTCCAGTTGATAAACCTTCCAGGCAATTACAAACGTGATCGAATGAACTTGAAGCTGTGTCACTTTTTATTTCTGTTCCTGCCAGTACTTACCTATGGTCAGACGTGTGATACCCTTTATAGTCATGAAAGATATGTTCAACGTACCATTGAAGTAGGATATCGTAATTGTCAATTGATTGAAATCGATTCCATTTATCGCATCGTACAATGGTTGAATGTGGACTCCAATTATTTAGAACCATTTTTTTCTCAAAACATATGTCAAAGCTTGTTTCATTCTGTCACTGGTCAATTAATCCATGAAAGATGGCGGGAAGGAGATACCACCTACTTTAAAGAATACTATTCTTCGGGAAGTTTGAAGACCTTCAGTAAAACTGTTTTTCATGAGAACCCCTATTATTTTCATGATCAAATTCTGAGGTATTATGAGAATGGTACTATTCGATATGAAGGAGAAAACAAAGTTTTATCCTTCTCTACACACAAAACCTATTACCCGAATGGTAGGGTTGAAACAATTGCAAAAAGATTCAGCTATAACCCGAGTGCTTTTGGAGAATACATTGAATATTTTCCGAATGGTCAGATCTCGATGATACTGGAGTATTCTGAACCGGACACAACAACGAATCAATATCAGACCAACACTTTAATTTCAGAGAAGTACTTTGATCAGGCGGGTCAGGGAGTTGATCACAACTTGAACGAATACAAGAAACTGTATCTAAAAATCTATCCGCCATATATTGATAAGACATTATTAATCGGGGAAGACTTGCATACAGCGCAGCAATTCGAGGATCAAGAACCTTATGCCAATGATGTGTACAAGCTGAAGGAGCAAATCATTGGAAATTTGGACCTATCCGGAGTAAATTGTACCAAAGGAATCGCAAAGATATCTTTGAACATTACCAAGAAAGGTGACATCGAATTATTGGAAGTAGACTTTGAAAATGACTTGCTGAAGGAAAGCATAGAACAAAGCATTAAAAGCCTCAAAAAGTGGCCTGCTGCGATCAAAGATGGAGAAAAAGTAGATACTCACGTCTACACGTATTTAATCATTGATAAATAAGGTCCATCACATCAACTATAATAGATTGGGCAAATTACCCGCTCAAGAAAAAACAAGTTTTCATCATAGGACTTTTGATTTGTTTGCATGGCTTTTCTCAAAATGGTTGGAGTTGTCAATGTTCCAAGATATAACAGACTTTTTACGATCTTTATCACCTATGTACAGACAATATTTAGCACCTTTTTACCTATCAATTCTATTGACCTTCGGTTGCAGTGAGCAAGAGCAATCGAGAGAAACAAAGGGTGATCAGATCAAAGCAAACACAACAGAGACGTCTTCCGTTGAAAACAGCTCAGTGAGTGAACCTCAAAAAACACCAAAGGATTTCGTGCCAGAAGGCTATGTGAATTTTAAAGAAGTCTTCGGAGATTTGAATGGAGACGGACTGGAGGATTGTGCGTTGATCATCAAGGGGACCGATAAAAATAAGATCATACAGGATGAATACCGCGGTGAGCTGGATCGAAATCGGCGAGGGATAATCATTCTTCTGAATAGCAAAAAAGGGTATGTGGTAGCTGCAAAGAATTATACCTGTTTTTCCTCTGAAAACGAAGATGGGGGAGTTTACTTCCCACCGGAATTAGTTGTGGATATTGTAAAAGGAAAATTGGTACTGCACTATGCCCACGGAAGATATGGCTACTGGAAATATACCTTTCGCTATCAGCAAGGGAAATTTCTGCTGATCGGCTATGATCAGAGCGATAGCCGTGGTCCGGTTGAACATTATTTTTACAGCTACAACTTTCTCACCTCAAAGAAACTAACGAAAGAGAACATCAACTTTGAAACGGAACATCCGGAAAATGAAGTCTTTGAGGAAACCTGGGAGGAGCTTCCTAAAAACGAGCTCATCAATTTAGCAACAATCAAAGATTTTGATGAGCTGAGTTTTGATTGATCACTTCAAAACATAATTCCCTTCGTCATCGTAACTAAAGCGTGAGTATTTGATCTCTTTAACGATCTTACCATTCTGATCAATGAGTCCGAGTTTCGAATTCATTTCCACCAGGGCTCGGTCGTTGATGTAAGCTCTTACTTTATCGAATTGGGCCGGGATCATTTGTTTTCCTTGTGCATTCACCAGCCCATATTTTTCGCCTTTCTTGAAAAAGGAAAGTCCATTCTTTTGTGGGATCAGTCTACCAAAGTTGTGCTGGAATGTTTTCCCTGAACGTACATCATAAATGAAATACTCCTCCTGGTCATTTCCGAAGTGGATCAAGGAGTCGATCCAGTCGATGTAGGAATAGTTCGGTTCAAGGATCACCTTTCCCGAAAGATCAATCAATCCACGTTTTCCGTCCTTGTATACTTCAATGAAATTTCTGTGGAAATTGCCAATTCCTTCGTAGATGATCGGACAAACAATGGTTCCGGAGCGATCGACTATACCGAATTTATTGTCCTTCATAACCAAAGCGATGTCTTTGTTGAATTCATTGATGCGCCAATATTCTGGAGGTAGAATGATCTTACCGGTGGTATCGATCAAGCCGGAGCAAAGCATTTTTCCATTTGGCATTTCTACGTAACGGGTGAAGCTAATCATGTCATCGCGTCGGTAATCGATCGTCACAGACTCCAGCTCAAAAGGTACGATCTGTTTCCCGTGTAAATTCAAGAAACCATTTCTTCGTTGTCGATCTTGCACCATGAATCCATTTTCAAAAGAAGTGATGGAGGAGAAAAGGGCAGGAGTTACCTCTTTCAACTGTCTTGAAAGTAGCCCATAAGCTATCGTATCGTTTTTGCGTTCAGCATAGATGATCAGATCACTAAAGCGTGTTAGCAGAATGGACTCATAGGTTTTGTTTGTTAACGACATTCCGAAACGATCGATGAATGAAACACAATGTTGTTCGAGCCGGGCGTAACAGTTTCTTTCTATGCGCTGCAAAGGGTATTCTGAGCCCAGCAGGGTTAATGTAAAGGTGCTGTCATAAATGGCGTAGGGCTTGTTGTCGTAATTGTATTGAACCTGGCCAAGCCCTTTAGTGATGGGTGAAATCAATTTAATGTCCTGAGAATTGATGTATCGATGAACCAGATAATCACCGTTTGCATAATCGATGGAATAATTCGCCATAGGGATGGCAATATTTCCGAGCGTATCTAATACGCCAAAAAGCTCGACTCCCATTTCCGGCATTTCTGTGCGTTGTTGAGGAACGAATAAACGGGAGATGCGATATCCGGCCCCACATCTTTTTTTGATCAGCTGTTGAAATGGGTCAAAAGCATTGGATTGGTCAACGTTCATTCGTTCGTGATGGGTAATTATTTTGCAGGAATCGGGTGGGAGCAACTGAAGTTGATCCACATTCATGACACCGTAATTGGCAATGATCTTTCCGCTAATGTTTCGTACGAGGTAACCATTATCGCGGTTGAAAGATAAGGCATCATGATAGGACGAACCACCTCGCGGATGAATGGCATCTTCCAATGCCCCTTGTTCCAACGATTGCTGAAAGTAATCCACTTCGATGACCTGGACACCATCGTAAAAAGGATAGTAGTAGACAGGAAGCGTTACATCCTGTAATCCGAAAGGATTGACAATTCTTTGAAATTCCTGCGCTGTTAAGTTGAGCGTAAAGAGGAGGAAGTAAAGCAGTATTTTCATGCAGAAGATTACACTGTGTGCCACGTTTGGTTCAATGGGGTGGTATATTCATCCATTCAATCCCCGACAGGTCTTCCGTTTTCAGTTCTTTCCTTTTTGATGAGCTGTCCAGACTCGTCGTAAGTCCATTGGAAGGCTACCCGAACTGAATAACGTTTTGGAGCTTCACCGGAAACAGGGTTTTCTTCCGTTTTCACGATGTATCCCTCATCTTTCCAGTGGGATTTTATCTGACCGTTTGTATAGTATTTTTTCTCTTCTCGGATTTCACCATTTAAGTCTGTCCATTTTTCAGAAAATAAGGTGTCCCGAGGAAAGTAGAACGTCGTATGGAATAAATTCAGAGTTGTATCGATGTTGCCAATCTCTGTGATATTTCCTTTATGCACTGATAGTAATCTACAGAACTTAACACCATCAAAAGTTGTATCCGTTGTGAAGGAGTGATCATCCCCAAAGTAAAGCGTCTTTTTTACAAGATGACCCGGTTGAGAAAAATAGTGGATCTCTCTCAATTTCCCTTTGTAACGGATGACGGAGCTGTCGATTTCTTGTCCCATATCAAAGGTGCGGTTGGAATTATGTTCCCAATATGAATTCTTGACCATATAGGTCCCGTGTAGCCAGCCGTGTTTATAATTGATCCTGTAGACAGTGTCATTTAAGGCATTTATACCCATCCATTCACCATGAGGGAATCCCAAGTTATCTCGAGTGCCATAATGATTGATCACCATACGCTTGTCGTTGTATCGGGTGTAGGATCTCCAATCCTGTCCATCCAACCGAATGGCATGTACTTCTCCCAGATAATTGAGGTGTAACGTACATTGTTTGTGTTGCACGACGGTCAGTACGTCTTTTTGTCCCCATTCAAAATGCATCGGAGGGCGCCAGGTCAATAATGTATCTTTCAGTTGTTTGTAAAATACGACTGAATCTCTCCCTTTGGATGAATAGTATTCAATGTAATTTAAGGTTTGATCATGATTCCAGTGCTCCGATGGACCACAGTAGCGGTCATTGCACACTTCTCTTTTCCACTTTAAGGCTCCATTCGGATAGTAGTTGTAGCGGATGCCTGTCCATTCTCCTTTCGGGGAGATCTTGTTATTGATGAGTTGTTGTCCTTGCGGATCGAAGAATTCAAATTGCTTATCGTATATATTAGATTGAATACTGTCCTGAACAAATGTGATGACAATAGACGGTTGACCATTTCCATGACATTCGTATTGTTTCAGGGGATAACCACGTTTTGGGACATCCATCGTTTCCTTTTGTGGAAAATAGCCAATGAATCTTCCTTCCGGATCCCATACAGCAGGACTGTTTCGCAACCCCATTTCAGGTGTAGGTCCCATTCGGAGAATTAGATTTTCTGACAGTTGAGTGGATTCACCAAGGATCCGTGTTTTCATTTTACCATTTTCGTAAAATCGATGAATTGAATCCAATCCAAGCTCTTGATTCAGGTAATGGATATCGCGAGGTGTCCCATTTTTGTAATAAGACATGAGGATTAGAGAGTCGAGGTAGAACGTCTGAAAAACAGGACCATTCTCGTAATAATAAATGGTAATGTCAGAAACGGGAATATAATAGAAGCTTTTCACCTT
>SBFR01000132.1 GCA_006227105.1 Bacteroidota bacterium
CTCGTTTTTGAACATGTTTCGGCAGCGAGTACGGTTGGATTGTCGACAGGACTTACTCCTGAACTGAGTACGGCAGGAAAGTTCGTTTTGATCATCGCCATGTTCATTGGTCGTGTAGGAACGCTTACAGTGGCCTATCTGGTTGGAACACGAGTGATCAGTACAAAATACAAATACCCTGAGGGGCATACAATGGTTGGATAATGGAAGAGCGAAAAGAAGTAAAACCATACGGTAAGCAAAACGCTTCCAAAAAGGAAGAAGTGGCAGAGATGTTCAATAACATTTCGGGGAAATATGACTTCCTGAATCACTTTTTGTCTATGGGGATCGATCATATCTGGAGAAGAAAGGCAGTAAACCAGCTGAAGGAAGTACGTCCGAAAAAGATCCTTGATCTTGCTACGGGTACGGGAGACTTTGCCCTGGCTTTACTAAAGTTGAATCCTGATCAGATCATTGGAATGGACATCTCAAGCGGAATGCTGGAAGTAGGGAAAAAGAAGATGATCGACAAGAAAGTAGATCACATCATCTCCATGCAATTGGGTGATTCTGAAGATATGCCTTTTGAAGATGGTTACTTTGATGGATTGACCGTTGGATTTGGTGTACGTAACTACGAGAATCTGGAGAAAGGACTTTCCGAAATGCTTCGTGTCTTGCGTCCGGGAGGAAAGGCCGTGATCCTTGAATTCTCCAAGCCTAAGTCATTTCCGATCAAGCAATTGTTTGGATTCTATTCCAAGCGAGTGATCCCTGTTTTAGGAAAAACCATTTCAAAAGACAGTAAAGCTTACGAATATTTGCCTGAATCTGTGGCTGCATTCCCGGAGGGTGAAGACTTCATGAACATCCTGAAGAAAGTGGGGTATCAGAAGGTTTCCTCGAAAAAAGTTTCGGGTGGTATTGCAACCATCTACATGGGTTACAGGTAATATATCAAAGGGTTATCCGTTGTAAGAGTTACTTTTGTAAGATAGAAATGAAGATCAGTTTAACATTCGTCCTGCTTTTTTCGGCACTTTCGAGCTTTGCACAGCTTGAACGACCGCAGAATTACAAGCGTTTTGATGAACGTACACTGCACTTTGGTTTTATGCTGGGGATGAACTTCGCGGATTTCACCCTATATCAAAAGCTCAATGCGTTTAACGATTACGGGCTGATCAGTCTGACCAGTAAGCAAACACCCGGTGGACAAGTGGGGATCGTTTCGACCTTGAAGTTGGGAACACCTGTTGTTCGCTTGCGTTTCATTCCAACTTTGTCGTTCCAGGAGCGCGTGTTGAGCTATACCTTTAAGAATCCGGATACGGCAGCAACGAAAGACCTTTTTAACGAAGAACGCATCAACTCGACCAATCTGGATTTCCCGTTGATGTTTCAGTTCAGAACACTGCGTGTAAATAACTTCGCTTCTTACATGCTCATAGGAGGACAATACTCTATCGACTTACAGTCGCAGCAGGATGCCTCACAGAGCTACATCGATCCATTCATCAAGATCAAGAAACACGATCTTCAGGGACAGATCGGAGGAGGAGTTGAGTTCTTTGCACCGTATTTCAAGTTCGGGATCGAGCTGAAGTACTCGCACGGGTTCATGAACTCATTCATTCAGGATAATACGGATGTATCTCGTCCGATAGATAAATTGTACAACCGCGTTTGGTGGTTGTCTTTCGTATTCGAAGGGTAGTGTCAAAGATCATTCATTTTCAGGTTAGTCCGGAAGAGGCAAAGAACGAAGCATTCCTGGTTCGCAGGATCAGTGAAGAAGCAGGTGTACCTGCTGACCAACTTCGCTACCGCTGGAACAAGCGGTCGATCGATGCACGAAAGGCGAACATCAAGATCAACTGTTCGTTCGAAGTATTTGAAGCAGGAGAGTCCGCAGTGCTGGATCTGGATTTTCATCCGCAGAACGTTCAGGATAAACCTTCCATCGTGATCATTGGTGCTGGTCCTGCAGGGCTGTACGCCGCTTTGCGTGCACTGGAGCTGGGCATCAAACCCATCATTTTTGAACGCGGTAAGGACGTACGTTCGCGAAGAAGAGATCTTGCCGTACTGAACAAGGAAGGAGAAGTGAATGGAGAATCCAACTATTGCTTTGGAGAAGGAGGTGCAGGAACCTATTCAGACGGAAAGCTCTATACAAGATCCAAGAAGCGGGGAGATGTGCTTCGCGCCTTGAAATGGCTGGTGCGTTTTGGAGCAGACGAAGACATTCTGGTAGATGCCCATCCGCATATCGGGACCAATAAATTACCGGCCTTGATCGTGGCGATGCGCGAAGCGATCATCGAATACGACGGGGAAGTGCATTTCAACGCGAAGATGACCGACCTGATCCTGGAAAAGGGACAGGTGAAGGCAGTTGAGATCAACGGAGAACAACGAATAGAAACCAGCGAAGTGATCCTGGCGACAGGCCATTCGGCTAGAGATATCTTTCATTTATTGCACGATCGAGGTGTGAAGATCGAAGCGAAGCCTTTTGCCCTGGGGGTGAGGGTAGAGCATACTCAGGAGCTGATCGATAAGATCCAGTATCACGGACGCTTAAACGATGATTATTTACCTCCTGCATCGTACAGTCTGGTTACACAGGTTGACGGTAAAGGCGTGTACTCGTTCTGTATGTGTCCCGGAGGGATCATAGCGCCTTGTGCGACAGATGGGAATGAAGTAGTGACCAACGGATGGTCGCCTTCGAAGCGCAACAATCCTTACTCGAACTCGGGTATCGTGGTGAGTGTTGAGCCATCTGATTTCAAAGGACAGGAGAACGATCCGTTCGTGTGTCTGAACTTTCAGCAGGAAGTAGAACAGCGTTGCTGGGAGGTAGCAGGAAAACACCAGAAAGTACCCGCACAGCGTTTAAAAGACTTTGTTGATGGGAAAGTGTCGGAAGATTTCCCGAGATCGTCGTATCAGCCGGGAATCGTTAGTGTGGACCTGAACAAGGTGTTGCCTCCGATGATCGCGAAACGACTCCGTAAAGCCTTTGTTGATTTTGGGCAAAAGATGCGTGGATATCTGACGAATGATGCCGTGATCCATGCACCAGAATCCAGAACCTCTTCACCGATTTCGATACCAAGAGATCCACAGACCTGTGAGCATGTTCAAATACACGGACTGTATCCGTGTGGAGAAGGGGCAGGTTATGCCGGAGGGATCATCTCTGCAGCGATCGACGGGATGAAATGTGTAGACGCGATACATCAAAAATGGAATTCAGAACAATGAAGAAGTTAAAGCTGATCATACTTATTCTTTTGCCATTGATCAGTAAGGCTCAGAAAACCACTGATTACTCGGATACTTCGAACTGGGCATGTTTGCAGAGTCATTTGCGAGCTGATCTAAAAGAATTCATTACTTATACCCCTTCCGATTCGATCGATGTATTTTATGTCTATCCGACCTTATTTCTGGATACAAAAGACAAGCGCTGGAACATGGATGTGCAGGATTCTGCCTTTCGCGAAAAGGTGTTGACCCAAGCCGTGAAGTTTCAAGCATCCGCATGGGCCAATGTGGGAAAGTTGTACGTTCCATTTTATCAACAGGCCCATATCCGCAGTTATTACAAGCTGGAAAATGGAGGGAAAGAAGCGCTTTTATTGGCTTATAGTGATATCAAGGCGGCATTTCAATATTATCTGGATCATTACAACCAGGGCAAGGGGATCATACTCGCCGGACACAGCCAGGGTGGAACCCATATTTCCTTATTGCTGGAGGATTTCTTTGATGGCAAGCCATTGAAGCAGCAGCTGGTGGCCGCCTACATTCCGGGTATAGGAGTCGAAAAGGAAAAATATGACTCTCTCAAGCTTATGACCTCCCCTGACGAGATCGGCGGATTTGTGACCTGGAATACCTTCAAGCGTCGAGTGGATCAGGCAAAATACCGATGGTACAGAGGAAAAGAAGTGATCAATCCGGTGACGTGGGACACGACACTTGTCGCTGACAGGGAGCTGCATCAAGGTTTTTTATTTTCAAATGGAAAGCTATATACGCATAGCTTCAAGACACATCTTGGTAACGGGATCATCTGGATCAACACACCGAGGTTTCCGTACCGTTTTCTGGCGTTCACCATGGATAGTTATCACGTAGGAGACGTGAATCTCTTTTGGGAGGATATTCGGATCAATGCGGAGGTTCGTTCGCGGAAGTATCTTTCCTTGATTCAGGACTAATTCCCAATTGCTAATTACTAGTTGCGCGTTGGGTAAGTTTACTGGAACTATTCATTCGATTTTGAAGCAGATTTCTTTTTACGAATATCCAGTTCATACATCGCAGAAATACCAATAATATGTTGGCGTTCAGGTTTTTTGATGAAAATATCGTCTTGAAGTCGATAAAAGGTGAGCAAGTGCAATGGTTTTGTAATTCTCCATTCAAGTCCCGCAGTAAAACGTGATACTCTAAATTCGTTTTTACCATTTAAGCGGAAGAAAATTTCGTATGCCACATACGGATCTACCAACTTTGACATGTTGTAATCAAGACCGACCTTATTTCTTATATATGTTTTATTATCGTTCAATACATGCTGAAAACGAATGCGGTAATTAAAAGACAATGGAAAGTCCTTTTTTCCAAATTTCAAATTTCCGTCAACTGCCAATCTTTGTTGCCCAACTTGCGCAGGAACTTGAATATACCGGTAATTTCCTCCCAGACTGAAATAGTCATTGAATTTTAATTTCGCTGCAACTTCTGTAAACGACTTTTGGTAATTGGATATAGCATTATCGAAACGAGCCTGTTCCATTACCTGAACTTTCAACCGCTTTGAGACCTTCAGTTCCAGACTTGCACTCGTCCATAACTCCAGATCGGTTGGTCTTTGAGAATAAAAACTAAAAGAAGTTGCCAGGGTAAGGCAAAGAAAAAGCAATCGCATCATTTGAGGATTATAAAATGAATGGTATCTCTGTAATAAACGAATGGTTGGATGGGTTGGTTGAAAATAATCGTATAAGGCTTGAACAAAAATATTCAATATTTAAAGGATGGTTCAATTCTTTGAAAAACATTTCCTCTCATTGGATCCGGAAAAAGCAATAAGCTGTTCGGAAAACACCCATTTTTACTAGTGAAGGAATCCGGAAAACGATTTTTTTTTATCTTCGAGATAGGGAAATTTAGTTAAAAAAGAGGGCTTTTGACATAAATATCTCATTGTGAATTTTTTAAGTGTATTTGGCTTTTAATTTTTGTAGAAGCATGTTGAAATCCTCTCTTTTATCGTTTGTTTGTTTCATGGCTCTAGGAGTCTTTTCTCAGAATATCAATGACAATCTTTTAATCTACTATAGTTTCGATGGAAATGCACTTGATCAAAGTGGTAATGGTTATCACGGAACGGTGAATGCCACACTAACACAAGATCGATTCGGGAACCCTAATTCGGCGTATAGTTTCAATGGAGTGAATCAATATATTGATCTTCCCAATGTTCAGGCCTTAAAACCACCTCTTCCTATCAGTTATTCAGCCTGGGTGAAATTCAATAGTTTACCAACCACCGGAAATGTGATGTTCACCAACAACTTTGCACAGGATAATCATTCGGGTGTGTGGATGCAGGTCGCGTCGACGGGAGAACTGGCAATTTGTTACGGAAGTGCAATTGGAGGGACTTCCTGGAATAACATCCGCGTTAAGAAAGGAACTACGATCCTTCAGCCCGGGATTTGGTATCACGTTGTTGGAGTGGCGCGTGGAGAGACCGATATGGATCTGTATATCAATTGTGAGAATGACGGAGGTTATTATCAGGGAACGACTACTTTTCCGTTGGCCTATACAGCAGACCCGGGAAGCATAGGCAGAAAGGATAATGCAGGAATACCGCCTTATTATTTTGATGGCGTATTGGATGACTATAGATACTGGAATCGATCACTGACCGCTCAAGAAGCGTTGCTTTTGTGTGAAGAAACGATACCGGAACCGGAACCAGAGCCAATTGTTGGGGAACCTACGGGCTTTGCCATTCCCAATGTCTTCACACCGAACAAAGATCAAAACAATGACGTTTGGACGACCACCTTTTTGAATCAGGATGAATACATTGAGATCTTGGATCGATGGGGGCATTTGATTTGTACATTGACCCAGGATTCACCTGAATGGGATGGAACCTTTGAAGGGAAGGATTGTACAGATGGTGTTTATTTTTACAAAGGAATTATGCGTGAGGAATTGATCCATGGTTTCCTTCATTTGATTCGTTAACCTTTTTCATATTCTTTTTCATTTTTTGACAAAAGACTGATTGGATTGTCCTCATGAGCCCCAAACAAATTACGAGTTACGAGTTAGGCAAAGTAATTGGTCCTTTTCAAGCGTAGCTATTTAACGAAAATTAACTACCTCAAGTGGGAACGTGGAGGATCTATAGCGGGATAACAGCGGGATTAGAGCGGGATAACAGTGGAGACGTGATGGAGATGTAATGCTCCTGTAATGGAGGGGTACTAGTGCTGAAAACACCCTTTTTAACGTTGATCATTTTCATGTACTCCGTTTTTGGTTATCTTCGATTGGGGAGAAAAATAAGAAGCATGTAATGATGCCTATTCACCCAAAATGGAAGGATATGCAGACTTTTGGTAAGCATATAAACTAGTTACCAGCAAAATGAAAACCATATCACAAACCATCCGAAATAATAAATATGGCGCGATTGTTCCATTGATAATTGGATGCTTTCTTTTGCTTTT
>SBFR01000216.1 GCA_006227105.1 Bacteroidota bacterium
CCCCAATCATTCCATCCTGTGAATTCTGTAATGTATGCCGCAAGGTCTTCAGTTACCGGGTTATAGTTTCTTAGTGTATCACAAGCTGTTCCAGACGCTGCTGCAACCACCTGAACAAAACCCGTCTTTATCTCAGAATCACTTCCAAATGAATTAGACGCCGTCAAAGTTACTGTGTAAGTTCCGACAGTGTTGAACGTAACTGCAGGGTTCTGAACAGTTTGGTTTGCTGCACCACCACCAAAATTCCATGTCCAAGCAGTTGGTGAGTTAGTAGAGATGTCTGTAAAGTTCACAGAACCTCCTACAGGGATGATGATTGGAGAACCAATATCAGCAGTAAAGTTTGCTACTGGTGGAGCATCAACTGGGTCACAGCCAGGTGACTGCAATAATGAGCTTCTAATTCCATTTAAGATGGAAAGCATATAGTCGGCCTGATTCTGGGTAAACATTACAGTACAGTTACTGTAATCCATGTAGTTTTCATATTGTGTCTGTACTCCAGAACATGTAGACTGATTTCCTGAACATGATCCGGCATAGTTAAATGAAGGGCCAGCAGTATTTGGTGTATCCGTGAAGCCGTCATCATTTGTACAGCTACCTGATCCTCCCCATGTATGGTCAAGTCCAAGGTAGTGCCCAACTTCGTGTGTTAAAACATTATCGTTGTTCATTCCAAGGTTGTAATCCAATACGATTCCATCGATTGAAGACCCAGGAAGGAAAGAAGTAGTAGGACGATAAGCATATCCTGCTGTACCAGAGTTCGCACCATTTGAAATATCACAAATCCATACATTTAAGTATTTGTTTCTATCCCAGATCTGAGAACCGCCGGTTGCTGATGACTTCATTTTGTTTTCTTCACCGCCATCTGAGTTGTACCAGTCCTCTGTTGTTGAAACTCTTACTACTCCAACCTCGGTTAGAGGAGTACCTGTCGGTGTTTGAGTTGCAAGACAGAAATTGATGTTTGGATCAGCTGGAATAAATCCGAATCCCGAACGAGCCTGTGATGCGTCAGCATTTAATAATGTGAAGTCTTCAACAAGATCATTATATACCTGCATGATCAGAGCATTCGATACGTTCTCTGCAGGATTGTTCGGGTTATATACTACGTGAAAAATGATAGGAATCGTATTTGCTCCTGGAACACGCATTGAGGAAGGAATCTGAACATTGCCGGCATTCTGTAGATAATCAGATTGAACCTGCTCCCAGATACCCATTCTCTGGTAATAATCCTGTGTAAAATCATGAGATTTACAGTTGTGATGCTCATCAAGACCAGAGCCTCTCTTGACACCTTTTTCAGAACTGCCGTAAGTGAATTGTACAGCAGAAGGTTGTGATGGTTTAACGGTTGTTTTGATCTTGTTTTGCAAAACAGGCTGTTCAGCTATGTTTTTTTGAGCAAACGTTGATGAAAACAAAAGCAAAGCCAGCAGAGTAGAATAGCTTTTTTTCATTTGTTAATAGTTTTAGATCATTCGAATTTAATCTTTTGACTACTAACTACCAATGATTGTTAATAAGTTAGGTCTTGCGTTTTTGCTTTTTGGCTGCTGGAAACAAAATGTTATTCAAGATCAACCTGTAGCCTGGTGAATTTGGATGTAAATTAAGGTCTGTATGCGGATCACCGACTCTATGCTCATAATCTTCCGGATCATGTCCTCCATAAAAGGTCCAGGTCCCTTGACCATATTCTCCATGTAAATATCTTGCCGTACCTAGTGATTTGTTTTCCCCCATTACGAGTACGTTAGGCTTAATGAAATCTTTTTTGAAATCCGTAGTCTGCCCCATGAAGCCTGAAATAACATCCGTATGACACTGGGTAAGCATGGTAGGAACGATGTCCCATTTCGCGCTGAATTCAAACAAGGTGAATTTGTCAGTGTTTTCAGTCACTCTGTTCAATCTTCTTAATTCAGTCCCGTCGATTTCAGAATACTCATAGATCATTGGGTCTCGAACTAATTTATAGTCCTCAAATGCAAATGAATTTGAATAATCTAATTTGTCCTGTGCTCTAGGGTCAGATGGATCCCCGTCGAACATAGATTCGCAGATGTCAGTGTTGTGCGCAGCTAAAGCAATGTCGAAACTATCAGTTCCACTACACATCGTAAAAAGAAATCCTCCACCAGCAACGAAATTCTTGATTGAAGATGCGACTGCTAGTTTTAGCTCAGAAACTTTTTTAAACCCAAGCATTTCTGCGTCATGTTCAGCAGCTGCTACTTGTTCCTTGTACCAAGGATACGATCTATAATTAGCGTAGAATTTACCGTACTGACCTGTAAAATCTTCATGATGAAGGTGTAGCCAGTCATATTTTGGTAATACACCCATGACAATTGCTGAATCATAGATCTTTTCATAGGGGATTTCTGCATACTCCATTACCATGGTAACAGCATCATCCCAGGGTTGAGAAGTGTTAGGTGTGTATACCGCGATTTTAGGAGCTTTTTCAAGTTGAACGATTTCCATGTTCACCTCAGGGTTTCCAATCTGATTTTTGATCTGATTTACCTGGCCATCTGCCAAAACCTCATATTTGACTCCTCTGATAATCAATTCTTCTTCGATCGTTCTCAGGTGAGGCATGAGAAAGGACCCTCCTCGGTAATTCAATAACCACTCAATGACCACTTCATTTTCCAGTGTCCAGAAAGCTATTCCATACGCCTTTAAATGATTGTTTTGTGACTCATCCATTGGAACCAAAAGCTGCGAAGCTTTTAATTGAAACGAAGAAACAATGATCAATATGGCGGATAAGAAAATTTTCATCAAGTCTTAGTCATCAATTATTTATCCAAACTTTAAAAAGCTGGATCATCGATTTCATTAAAATCAAAATTATCGTCCGATTCTTCTGTGAAAGAATTCATTTTACTTTTTACAGTAACCGTTCTCGTGTTTTCATTTTCAAAGCCCGTATTTGCAGAAAGACTAAAGTTTCCTTCCGACATAGAATCATCCATGTAATTTTCGATGTTTTCAAAACGAGCGAATTCACCAACAAACTTCAATCGTACGTTTTCAAGGGCACCATTTCGGTGTTTAGCGACAATGATTTCACCAACGCCCTGATTTGAGTTTCCTTGCTCATCGTGATGAAGACCATAGTATTCCGGGCGATAAATGAATGAAACAATATCAGCATCCTGTTCGATAGCTCCAGATTCACGTAGATCTGAAAGAACTGGCCTTTTATCACCTCCTCGAGTTTCAACTGAACGACTTAGCTGAGATAACGCGATCACAGGAACGTTTAATTCCTTTGCAATCTCCTTAATGGATCTGGATATAGTCGAAATTTCTTCTTGTCTGTTTCCTGAGCTTTTTGCTCCGGCTGTCATCAACTGTAAGTAGTCGATGATGACCATCTGAATGTCGTATTGCATTTTCATTCTACGACATTTAGCCCTTAGATCGAATACAGACAAACCTGGCGTGTCATCAATGTAGATCGGTGCAGTTGCCAATTTGTTGATTCTAGAGTGCAATTGTTGGAACTCATGATCCTCCAAATTTCCTTTTCTCAACTTTTCTGCTTTGATCCGTGCTTCTCCTGAAATCAAACGTTTCACCAGCTGCACAGAAGACATTTCAAGTGAGAAGATAGCAACACCCATATTATAATCAACGGCTGTGTTTCTGGCCATTGATAGTACGAAAGCGGTTTTTCCCATGGCAGGTCGAGCTGCGATAACGATCATATCAGATCTTTGCCATCCTGAAGTTAATTTGTCAAGGCTATGGAATCCTGTTGGAATTCCTGAAATTCCATCTTTATTTTGTGCTGCTGCTTCAATCTCTCGAATGGCTTGACTCACAGCAACCTGCATGGTGTCAAAGTGCTTACCAGTGTTGTTTTCGGCGATCTTAAAAAGTTCACCTTCCGCTTTGTTTAATACATCGAAGACATCATTTGTATCGTCAAACGAATCTCTGATCACTTCGCTGGACATTCTGATCAACTCTCTTTTGATGTATTTCTCTGTAATGATCCTTGCGTGATATTCCACGTGTGCTGATGATGCGACTCTAGATGTCAACTGTGAAATATAAACTGCTCCTCCGGCTGCTTCAAGACTTCCTTTTTCCTTGAGTTTATTGACAACAGTTAAAAGGTCAATAGGACTGGAATTTCCGAATAGCTCTCTGATCGCCTCATAAATGAAGTGATGCTTAGGATCATAAAAACTTTGAGGACGCAGAATATCTATGGTGTCTGTAACAGCATTTTTTTCAAGCATCATAGCGCCAAGAACGGCTTGTTCCAGATCTACGGCCTGCGGTGGGATCCTTCCCAGCTCACTAATAATTGAGCTGCTGGTCCGAACACGAGACGCAGGCTTTTTGCTATTATTTTCAGACGGGTTTTCCATTTAACAAATATAGCGAATACGGGTCGAAATGTCACGGACTAAAAAAAGAGTAATCAAAATTTATCCAAATCGGTTATCAACATTTGTTAATTACCCTTTTAACTTTGTATTGTGAAGAGAGAATTGATTCTTACCAATGATGGTTCAAGTACCATTCGAATTAACGACCTGAATGAAAACTATCATTCAGGACATGGTGCTATTCAAGAGGCTATGCATGTCTTTATTCAAAATGGTTTGGGGTCAATATCAAGTTCGTCAGATTTGCCAATTCGAGTTTTTGAAATGGGTTTGGGAACTGGGTTAAATGCTTTACTTTCTTATCAGTACGCGAAAGAGAATGCTATTGAAATTATATATTTAGGTATTGAGGCGTATCCTGTTGAAAAAGAGCTTTATAGTAAGCTGAATTATATTGAAAGAATCGGAGTTGAATATGTAGATTTTTTCCATTGGATGCACGATTTGAAATGGGGCGTTCATGAGCGATTTGACGATCATTTTTCTCTTGAAAAGATCCATCAGGATCTTTCAAAATATAATCCTGAGCTCTCCATCTACGACCTTGTTTATTATGACGCTTTTGGACCCAGAGCTCAGAGCGAAATGTGGGAGTTGAACAAGCTTGAAAAAATGTTCTCGTTATTAAAACCGAATGGCAAATTGATTACCTATTGCGCACAGGGTCAATTCAAAAGAAATCTAAAACAGATCGGTTTTGATGTTGTCGCATTACCAGGACCTCCGGGTAAGCGGGAGATGACCGTTGCGATTAAGCTGTAATGGCTTGAGTGGAAGTCAACTTGCACTTCATTATCCCGTCACGATCGATCTCCATCAATTCAACAGTTTGAAATGTGTTGATCATTTGCTCGTCAAACGGAAATTTAACCTTGACGTAATTCTCAGTGAATCCATACATCATTCCGGTATCCTCTTCGTTTTCGAATAGAACCGTACGAATTGTCCCTATGTTTTCTTCGTAAAAGGCCCTTTTCTTCTTTTCTGAGAGAATATGAAGCATCTTGGATCGCTCTTTTCGAACATTCATCGGAACTGGATCGCCAAGTTTAACTGCGGTGGTATTTGCTCTTTCCGAATAGGTGAATACATGGAAATAGCTCACAGGCAGATCTTTCAAGAAGTTTAGTGAATCCATGAATTCTTCATCCGTTTCACCAGGAAAACCAACGATTACATCAACTCCAATACAAGCATCTTTTCTGATTGACTTTATTTTTGAAACACGTTCTGCATAAAGCTCTCTCAAGTACTTTCTGCGCATTGCTTTTAGCAACCTGTTGTTTCCAGATTGAAGCGGGATATGGAAGTGAGGAACAAAATGATTTGATTCATTCAGGCAAAAATCGATGATTTCGTTCGACAGTAAGTTAGGCTCAATAGATGATATTCTATACCGATCAATTCCTTTCACTGTGTCAAGTCCTTTGATCAATTGAAAGAAATTCTCATCACTTCCCTGTCCAAAATCACCAATATTCACACCTGTAAGAACGACTTCTTTTACATTCGTTTCGGCAATCTTTTCGGCCTCTTTTAAGGTGTCTTGAATGGATGCATTCCTGCTTTTTCCACGGGCTAAGGGGATTGTGCAAAAAGTGCAGAAATAATCACAGCCATCCTGAACTTTAAGGAAAGATCGAGTCCTGTCGCCAAAAGAAAAGCTTGGTACAAATTCTTTTGTCTCCTTTATTGATTCATTTTCAACCTTTGCGACATTACCTTTATGATCAATTCCTTCAATATGTTCAATTACATTGAATTTCTCATTTGCACCTAAAACAACATCAACACCGGGAATCTGAGCAATCTCTTGAGGCTTGAGCTGTGCATAACAACCAATGATCGCAACAAATGCTTCCGGATTTATTTTAAGCGCTCTTTTGACAAGCTGTTTACATTTTTTATCTGCATTTTCAGTAACCGAACACGTGTTGATCACGTAGATATCGGGAGTTTCTTCGAAATCAACTTTTGCATACCCGGCATCAATAAATTGACGGGCAATAGTTGATGTTTCTGAGAAATTCAGCTTACAACCTAAGGTGTAGAATGAAACTTTTTTGTACTGATTCATAAGAGGGTGCAAAATTAGCGTAAATGAAGTAGAATACAAAGATGGACGTGGATGAGTTTGAATTTGTATTTTCGGGACAACATTGAAATATGAAATATCAATTGAATATCAATTATCAGTTATTTCCAACGACTGATAGTTTGACTGAAATAGAGAAGGGTTTATTAGAAAAAGCCCTTAGTGCATGTGGTGACGCATACGCTCC
>SBFR01000055.1 GCA_006227105.1 Bacteroidota bacterium
TTCTCTGGACTTCGGATAGTCTTTTTCGTCGAACTTCTGAAGAGCCACTGTAAGGATCTTTTCGATCTTCTGCTCTTCCTCGTTTCCTTTTTCTCTTTCCAGTCGTTCGCACTCTGCTGCTTTATCTGCAGGCTCCTGCTCCTCAGGCTTTAACGCAAGGGCACTATTGAACTCTTTAATGGCATCTAAATATTTTTGAAGCGCCATCAACTCGTTCCCCTTCTTCATGAAAGCATCATACTTGGCATCGATCTCCGCCTGTTTTGCCAGATCCTTTTTCAATAATTCAAGCTCAATGATCTTATCCTTCGGCATTTTTTCTGCCGGTTTCTTTAGTGAAGCTTCTTTATATTTTGCAATTGCACCGTCGTAATCCTTACTACCCTCTTTGGCCTGAGCAGCAGCGATCAATGCATTGTATTCTTCCTCAAGTTTCAATAATGCCTCATTCGACTTGATCTTTTCTTCGACCTCCTTCAATTTCTGCACAACAACCGGATCTGCCTTGATATCTTTTGCCTGAGTAAGCACATCTTTTGCTTCAAACCATTTTTGTTCTGTTGCAAGTTGTAGTCCTTGCGTCTTTAACTCCTGGAATTTTGCCTCAAGACCCGCTTTCTCCTCCTCCTCCTTGATCTTTGCGAGAACACCATCTAATTTCCCGCGAACGGCAGTATCCTCTTTAATACCAAGCGCTTCCTCGTATTTCGATTTGGCATCTTGCCATTTCAATCCCTTTACAGCTACATCTCCTTCACCAACCAGTTTGTTGAATTTAGCCTCCTGAGCGGCGAGATCACCAGCTTCTTTGATCTTCACATCGATCTCTGCCAAACGATCCTTTGCAACCAGATTCCCCGGATCAAGGATCAAAACCTCATTGTATTTCCCTCTACTATCCACCCACTTCGCTTGGTCAAACAAGGTAGCTCCTTCCTGCATAAGTTTGTCGATCTTCTCCTGCTTTTGTTTTTGAGCCTGTAATTCAGCAATTTTCTTATCACAGTCTTTAATTCTTTCTGTCGGATAAGTTGCTCCAGATTCATAGGTCAACGCCTCAAGATATTTGGCCTTCGCATCCTCATATTTTTCCTGTCCAAAAAAAGCATCTGCAGCAGCAACTGCATCCTCATATTTTTTCTTCTTTTCATTCGCCTCATTCAGCTCATTCTGCTTTTTCTCAATTTCCGCTAAACGAATAATAGGATGCTGTTCCTGAGGTTTAAGATTATTTGCGATAATGTATTTATCCTTGGCAGCCAGATATGATTTCTGGTTGTAGAACATGTCGGCCATTTTAACGGCCTCGTTGTATTTTGCGTCGATCTCAGCCTGGTTCTTTTGCTGCTCAACCAATTTCTTTAATTCTGAGATCTGTGTTCTCGGATAATCTTCATCCTTCTTACGAAGCGCCTCTTCGTACTTCGCGATCGCCGGCTCATATTTTTTCTGATCCCTTAATGCATCTGCTGCCTTGATGAGATTGTTGTACTCGTAATCTGCCTGCTGATTGGCAAGGTCTTCCTTTTTCTTTGCGAGGATCAAGGCATCCAACTCATTGATTCGATCACTTGGATGTTTTTCAGTTGGCTTTATCGATAGTGCTGCTTCGTATTTCAATAAAGCCTCCTCCCACTTCTGTGCGTTGTACAGATTATCCGCTTCAACAATCAATGCCTGGTACTTAGCATCATTCTCAGCATTGTTTTTCTGAGCATCATTAATCAGTTTCTCTACTTTATTCTTCATCCTTTCTTTGAGCGCATTGTCCGACTCCGCTCTGTTGGATGAGTAATTCCAGTAAAATGCTCCAACTGGCTCATTATTTAAGAAGGATAGATCCACTTCAGGTTTACTCGTGATCATCGTCATCGAGAAATCAGAAACCGGATAGAATTCCGAACCTGCAGGTGTATCTTCTTCATTAATTTCTTTGAAATCGAAGTTCACGAACTTCGTAGCCATGCCAGCCTTGGTAAACTGAACTTTGAATGGTTTCTTGTAATTAACCGGACCTTTCAGCTGATACTTACCGTTAGATGAAGTGGTAGCACTTCCTACCGACTTACCATCCTGAATGATTTGAACAGTAACTCCAGCCTCATTTTTTCCACTTTCAAAATTGGTAACCGTTCCTTTAAATCCGAATGTTAAGGATTGCGCGGATAAAATCCACGACATACAAACCCCAAGAAAGAGTAAAAAGTACTTCATACTCATTGTTTAAACGCAAGCCCGTACACCCAGTTACAGAATTGGTTTAATTTTGAACTGATTTATTTACAAATATGAGCAAAATTGTTCAATTTAACCCCTTAAAATGATCAATATTAACGATCTCTCCTACTGGGAAAAGACCAGTTATTTTGAAGGAATTGATTTCCTTGTCATTGGAGCTGGAATTGTTGGATACAGCACTGCTATTCATTTAAGAAAAAAATATCCGAATAGTAAGATCCTTGTGATCGAACGTGGGTACCTACCCTCCGGTGCCAGCTCAAAAAATGCCGGTTTTGCATGCTTCGGAAGTGCAACTGAATTATTGGATGACCTATCGCAATATGATGAAAGCACAGTATGGGAAACCGTACAAAAAAGATGGGAGGGATTAAGATATTTACGAGAACTGGTTGGAGACAGCGCTCTTGATCTTCAGCTCAACGGATCGTGGGATATCATTAAAAAAGGTGATGAAGCTATAGCAGGTCAAGTTCATGATCAAATGGACTATTTGAATCAAAAAATGTTAGAGATCACTGGAGAGAAAAATGTCTTTTCGGAAGACACTCTTCTTTTTGAGAAATTTGGGATCTCAGGAACGTTTACCTCTTATAACAATCGATTGGAAGGTCAGATCAACACCGGAAAAATGAATCTTGCTTATTTAGACCTGGTTCATCGTTCATCCATCCAAGTGATCAATGGAATTGATGTTTCTTCAATACAAGAAGCTCCAAATGAGGTTTGTTTACTAACGAATATCGGCGAGATCAAAGCAGCCAATGTACTGGTCTGCACGAATGGATTTGCAGCAAGGCTAATTGAGGAAGACGTCAAACCCGCAAGAGCTCAGGTGATCGTAACATCTGTGATTCCAGAGCTAAAATTGAAAGGAACTTTTCACTTTGATCGAGGATACTATTATTTCAGAAATATTGATGGAAGAATCCTCCTTGGAGGTGGACGAAATCTTGATTTCGAAGGAGAAACAACCACTGCTATGAATACGACCGAACCGATCATTAATGCCTTGAAGGAATTATTGAATGAAATGATCATTCCCGGTAAACAATACACGATCGAACACGAATGGGCCGGAATCATGGGGGTTGGAAACACGAAAAAGCCCATCGTTCGAAAATATTCATCCCGCATAGGAATCGGAGTACGCATGGGCGGAATGGGTGTTGCCATCGGCACGCAGGTTGGAAAGGATTTATCGTCCCTTTTCTAAGATAGAATGCTCAAAAAATGTACATTTGGACACTTTAATAAAAGAGAATGAAAAACACAGCACTTACTGATATTCACATTTCGCTTGGAGCGAAGATGGTCCCTTTCGCAGGATACAATATGCCTGTTCAATACGAAGGCGTTAATGCAGAACATGAAACCGTTCGTAATGGCGTTGGTGTTTTCGATGTATCCCACATGGGGGAATTCGTTTTAAGAGGACCAAAAGCGCTGGATCTGATCCAGAAGATCTCTACTAATGATGCTTCTGTACTTTTTGATGGAAAAGCACAATATTCTTGTATGCCGAATGGTAAAGGAGGAATAGTTGACGACTTGATCATCTACAGAAAATCTGAAAATGAATATTTCCTTGTTGTCAATGCGTCAAACATTGAGAAAGACTGGAACTGGATCTCTTCGCATAACGACCTTGGCGTTGAAATGGAAAATCTTTCAGATGAATATTCCTTATTAGCTATTCAGGGACCTAAAGCAGCAGAAGCGATGCAATCGCTGACTGATATTGATCTTTCGAACATGGTGTACTACACTTTCCAAATGGGGAAATTCGCAGGTATCGACAACGTCATGGTTTCTGCAACTGGTTATACAGGAAGTGGAGGTTTTGAAGTGTATGTGAAGAACAAAGACGTAAAAGAACTATGGAATAAAGTCTTTGAAGCTGGCGCTCCTTTCGGCATCAAACCAATTGGTTTAGCAGCGAGAGACACATTGCGTCTGGAAATGGGATTCTGTTTATACGGAAATGATATCGACGACACCACATCTCCTTTAGAGGCAGGATTAGGCTGGATCACGAAGTTCACTAAGGAATTTGTTGATTCAGACAAACTTCAAAAACAAAAAGAAGAAGGAGTTACCAGAAAACTGGTTGCTTTTGAAATGGTCGACAGAGGTATTCCAAGACATGACTACCCGATCGAAGACGCCAATGGAAAGGTAATTGGTAAGGTGACTTCAGGAACAATGTCTCCTTCAATGAAGATCGGAATCGGATTAGGATATGTTGAGATTGCTCATTCGAAAATTGATTCTGAGATCTACATTAGCATTCGAGACAAAGGAATAAAAGCGAAGGTGGTCAAGCTACCTTTCTACAAGAAATAAAAAAAAGCCCTTCGGGGCTTTTTCTTTTTTAAAACGTTGCAGTCAACAGATCCAGAAGCTCCGGTTGATCTGCCGCAGACATTGAAGTCAGCATATGATCTCCAACAAACACACCATCTGGATGATCAGACTTAAAATCGGCACTCGCCACCGCCGGCGCCACATCAACAATGGAGAATGCAGAAGCCGCTCCCACTGCAGCATCCGATTCAGCTGAAACGAACTCATCAATTGCGCTTGACATCGATAGATCGTCTCTCACAAAACCAGCATGAGGAACCGGTTCTCTTGTCACTGGAGGCGCTACGGCCTGCTGTTCATTTAATTGTTCTGTACTCACAGTAGAGGTTTCCTCTTTCTTTTCATCCATGATCGGATCAGCTTCCTGCTTCATCTCATTTTTCGCCAATTGAGCAGGAGAGCTTGGCTCTATGCGCTGATTAAAGAGCGGAACAATTAACAAGATCACCAGTACAGCTGCGGCCACTTGCAACAAAGGCCTTCTATACGCTGGCCTTTCGACCGGATATAAGGCCACAAGTACCGAATTCAACCAGATCCCTCCCCTAGCTTTTTGTTGATGCGTTTCCTGGAACAAATGATCCAAGGAACGTTTGATCTCAGCTCTTGGTTCAAGAACTTCGGTATCCTTCATCATCTCCATTTGAGAAAACAAAAATTTCATTTGCTCAAACTCCTCTTCAGTCCCTGCCAATTCACCAATCAGCTCTCTTTCATCCCCTGAAAGTTCGTGATAGTTCTTCTTTACTATTATTTCTTCTACATTGTCCATGATCATCTGTTTATGACTGGATTAAAAACTTTCAATTCTTCTGCCAGATATTTCGTTGCATAAAATATCCTGGACTTCACTGTCCCCTCATTGATATCCAAGATCTCCGATATCTCCTTTATAGACAAACCTTCCACATGACGCAAAGCAAAAGCTTCCTTATGCTTCTCATCAAGAGATTGCATGCCCCGCTCAAATGCTTCTCTGAAAAATGAATCCTGAACTTCACCCATCACATTAACATTTGTATCCGATAGTGAAAAATGATTGACCAGGCCATTGCTCATGCCTTTTCTAACTTCTTGTTTCTTGTATTCATTCTTACACATGTTATTTGCCACTGAATAGATCCATGTTTTAAACGACCTTTCCATGTCAAAATAGTCTGGTTTACGAATGATCTTAGCAAATAAGTCATGTACAAAGTCCTCTGCCTTTTCCCGATCACGCCAAAGCATACGCATGAAATACCCAAGTAGCGGACCCGAGTACCTTTTGTAGATCTCATCAAAAGCTCGTTGATCTCCATTACTCATGGATCTCATCAAAGCCTCATCTGACATCTCTGCGTATGATGGTTTGATCAATCTCATCAATACGAGCTTTTTATTTTTTTGACTTGTTCATATTTATTGCACTGCACAGAAACCTTTTCTGACTCATCATCTACCTCCTTCTTCTTCTCCTTTTCATTCGCTTCCCCATAGAATTTAGATAACTGCAGTAACATTGGAAGGTAGTTTGAGGTAAGCTGCTTTCCTTTGTCCGTCTTTGCCTGTTCTGCCAATTTCATGGTGAGCACTTCACTCCATAAATAGTCGTTCCTGTAAAAATTGTTGTAGTTCAAATTGTCAGAATACTTAAACGTCAATCCTTCTACATATAAGTTTCCTTTAATTTCAGTCAAGTATTCCTTAGGCACCGTCATGGAAATGGACAGATTCTTATCCTTGTTCGTTTCACACAGCGTCTTCATATAATTAACATCCACTATCGGCGATTCCGGAACATTAAATCCTTTCTGCTTCAACTTCTCCCTCATTTGAGGACTCTGCATCATATCAAGTGAAACGACAGTTACATCGTTACGGACATCATTATTGATCTGATTATAATATGCCCCATAGGTATCATCCAAGCCGTGTGTGATCAATGCTCCTTTTTCAGGTACCGAAAGCAAAAGATCTTCCGTGTACATGATCACCTCATCCGTTAACCGATCTGATTTTTCTAACTTCTCCAAATACATCTTTGCGCTCGTTGTATCACTTAAGATGATCGAATAAGCAACTTTCTGCACTTGTACATCAGAATTATTTGG
>SBFR01000186.1 GCA_006227105.1 Bacteroidota bacterium
TCTGCTTATGGAGGCATCCGTTGGGGAAGCGGAATGAATCGTCAGTTCCAGTATGAGAGAACTCAAAGTCGAATCGGTAAAACGATTTGGGAAGCTCCAGAGTTGTATATTGAGAATTCACCATTGTTCCACCTTCCTAATGTCAATACCCCATTACTGATCATGCACAATGATGAAGACGGTGCCGTTCCATGGTATCAGGGAATTGAATTGTACACGGGAATGAGACGATTGGGGAAACCTTGCTGGTTATTGAATTACAACGGTGACGATCACAATCTGATGAAAAATGCCAATCGCATTGACCTCAGTATCCGAATGAAGCAATTTTTTGATCATTATTTACAGGGTCAACCTGCTCCACTGTGGTTAACGGAGGGTATTCCAGCACTTAAAAAGGGAAAGGAACAAGGTTATGAGCTTCAAGAATCGCATTGATCCTTTATCGATCGGATTGATTTTATTGGTCCTCGTTATTTCTTTTTTAAGTCTACAACCTAAGGACGGCCCAATAGAGATCGAGATTAATGATAAACTGGGGCACTTCCTGGCTTATTCAGCTTTAACATTAAATGCAGGACTGGTCTTTTCGAAAAGAGCATGGGTCGGTGTCCTCATTTTTGGATATAGTTTAATGCTTGAATCGCTACAAAACTTCATTCCGGGAAGGATCTTTTCGATCTATGACCTGATCGCAAATACAGCAGGAGTTCTATTCGGAACAACAATTCTGGCTATCTTTGGAAGCACGATCCTGAGGATCTGTATAAAACTCAAACTCACATCCCGAAGCACCTGATTATGGAAAAGCTTAAGAATTTTATCGACGGAAAATATGTAGAACCAATAGCAGGAAACTACATTGACAATTATGAGCCGGCAACAGGTAAAGTATATTGTCTCATCCCGAATTCCGATGCTCAGGATGTAGAAATGGCTGTTCAGGCGGCAGAAAAAGCATTCCCTATCTGGTCAGCAATGAGCACCGAAGAGCGGTCTGCCGTAATGGTGCGCATATCAGAAGGGATCGAGAGAAGAATGGATGAATTTGTTGCTGCTGAATCAAGAGATAATGGAAAACCATTAACCCTTGCAGCGCATGTAGATATTCCTCGTGCAGTATCCAATTTTCATTTCTTTGCAACTGCAATCGTTCACTTTGCTTCTGAATCTCATTACATGGAAGGTGTTGGAGTGAATTACACTATGCGCAAACCGTTAGGTATAGTGGGTTGTATTTCTCCATGGAACTTGCCTCTGTATCTTTTTTCCTGGAAAATTGCTCCTGCACTTGCCTCAGGAAATTGTGTCGTAGCAAAACCTTCTGAGATCACCCCTTATACTGCCTATTTGTTAGGACAAGTCTGTAAAGAAGCGGGTATGCCTGATGGAGTACTTAATATTTTACATGGTGAGGGGGGAAGTGTTGGAGATGCCATTGTGAAACATCCAAAAGTGAAAGCGATTTCCTTTACGGGAGGAACAAAAACAGGAGAATACATCGCAAGAACTGCCGCACCGATGTTCAAGAAGTTATCACTTGAATTGGGTGGAAAGAATCCGAATATCATATTTGCGGACTGTGATTTTGATGACATGTTGAGTACAACTTTGCGTTCGTCATTTGCAAATCAGGGGCAGATCTGTTTGTGTGGATCCAGAATCTTTGTCGAAAGACCGATCTATGAAAAGTTCAAGAAAGCCTTTGTTGAGAAGGTTGAAAATACCGTGGTTTCCTATCCGACGGATAAACACGCAAAGTTAGGAGCGGTAGTTTCCAAACCTCATATGGAAAAAGTTTTGTCTTATGTCGAATTGGCAAAAGAGGAAGGTGGAACTGTACTTACCGGTGGTCATCGTGTGATCATGGAAGGAGAATATGCTGAAGGATATTACCTTCGTCCGACGGTGATCGAAGGTTTGGCATACGATTGCCGCACAAATCAGGAAGAGATCTTTGGCCCTGTAGTGACAATCACGCCATTTGATACAGAAGAAGAAGTCTTAATGATGGCCAATTCAACACAATATGGTCTTTCTTCTACCCTATGGACCAATGACTTGAAAAGAGCTCATCGTATGGCCGATAAAATTCATGCAGGAATCGTTTGGATCAACTCCTGGTTGGTAAGAGATCTTCGAACTCCATTTGGTGGTGTGAAAGCATCCGGTGTGGGTAGAGAAGGTGGCTGGGAAGCACTTCGTTTCTTCACAGAACCGAAGAACGTCTTCATAAAATATTAAGCAATAAAAAAGGGCGGTGTTACCGCCCTTTTCTTTTGTTATCGATCAATTACTTGATCACTATTCTTTTAATTGCACTTCCATTTTCAGTTGTTACTTCAACAAGATAAATACCTGAAGAAAGATCCAATTGGATATTCGCTTCAGAAGCACCGATTTGTTGAGTCAAGATCTCCTGCCCAGAAACATTCATCACTTTAATTGAAGTCATGTTGACGCCACTGGCGTTGATCACAAACTGTCCATTAGATGGGTTAGGATACAATTTGATCGCTGAAGCGTTGAATTCATCTATTCCAGATCCACTTCCACCTTCTACATTTTTAACCGTAGTAGACTCATCACCACCAAAGTCAACCGGATTCAACGTATAAAGTGTTGCTCCTGTATTACTCAAAAGAGAAAGTGATCCATTTGTTCCTCCCCACTGCTGAGAATCAACTCCATCACCATAGTAGTCATAGATACTGAAGGTATAACAATCTATTGCTGGAAGAGTCACGCTCCAGGAATAAGGAGTATTTGCTGTTAATGGGTTAGTAGGATCTGCAGTTGGATTAGCATTTCCTGTTCCAAAGTTGCCATCTACATTTTCATTTCCTTCCGACCACACAACATTTCCAGCTGAGTTGGTGATCTCCATGTATGACTCTTCCGGATAATCATCCGTCAGGAAGTTAACTGTAAGTGTCACCATTGTCTCAGGAATTGCATTCACAGTAAGATTAGTAGTCGCGTTATTATTTGCTAGATTTTCATCTGTTGTACCGTTCGGAGAAACAACGTTTACAGTCATTGTATGTGCGCCTACCGCCAACGTTACAGTTGGTAAAGTAACCACCTCTGATTGCCATTGAGCAAGTGAACCACTCCAGTTATATGTCTGAACACCTCCACCGTCAATGGAATATTCAATTACCGCACTTGTAAGTGTTGTTGTGCCTGAGTTAGAAAGGTTCATGGTTGGTTCGAAATCAGTACCACAGATAATTACTTCTGAAAGTGTTAGACCCGCCACTCCTGCATCAATTGCCGCAGCAGTCGCTCCAGATGGATCGTAACCATCGATAAACTGAGCTCCTGTTGTGTTCGGATCTAACCAAGTCACCAAATGGTTTGCACTGTTACTTCCTGACGGGTTCCAAGAATTTGCTACCCTACCATAATAATCCGGAGCTGAAAGAGCTGAACAAGATGCTCCTCCTCCCCAAAGCTGGCCAATAATTCTATGGTTCTGATCAAACAAAGGAGATCCTGAAGACCCTCCTTCAGTCGTTGTGTTTCTGTCCCACTCTACTGTCCATGTTGAATTTGCTTCTGTCGATCCCATTCCTTGAGAGATTGCTGGTGCAGCATCGTCAAAAGAGATCTTTTTGATATCGCCTGATGGATGATGAATACTTACAGTAGAACTTGGAATAACACCAGAGTTATCCCATCCTGAAAAATAAGGATTGTATGCCGCGGGCACTGTTCCACTCACAAGTCCTCCCGTGATCTCCACCAAACAAAAATCAGATGGAGTTCTTCTTGATCTTAATACTGCACCTGACAAAGACTGGAAAGTTGGAGAAGAACCAGGGTTTGTACATGCCGTTGCCTGCCAGTTAAATCTGAATACCCACGTTGCAGGGTTACTGTAACAGTGGTTCGCAGTTAGTACATATGGTTTACCATCGTTCAATGTATTATTGATCAAAGCACCTGAACAGAATCCTGAACTACCTGAAACAAGCATTACTGCACTGTTACGCTGGTTTGTCCAAGCTGCTCCGTCGGGACAATTCACATTCATGTTACAGCTTCCTGAACTTCCGAATGCCTTCTCAAGGTATTCATCAGCTGTACGGTAACCATGTGTAACTGTTCCAACTTGAACGGATCCTACACGATTGGCATCATAGTTATACGATGGCACAAAATACTCTACAATTACTGTATTTCCAGGAACCAATTCAGTTCCCAACTGTCCTTCATACAAGTGATATGCAGTAAATTTTCCTAAAATGAAATCTTTTTGAGGATTGTATACATACAATTCGTTTCCTTCAGGAATCTCTGTATTGTCAAATGTCAAATTCACAGTCAATGCATCCTGACATTTCAATTTCAATAACCAAACTCTTCCTGCCGGAATATCATACCATGAACCCGAATTATTCAGGTTTAAGGAGGTGTAATTGTTATATCCAAAACGCCATGGGCCAGTCTTCTGAATATCATTGATTTCATCTTCCAGTCTAAGTGCTTCAATATCCGGTTGAGCGAAAACCCTTGTATCAATTTCCTTAAATCCGTTGCTTAATTTTTCACCCTTGGGTAAACCACCGTCACCCTGCTGAGCGAAGGACCATCCGAAGAACAATGATCCCACGATAATTAGTACTTGTTTTTTCATATATCTAGTTTAGCTTGTTTACTTTTTAACACGTTTTATGCTGCATCCTCTTGGCAATGATTCTTTTGTAGAAATCTTCATTCCAGAACCAAGTTCTCCCATAGCGTTTGCAAGATAGGGAATATCTTCTGTTCGTTGACTGTCCCATGAATTGTCTATACTTCCAGAATAAACCAATTTCATTTCTTTATTGAAAAGGAAAATATGAGGTGTCGTTTTTGCTCCGAATGCATCGGCTAATTTCGAGTCAGTGTCAAGTAAATACGACATCTTATATCCCTTATCTTTTGCCCTTATTTTCATCGCATCGAATGAATCCTCATTATCTCTTTTTGCTTCATTTGAATTAACGAGTGTCATCCCAATTTTCAAACTGTCCGCCAACATTTTCAAGTCATTATACTGGATTTCCCAACCCGCAAACTTGTCATTTCCTACCACGAAAGGACAAGTGTTACAGGAGAATACAACCAATAACCCATTCTCCCCGTTCAGATCCTTCAATGAATAATTCTGAACATCAATATTCTGAAGTTTTACGTCACTCATCGGTGCCTCCTTTCCAATTTTAAGCGGTTTTGGTGACTTGTCCTTCATTTGTAATGACGAAAACGAAACCAATAAAGTTGGCAACGTTACAATGAACATAAAATGGACTAACTTCTTCATCTTCTTTTTAATTTAACCTTCAAACAACTATTTTTAGCACATTGTTTGTAGAAAGCGACAACAAATTACAAAAAACTATGAGAAAATCGATCCTACTTTTTTTCCTTCTTGCATTTCTAAATGGAATAGCACAAGAATTTTCCATCCCTGCAGAGGACTACCCATTTTTTGATGCCGTTGAATGGAAAGGTATGGGAACCATGCTTTTAAACAGAGATCCTTCAGGAGTAAAAAGAAAGATCAATATTACAATGGTTGGCGAACAAACTACCTCTGTTTGGCAGCAAAGCTTCAATCCTTCAGGAAAAGATTATTTCTATATCGCCGGAGAAAATGCCAGATATGTGTATTTCCTGGATCAATTACAGCCTGTTGATGGAAAGATCTTTTTTCATCAAGTCAATAGTGCCGGAAACATAAAGAGCTCATCGGCTTTATTGAGTTCTGCCATTAAAAAATTGGGAAGCTATGATATCAATGAAATGTCAATGACAGATATTATCACCACCGATAAAGCACTGATATTTTTGATGAGATGGAACAATAAAAAAGATAAAAAACATGTTGACTTTATGATCACCATGACCCATCACAATATGCTTTTGTATGCCGCTATCATTGGCGAAATTGACGAGGCAATGTTGAAAGACCCTAAATATGGACACTGGGGATATTCAGGTTTTGGTGAAGATGAGATCTATTTTACTACACCTGATTACCAGGACAAAAAATCTGGATGGACTGTACGTGCGTTTACATCTAAAGCTCAATTAAAAGAGTCAATTTTCCTGGAGGGAGGAATGAACTTCAGTTCAGTTTCTCTATCGGCATCCGGAACAACAGGAGGATTCTATTTAAAGACAAAAGAAAACTCATCTGGTAAAATCTTCTTTAATAAAGGGAGTTATTATCTGGTCGGAATACAATCATCACAACTGGAAACCTACACGTTGAAAAGTGGAAAATGGCAAAAACTCCAAAGTACCTCTTTCACTCCGCTTAATCCGAAAAAGGGAATCACTGATTTCACCGCAATGAGTCTGAACGAGGGAATTGCGTGCACATTGGAAGGGAAAATGTATTTGTTACCGGCTACAGGGAGTATCATAGTTAATTCACCAACCGATCGCACCCCATTTAACCCAAGTAGTTTCTTGATCAAGGATCCCAAATCGAGTTTTGCAGTATCTTTGTCTACCAGCAATTTATTCCTGGACCCTTCACAACTTAACAGACAGGGTGAACTAAAATTTGAATTAATCAAGAAATGATCATTGGTATTTGCGGAGGAAG
>SBFR01000232.1 GCA_006227105.1 Bacteroidota bacterium
TTATTGCTTTACAAGGATTTCATGAACATCTCCTTCAGAGTAGATAAGGAAATGATCAAACGAATGTTATGGTATGCATTACCGCTGGTTGTTGCCGGGTTTGCGGGGATCATCAACGAAACACTTGACAGAATCCTATTGAAGCATATGCTCTATGATGGGATGACTGCCGAATCGCTGAAATATGCAGAAGGACAAGTGGGTATCTACAGTGCATGTTACAAGCTTGCGATGCTCGTTTCCATCTTACTACAGGCATATCGATATGCGGCTGAACCCTTCTTTTTTGCACAGCTAAAAAATGAGGACAAGAATAAGATCTATGCGAAGGTGATGAACTTTTTCATCGCAGCCGTTGCCCTTGTATTCCTGGTCGTTTCATTGAACATTGACATCTTCAAATTATTCATAAGAAACGAGTCGTACTATGTCGGATTGGGAGTGGTTCCAATTCTTTTATTGGCAAATGTCTTCCTCGGGATCTACTTCAATCAAAGTATCTGGTATAAGTTAAGTGGTCAAACCAAGTATGGTGCGTATATCGCAATCGTTGGGGCAACCCTTACCATTCTGATCAATGTAATCTTCATCCCTTACTTTGGATATTTCGCCAGTGCATGGGCAACCTTGATCGTTTATGCCAGCCAGATGGTCTTGTCATACTACCTAGGTCAAAAACATTATCCGATCAAATACAATCTAAGAAAATTCGGTCTTTACCTTGGTTCGGCATTACTGATCTACCTCATCGCTTCATTGGTTGATCTCGAAAGCGGAACACTCAAATTCGTCATCCATAATGTCCTCATTCTGGGATATATTGGAATGATCTACTCTTTTGAAAAAAAGAATTTCCATCACGCTTGAGTTATTCGCATTCCTTTGTTCATTAAAGTCGACGTTTTAACCCTCTTCACCCCTCAGTTTTGTTAACTTTGAAGGTTGAAAATTCGATCTGAATGAAAGTTAGAATTATAAACCAGTCAAAAAACCCGCTACCCGCATACGAAACAGGTCTTTCCGCAGGAATGGACGTTCGTGCAAATCTTGACGAACCTGTTATTTTAAAACCCCTCGAAAGAGCTTTGATCAAAACCGGATTGTTTTTAGAAATCCCAGAGGGATACGAGTGTCAGGTAAGACCGAGAAGTGGTTTAGCTTTTAAAAAGGGAATCACCGTTTTGAATTCCCCTGGGACCATCGATGCTGACTATAGAGGTGAGGTTGGAGTAATTCTGGTTAATCTTTCATCAGAGCCATTTACAGTAGAGCATGGAGAACGTATTGCTCAGCTTGTTTTTGCAAAAGTAAAGCAGGCAAAATGGATCGAAGTTGAGGAACTTTCTGAGACTGAAAGAGGCGCAGGAGGTTTCGGCAGCACAGGTGTTAAATGAGACGATAGATAAGAAAATGAAAGTTATAGTTCCTATGGCGGGACGTGGAAGCCGCCTTCGACCACATACATTAACCATCCCAAAACCATTGGTTCCCGTGGGAGGTAAACCGATCGTTCACCGCTTGGTAGAAGATATTGCGTCCGTGTGCAGTGAGAAGATCGATGAGATCGCTTTTGTTGTTGGACAATTTGGAGAAGAGGCTGAAAAGGAGCTGATCGAAGTTGCTGCCAGTCTTGGCGCTAAAGGGTCGATCCATTACCAGGATAAACCACTGGGTACTGCGCATGCAGTGCTTTGCGCAAAGGAAAAATTGGAAGGACCAGTTGTGGTCGCTTTCGCCGACACCCTATTCAAGGCAAACTTTAAGATCGATCCGAATGACGATGGAATTCTTTGGGTTAAGCAGATCGACGATCCAAGTGCGTTTGGCGTGATCAAAATGAATGAGCAGGGAGAGATCATCGACTTTGTAGAAAAACCGAAAGAATTTGTTTCTGATTTGGCAATGATCGGAATATACTATTTCAAGGATGGAGCGCGTCTTCGTCAGGAATTAGAATATCTGATCGATAACAATATCATCAAAGGAGGAGAATATCAGCTTCCGGATGGCTTGCGCCGTTTGACTGAGGCTGGGTATAAGTTTAAACCTGGAGAGGTGATCGAATGGCTGGATTGCGGGAACAAAGAAGTTACCGTGCACACCAATCAGCGAGTTCTTGAATACGATGCAGAAAGAAATCGTTCAACGGTATCACCTACCGCAAAGGTCATCGACAGTGTGATCATTCAACCTTGCTATATTGGCGAAAACGCCGTGATCGAAAGGTCAGTGATCGGACCACATGTTTCGGTTGGGGACAACACTAAAATTACCGATTCAAATATTAAAAATTCCATCATTCAGCATAACACAACCATCAAACAATTGGTTGCTAAGGACTCGATGATCGGATCACATGCTGAGTACAAAGGTTTGGCTCGGGATTTGAGTATTGGCGACTATTCACAAATTTCTGAATGAGGTTTATTCTGATCATATCATTCTTTTCAATACTTGTTTCATGTGGGACAACAAAGGAGAAGGTAACTAAAGACAGCAAACCGATTGACCCTGCTTACATCAGTGCCTTTCATGAGGCAGTGAGATTAAAGACCGTAGGACAGATCAACGAAGCGATTGCTGCTTTTGAAAAATGCCTGACCTTAAAAGAGGATGATGATGCAGTTTATTACGCTCTATCACAGCTTTACCTCATCAAGAACGACAGACTAACTTCTGCCAATCACATTCGAAAAGCAGCCGAACTAGATCCGGATAATATCTGGTACACTCAGGAGCTTGCCTACATGTATTTTGAGTCGAGTAATTATAACGAAGCTGTTAAGAATTTTGCGAAACTGATCAAGAAAGAACCAAGGAATGTTGACTGGTTGTACGGCTATGCCGAAGCACTGGTAAAGGCGGGGAAATATGATGAGGCGATCAGCGCATACAATAAAATGGAAGATCAGCTGGGGATGTATCCAGAATTAAGTATCCAGAAATTTCAATTGTATGTTCAATTAAAGCAGGATGCGAAAGGGATAGAAGAGATCGACAAAGCCCGAAAGAAATTCCCGCAGGATTCTCAGCTCATTGCAACCTTAGTTGATTATTATTTTCAACGTGGTAAGGAAACAGAAGCTATTCAAATGCTGGAAGAGTTGTCCATCGCAGATCCAAAAAACGGAAGAGCAAATCTGGCGTTGGCAGATATCTATCGACAAAAAGGAGATCAGAAAAAAGCCTACGTCTTTTTGAAGAAAGCGTTTGAGTGTCCGGATGTAACACTTGACAACAAAATGCAGATCCTGATCAACATTCATGAAACTTCGTACAAAGTTGACCCCGAAGTATATGAATTGGTTGAAATGGTGCTGCGCGATCATCCTACAGATGCAAAATCCTACTCAATCAAAGGGGATTTTCTGTTACGCCAGGAAAAGGAAGATGAAGCACTTGCCGCTTATAAAATGGCATTGAAATATGATAAGACACAGTATCCGATCTGGAATCAGGTTTTGATCATGGAATATCAGGCTTCAGATTTCAATAGCTTGTACAAGGATGCCAATGAATGTCTTGAATATTTTCCGACAATCACTACAGTGTATTTATTGAGCGGTGTCGCTTCTGTTCAGTTAAAACAATACCAGGAGGCGATCACAGTATTGGAATCAGGCATAGAGTTGGTGGTTTCTGACAAGTCCATGGAAGCTGAGTTCAACGGTCAGCTAGGTGAAGCCTATTTTGGAGTGACGGATCACGTAAAAGGAAAAGCGTTTTACGAGAAAGCCATGAAGCTTGATCCAAACAGTTCATTGATCAAAAACAATTATGCATTTCGTCTGGCGATGAGCAAAACTGATCTTGAAAGGGCACTTGACATCATCAATGAAGTGGTTGCGCTTAATTCTCAGTCTCCTCATTTTCTTGACACAAAAGGAGTTGTACTTTTCCAGATGACCTTATTTGAAGAAGCAAAATTATTTTTTGATAAAGCATATAAATTGAATCCCAACGATAAATTAATCGTTGAACATCTGGGCGACGCACTGTACAAAACCGGGCAGAAAACAGAGGCAGTTGAGCTGTGGATCAAAGCGAAAGAGCTTGGTTCTACCAATAAAATGATCGATAAAAAGATCGACAAAAAAGAATTTTATGAACCAGTATATTAAAGGTTTTACTGCGGTTATTTTCGGTCTGGTGCTTCTTAGCTCCTGTGCTAAAAAATTAACGGAAACAGAAAGAGTGAAACTTCCCAAAAAGAAGGCGACTGAATTGGTCAACATTCTTGACAGTATTAGCCAGATCAAACCGAAGTACTTCTACACGAAGATCACTACTCACGTTGAGGATACCAATAGAAATGTAAATTTCAAAACATCCGTAAGAATGACTGCGGACAGCGCGATGAATGCTTTGATTACCTATGCATCCATTCCGATCGTAAACGCGATGATCACTACAGATAGCGTCATCATCACTAATAAAAGGGAAAAGTGTTACATCCGCCAGTCACTGGATTATATAAAGGAAAACTTCGCTATCGATTTCAATTTTTCAAATCTTGAAGAATTGATCCTGGGAATGCCACTGGATTTCGATAGTACCCAAAAATACTTCATGGTGCATGACCCTTATAATTATATCATTTCCAGTCACAAGAAAAGAGACTTCAAAAAACTTGAACGCAGCGATAAAGAGGATGTTTTGATCAAGTATTACCTGACGGATTCATTAACAGGATTAAAGGGTATGTACATTGAAAGTCCTTCAGATACTGCAAGCATTAAAGTCGATTATCTTGTGAGAGAGAACATCGATGGGTATGACGTTCCAAGAGAAGTTTTTATTCAGATCATTTCAGCACGAAATAACATGAGGATCAATATGTCCTATGAAAAGATCGAAGTTGACATTCCAAAAGAAATGATCCTGGTAATTCCTGATACGTATGAGCAGTGTAAATAAGTTCATATTATTTGTTTCAATTCTGATCAGTAGTTCTGTTCTTTACGGGCAGACCAGTGAGAAGCTGAAGAAGGAGCAACAGAAGCTCGAAAAGAAGATCTCTAATACCAAAAGTCTTCTGAGCAAAATGAAAAACAATACTGAAGCTTCGCTAAATGAATTGAAAGTGATCGAAAATCAGATCACCTACCGAGAAGAATTGGTTCGTAATTTCGACAACCAGATCAGAGGGGCCCAGGTTAGGATCGCAGAAAAAGATCAGGAGATCGTTCAGATGAATGAGAAATTGACTCGATTGAAGGATCAATACAAACGATTACTGATCTATGCTTACAAGCACCGTAACAAATACGGGCAGTTGATGTACATCTTTTCTTCTGATAATTATTACGAAGCTGTTAAACGAAATAAGTATCTGGAAAGAGTTTCGGAAATGCAACAGAAACAATTTCTGATCATTCGTCAGCATCAGAAAATGATCAAACAGGAAATTGAAAGTATTGAGAAGGAAAGAACTTTTAAAATGGCACTTCTGAATGAGAAAAAGGTAGAAAAAGAACAGATCTCACAGGACAAGGTCCGTCAGGAAAAAGTCTATCAAAAATTCAAAAAGGAAGAAGAGAAATTATATGCTCAGCTAAAAGAGGATGAGCGCAAAAAGGAAGTACTCAAAGCTCAGATCTCTGCGGCAATTCAGAAGGAGATCGCTGAAGCTGAAGCGAAAAGAAGAAAAGCTGAGGAAGAAGCACGCAAAAAGAGTAACACTGCTTCGACTTCAGGAACCTCTACTTCAACAACCAGTAAAACCATCGAGTTTTCAGAAACCAAAGAAAGCATTGCATTGGGTAAGAGCTTTGAAAGTAACAAAGGAAAACTCCCATGGCCAGTTGAAAAAGGAAGTATTACAGAAGGATTCGGAAAGAACCCTCACCCAACCTTGGCCAATGTCGTAACTAATAATAACGGGATCGATATCAGTACGTCCAAAAATTCTCAGGTGCGTGCTGTATTTGAAGGTGAAGTGACCAGCGTTCTGAATATTCCGGGTGCGGGTAAAGTGGTGATCATCAAGCATGGTAGCTATCGCACCGTATACAGTAATCTTCAGGATACCTATGTAAAATCAGGTTCCAAGGTGAGTACAAAACAAGCAATCGGGTCAGCATTGGTGAAGGAAGGAAGTGCCGTGTCTGTTGTTCATTTCGAAATACATCAGGTGGTAGGAACCGCGGTTCAATGTCTTAATCCAAGTCTATGGGTAGCCAACTAAAAAGATCAACACTTTTTTGTTTTTTCTTGTTCGTTGCATCCTTTTCAATAGCACAGGATACACTGAATATTTGTTCCTTCAACATTCAATTTCTTGGCCATTACAAGGACAGAAACAATGAATTTCTGGCGGAGGTACTTTCTCCCTTCGACATCGTTGTAATTCAGGAAATGGTTGCTCCACCGGTAAATGGAGTTTATCCAAATGGGTTGGCTTATAAACAAGATTTGGAAAGTGCTTCCTTCGTTAAGGAAATGACCAAACGAGGATTTCAGTATTGGCTTTCTGAAGAAGATACCGGTCCTGCTAGAAATCATCTAGCGTCTACTGCCAGTGAATGGTGGATCTCCTTTTATCGACCGGATAAAGTAATTCCGGATTCGAGCAGAGCCTA
>SBFR01000133.1 GCA_006227105.1 Bacteroidota bacterium
CTACCTCGTTCAAACAAAATGGTTGAACCTCATTTCAAAATGATCTGGGGAGAAAATGTGCCTCGTTTTACTTACAAGGACCAAAGTGATAAATCCACTGAAATTGAAGTTCTTGTGGGAAAACTTGATAGCTATGCCTCTCCTTCAGCTCCACCTGATTCCTGGGCGGCCAAAGAGGAGAATAAAGTTGCCATCTACAACCTTCACATGGAGGCAGGTGCGCAGTATACATTACCAGCAACATCAGCAGGGATAAATCGTTCGATCTATTTCTATGAAGGGGACACGATTAAACTTGATGAGGATACACTACCCTATTATCATGCTGCTGATGTGTTGTCAAACACGGATATCACAATAACAGCAGGTAATGAAACTTGTAAAGTACTCGTGCTTCAAGGTAAACCGATCAGTGAGCCTGTGGTTCAACACGGACCATTTGTCATGAATTCAAGAGAAGAGATCTATCAGGCGTTTGAAGATTATCAGCGCACTCAGTTTGGAGGTTGGCCATGGCCGAGTTCAGATCACACGCACTCAAAAGAACTGGGCAGATTTGCCAAACATTCGGATGGAACATTGGAAACGAAAGGATGATTATCACAGTCATTAGGAGCTTATCATTAGATTGAATAGATCGCTTAATGACTTGATGAGACTTTAAAGCAGTACCTTTGCTTCAAATTCTATAATGGCAAGTTTACCTTCAAAGTTTCATCATTTTAGCTCTTCCATCGAAGGGATCGAATTGCCGCTGGAATTTACTTTTCCTTTTTATTATATCCCTCACCAGCTGTCTGTTCTGGCGAGCAATCAACTCCAGGAATACCTTCAAAATCAAAATGATTTTACCCACGATTTTGGACATACAGATCCTACTGAAAAATCGATCGGTAAGATGTTTGGTGTTTTGGTGGTACAAACAGCAGATGGTCAGGTAGGATTTCTTGCAGCCTACTCAGGTAAGCTTGCCGAATCAAACGATCTTGAATACTTCGTGCCACCTGTCTTTGATATTTTACCGGCTGAAGGTTTTTACAAGAAAGGTGAACATTTCGTTAATGAATGTAATCGCAAACTGGCCGAGTTGGAATCTTCCTCGGTTTGGAATGAGCTAAATCATGAATTGAACGAGCTACTTCATAAACGGAACGAGGAGATTACAAATCTTAAAGCCAGCATAAAGTCAAACAAATCAAAGAGGGATCTACTTCGCAATGAAGCGAAAGAGAATTTATCCTTTTCAGAACTTGAGGATTTAAATCAAAAATTAAATTACGAAAGTCAATCTGAGCAAATCTTTTTGAAAAGAACCACTAAAAGCTGGAACGAAAAAATTGCAGAGGTCGAGCAGAAGATGAAAGCCTACAAAGAGGAGATCGAGTATTTGCGCAATGAACGAAAAGCACTTTCTTCTCAACTCCAGAAAAAGATCTTTTCGAGTTACAACTTTCTGAATTCCTATGGGAAAAACAAAAGTCTCTATTCCATCTTTGAAAATACCGTTTGGAAGACTCCACCAGCCGGAGCCGGAGAATGTGCTGCTCCTAAATTGTTGCAATATGCCTATCTGCATAATCTAAAACCTATCGCACTTGCTGAATTCTGGTGGGGAAATCCGCCGGCTTCTGAGATCAGGAAACACGGTCACTTCTACCCTTCGTGTAGAGGGAAATGTGAACCTATTTTAGGGCACATGCTCGAAGGAATACAAGTTGAAGACAATCCTATGGAACATGTCCCTGAAACAAGTGACGAAATTCCAATCCTTTATGAGGATGATCATCTTCTGATCATCAATAAACCACATGAATTGTTATCCGTCCCTGGAAAGCAAGTCAAGGATTCGGTGTATAAGAGAATGAGAAAGTACTTGCCAGATGCGACTGGACCTCTGGTCGTTCATCGTCTTGACATGTCAACGTCTGGAATCATGATCATTTCGAAATCATTGGAGATCTATAAAAAACTTCAATTTCAATTTATCTCGAGAAGGATCAAAAAGAGCTATATCGCACTATTGGATGGAGAGGTCAATGATACCTCAGGAGTGATCGATCTTCCCCTTCGCGTGGATCTTGAAGACCGACCAAGACAATTGGTATGCTTCGAACACGGGAAACCGGCAGTTACAGAGTATGAAGTGATTTCAATAAAAGATGGCAAAACAAGAGTGAGATTCTATCCCATTACCGGACGAACGCATCAATTAAGAGTTCATTCCAGTCACCCTGATGGTCTGAATTCTCCAATTGTTGGGGATGATCTGTATGGTGAGCGCAATGAACGATTGCATTTGCATGCCGAAAAGATCACGTTCAAACATCCGGTTACTAAAGAAGTCCTGACTTTTCAAATCGACCCAGAGTTCTAATAAAAAAAGGGGCTTTCGCCCCTTCTATTAATTTCTGAACATCTTCAGAGACAATGCCAATGTGTCTCGAAGCTGTGTTCTGTCAACAATGTAATCAAGGAACCCGTGTTCAAGAACGAATTCAGAGGTCTGGAATCCTTCTGGAAGATCTCTACCGATCGTTTCTTTCACAACTCGTGGTCCGGCAAAACCGATAAGTGCTTCTGGTTCTGCAATATTGATATCTCCTAACATTGCAAATGAAGCGGTTACCCCTCCAGTTGTAGGATCAGTCAGGAATGAAATGTAAGGCAATTTTGCCTCAGAAAGCTGTCCTAACTTTCCAGAAACCTTCGCCATCTGCATTAATGAGAATCCAGCTTCCATCATACGCGCACCTCCTGACTTAGAGATGATCATGAATGGTGCGTTGATCTTGATCGCATGGTCGATCGCTCTCGCGATCTTTTCTCCCATGACAGATCCCATGGAACCACCAATGAAAGCAAAGTCCATTGCAGCAACAACGAAGTCATGCCCATCCAGTTTACCTTCAGCCGTTCTGATCGCGTCTGAAAGCTCCGTATTCTTTTGGGTCGTTTTAATACGATCTACATACTTCTTTGTGTCCTCAAAATTCAATGGATCACCAGAAGATAGTTTTTCGTCTAGCTCCTTGTATTTCCCTCCATCAAAGATGATCGAGAAATACTCCTCTGATCCAATTCTCTCGTGATGTGAACATCTGTCGCACACCCATGCATTCTTCTCAAGATCTTCTGCCGTGAAAAGTGTTTTACAATTGGAGCACTTATGCCAATACCCTTCAGGAGTCTCTTTCTTTTCACTCGTTGAAGTAGTGATCCCCTCTTTGTTTCTTTTAAACCAACTCATAGACTGCTTGTTTTCTTGATCTGCCATTATAATGTATTTACATTATTCAGGTCCTCAAATGATTTCACCAATCGGTCAATAAAGGTCAATTCACCTTCTCTTAACCATTTTCTTGGATCGTAGTATTTTTTATTCGGCTTATCACTTCCTTCAGGATTACCGATCTGTGTTTTCAAATATTCTACCTTGTTGATGATATAATCACGTACACCTTCTGTAAACGCAAATTGAAGATCCGTATCAATGTTCATTTTGATCACACCGTAGGAAATTGCTTCTCTGATCTCCTCTAAAGTTGACCCTGATCCACCATGGAAAACAAAATCAACTGGATTAGGTCCTGTACCAAATTTCTGCTGAACATACTCCTGAGAGTTTTTCAAGATCTTCGGAGTCAACTTCACATTTCCAGGCTTATAAACACCATGAACATTTCCGAAAGCTGCTGCGATCGTGAACTTATCAGACACTTTCATCAGCTCTTCATATGCGTAAGCTACCTCTTCGGGCTGCGTATACAACTTTGAGCTGTCCACGTCTGTATTATCTACACCATCTTCTTCTCCACCTGTAATTCCAAGCTCGATCTCCAAGGTCATCCCCATTTTGCTCATACGCTCAAGGTAACGCTTACTGATCTCAATATTTTCATGGATCGGCTCCTCGGATAGATCAAGCATATGTGAACTATACAACGGCTTTCCAGTCATCTTAAAGTGTGCTTCACTTGCATCAAGTAAACCATCAACCCAAGGCAAAAGATTCATTGCGCAATGGTCCGTATGAAGGATCACCGTTGCTCCATACAGCTCAGCAAGCTCATGAATGTGCTTTGCTCCTGAAATACCTCCAGCTATAGCAGCTCTTTCATTTGCATTGGAAAGACCTTTCCCCGCATTGTAATGCGCACCACCATTTGAAAACTGAATGATCACCGGAGAATTCACTTTCGCTGCCGTTTCAAGAACTGCATTCACAGTAGATGAACCCGTTACATTCACTGCAGGAAGCGCAAATCCTTTTTCCTTTGCGTACTTGAAGATCTTCTGTACATCGTCGCCGGTAGCGACTCCCGGCTTGATATTATGACTCATATTTTTTCTTTTGAACAGGCAAATTTAAAAATTTAAGGTCACATTAAACCATTCCTGGCAAATTGAAAAGATGTCATTTTCTGCATTCTCCGAATTATTATTTTTCATAACTTACCTTCATTGACTAGAAAATGAATTTAACCCTTGAATAATCAGTTCAATTCGTTACTTGGGATAACATTGATGATACTCCTTCCCTGTTGTATATATGACTTTGCAATTAGTCAAACAATTATCAATGGTTCATTTGAAATTGCGCCTCAATCCGGACCAAATAAATTAGCTGACGATTGGCAAAAATGTACATCTCCAAATAATTCAGTTAATTCACCAGATTTAATGCCTGCATTCGGGAATTTTGAATCCGCATCAGAAGGTATCCGATATTTAAACTTATCAGTTGACGAAGCTGGAAAGCATGAAACAGTAACAGGTAAAATCATTCCACCATTGTTACCTAACAATTGTTATAAAGTAGTATTTGAATCAAGGGTCTCTGAATACATGATCTTTTCAAGCTGGGAAGAAACGAGAGATTATACGAATCCTGCAAAATTAAAAACACGATTAGGAAAACCATATTGTAGTGCACCCGTTACAATATTAATAGTGGATGACCTTGTAAAAGGAGCTCCATGGAAAACCTATTCCACCGTTTACGAACCACTGGATACAATGAATTTCATTCGTTTTGAATCCGATTTTATTACTGAAACTAAATACTATGGACACGTTTTTGTTGATAACGCAAGGATCGTTAATTCCGGAGACACAACGATATCTGTGATTCAACAGGTATCTTATGGAGAATCTATCGTACTATTTATGCCTCCTGATGAAGGATATACTTATTCATGGTCTTCGGAAGATGTATCTTGCACAAATTGTAATAGTACACAAATAGCTATAACTGAATCTCAAACTATTTATGGTTTAAAGCGAGATACGAATTCATGTTTTTATGAGGTATTCAAATTCATTATCCAGTGCGATTGTCATTGTACCGTACCTGAAATAACCGAGTTCTATCCAAATCCCACCAATTCATATTTGAATCTACGATTGAAATGCCCGGTAGATATTGAAAAAATAGAAATTATTAACGTCATGGGGCAAATCGTAAAAACGTTTGACATTAATGAAGAATTAGTTGAATACACGATAGATACACATGAATTAGCCCCAGCAAGCTATTTCTTAAATCTTATTTCACTAAAAGGTTCAACTGTTGTCCGTAAGTGGGAAAAAACACAACATTAATAAACATTGATGTTTGAATAAATTCCTGTTTAATACCTAACTTTGAAATCGGACAGATAATCCTATCGTCTGTCCCAAACAACAAAAACAGATTTTTTTCAATGAGCTATCTCGATGAGTTGAATGATAGCCAGCTCGAGGCTGTCAAATCCATTTATGGTCCAAACATGGTTATTGCCGGTGCAGGTTCCGGTAAGACCAGGGTTTTGACGTTTCGAATAGCTTATATGATGGAACAAGGCGTTGATCCATTCAACATTCTTGCCCTGACCTTTACCAATAAGGCGGCTCGTGAAATGACCGAAAGAATCGGGAAGATCGTTGGCCCTTCTGAAGCGAAGAACATTACCATGGGTACTTTCCACTCCGTCTTCTCAAGGATCCTAAGATTTAACTCTGACCGACTGGGGTACCCTTCCAATTTTACGATCTACGACACACAGGATTCGAAGTCTTTATTAAAGGATATCATTAAAGAATTCAATCTAGATGATAAGGTTTATAAACCAAGTATGGTACTTGGGAGGATCTCATCTGCAAAAAACAACCTGATCTCAGTTGAAGCATACGAGCAGAATACGGAGATCATGAATGAAGACATTCAGTCCAGAAGACCTGAGATCGCAAGAATCTATAAGGCTTACAGTCAGCGTTGTTTCAAAGCTGGAGCAATGGATTTTGATGACCTTCTGTATCAAACCAATGTACTTTTACGAGATTTTCCTGAAGTACTACATTTCTACCAGCAGAAATTTCAGTACATCCTGGTGGATGAGTACCAGGATACGAACTACGCTCAGTACTTGATCGTGAAGAAGCTGGCTGCCATGCATGAGAACATCTGTGTGGTGGGTGACGATGCCCAGAGTATTTATTCGTTCCGTGGTGCGAACATTCAAAACATTCTGAATTT
>SBFR01000218.1 GCA_006227105.1 Bacteroidota bacterium
CAGATCTTCAATACCTATCTGCATACAGGAGATAATAAGGTGATCATTTTGCCAAACGGCGCAGTGGCGAATGGGAACATTACCAATTTTACCAAAGCAGATGTAAGACGAGTTGACTGGACAATAAGTATATCCTATGGTGATGATGCAGTGAGAGCGAAGCAAACACTTTTGAAATATGCGAAAGAGGATGGTAGAATCTTGAATGATCCTGAAACTTTTGTGGGAATAATGACAATGGCCAACTCTTCTGTCGATCTTATCATGAGAGCATGGGTGAAAACAGACGATTACTGGCCTGTCTATTTTGAAATGAACGAGAGAATATATGCTCAATTCCCTGAGGAAGGTTTCAGTTTCCCTTTCCCGCAAATGGATGTTCACTTAAAAAAAGAAGTAAATGTCTGACCTGAATAAACATCCACTAATCACCAGGTATATTGAGTTCAATAAGTTTGGACAGTATCTGGGGATGGATTTTCAAATCCTCGAACCGGGGAAGATTGAATACAATTGCCGGATAAATGAACACCATCTTGCTACACCACATGCCGTTCATGGCGGTGTAATTGCCGGATTATGTGATGCATTACTTGGAGTAGGGGCCTTAAGTGCGGTTTGTTCGGATGGTTTAGTCGTCGGTACAATTGAGATGAAGGTAACGTTTGTGGCTCCTGCATTTAATCATGATATTCTTACGGGTACTTCAGCTTTAATTCGAAAAGGCAGATCGATCGTCTTTATGGAAGGGGAGATCATAAATGATCAGGGAAAATTAATCGCAAAAGCATCTGGTACTTTCAATGCGTATCCGAAAGAAAAAGCAGGATATTAATCAGATTGACTAATCAGTCAATATTCTAAAATCTTATTACTTTTGTTTCAAATGACGTCTATGGACAAGAAGCAAAAGGTGATGATCAGCGCTAGAAAACTATTTGCTGAAAATGGTTTTTACAGCACAGCAACGGCAAAGATCGCTAAAGAGGCCGGTGTGAGTAACGGGATCCTTTTTCATTATTTCAATACAAAAGATATTCTCATTCAGGAATTGTATAATGACTTAAAGGATAGGCTATTTAAGTATACTGCAGATCAGATATATAAGGGTGCTACCTTAAAGGAAAGCATCTATACATTATGGCTTGCGTCACTTGAATGGAACATGGAAAATCCTGAAGATTTTGTGTTCATGCGACAATTTGAAAATTCTCATTATTTCAATGAACAAATCTATGGCAATCATCGTTTTGTTCAAATGAGTCTGGAGCTCGCTGAAAAAGGGATAGATCAAGGGATTTTAAAGAAAGTGCCGCCAATGTTACTGGTTCAAACAATGTCAGGAATGGTAGAAACCAGTGTGACTTATTTGAAAGCTCATCCTGAAAACGCTGCGAATCAAGACTTCAAAGATCGACTGTTTGAACTCGCTTGGGATGCAATAAAGAAATGAAAATGAATAAGATAGGATGGGGAATTGTGACCGGTGCTTCAAGTGGTATCGGGAAAGAGTTAGCAAAAATTCATGCTTCTAAAGGCGGCGATGTAATTTTAGTTGCCAGAAGAGGTGATGAATTGGTGAAGCTTTCAGAAGAGTTAAGAGAAAATTATAATGTTGAAACGCGAGTAATTGTAGTGGATCTTAACCGGCCTCATGCTGCACAAGAAATTGCAGATCAAATAACAAATCAAGGTTTGGAGATCGATTTTTTATTCAACAACGCAGGAGTTGGTGGATATGGCCTTTTTCACGAAAGATCAATTTCTTCTGAACTGGACATGATCCAGTTGAATATTTCTGCGCTTGTTGAATTGACGCATTTAATTCTTCCGCAGATGATCAAAAGAAGGAAAGGAAGGATTTTGAACACTTCGAGTACTGCAGGATTCGTCCCGGGGCCGTATATGGCCAATTATTATGCAACGAAGGCATATGTGAATTCTTTTTCGTTGGCGTTGAGCGAGGAGGTTCGTGAATACGGAATTACGGTCACTGCTCTTTGTCCTGGTCCTGTGAACACAGGTTTTGAAGCTACAGCGGGAATGGCTGGAAGTGGCTTATTTGCAATGGCGGATACAGCAAAAGCAACTGCGGAAAAGGGTTATAGTGCAATGATGAAAGGTCGTCTTCAAAAGATCACTTTTCCTTCATTTGCATTCATGTTGAAAGTATTTGTTCCGGTTACTCCAAACAGGATCATTTTACGAGTGATCCAAAAAATTCAAAAGGTAAAGTAAGAAGACGAAAGACCTCAGCATTTTCGTTAACTTTGTGAACCAATTTTAGAAGATGTTACTTTTTCTTAATGATGTTTCCGGTTCTGAAATCCTTTTGATCCTGGTGTTCATCCTTATGTTCTTTGGATCAAAGAGCATTCCGGGGTTGGCTAGAACACTTGGCAGGACTATGAGACAGATCAAGGATGCGTCTTCTGAATTACAGCAAGAGATCAAGAAATCAGGAATGGATATCAAAAAGGACCTCAATTTGACAGGAATTGTAGAGGAAACCGCGAGAGATATTCAAAGGCCTTTGGATCAATATGCGTCAGACATTGACGAGGCAATGCGCTATGAATCACCTAAAAAGACTCCTTTGATTGAAGTGAAGGAAGAGAAAATTGAGCCTTCTGCTAAGCCAGAATCCCCATCTGCACTATCAGAAAAGGCCGCTCAAGGTGATTCTGAAGAGGGTAAGAAATAATTTATTCTGCTGATTGTCAGAAATAGCGTACCTTTGCAGCCAATTTTAATAGTATTAGATGACATTTGAGGAACTCGGGCTAAAGAGTGAGGTGCTGAAGTCGTTAAAAGAAATGGGGTTTGAAGCACCTACTCCGATCCAACAACAAGCTATTCCGCACCTTCTTGGTGATAATAGTGATTTCGTTGGTTTAGCTCAAACAGGAACAGGTAAGACCGCTGCATTTGGTCTTCCTTTGATCAGTAAGATCGAAGAAAACAGTAAAAATCCACAAGGCTTAATAATTTGTCCGACACGTGAACTCTGTCTGCAGATTTCAAAGGATCTTGAGGTTTTTGCAAAGTATGTAAAAATTAACATCGTTGCGGTGTATGGTGGAACAGATATCCGCCGTCAGATGACAGATGTTAAGAAAGGCGTAGCAATCGTCGTAGCAACTCCAGGAAGATTAATGGACCTTATCAACAGAAAAGCAATTTCGCTTTCTGATGTTGAGACCGTTGTACTGGATGAAGCAGATGAAATGCTAAACATGGGATTCAAAGAAGATATCGATGCAATCCTGGAATCTACACCGGACTATAAGAATGTTTGGTTATTCTCGGCAACAATGCCAGCTGAAGTAGCAAGGATCGCGAAGAATTACATGGATAATCCATTTGAAGTTTCTATCGGACATAAAAATCAGAGTAACGAAAATATTGAGCACATCTATTATGTGGTCAAAGAAAAAGACAGATATGCAGCAGTGAAGCGATTGATCGATTTTCACCCTGATATCTATGGATTGATCTTCTGTCGTACTCGTCAGGAAACAGCAAATGTTGCTGAAAAACTGGCAAAAGACGGCTATAATGCGGAACCATTACATGGAGACCTGTCTCAAGCGCAGAGAGACCGTGTTATGGATCGATTCAGAAGAAAAGATCTTCAGATCCTTGTGGCGACTGATGTTGCGGCAAGAGGAATTGATATCGATAACATCACGCATGTGATCAATTACAATTTACCGGATGACATTGAGAACTACACACACAGAAGTGGTAGAACGGCAAGAGCGGGTAAAAAAGGTCAATCACTAGTATTAGTGAATACAAGAGAAAATTATAAGATCAAGGCGATCGAAAAGCAGATGCGCACTTCTTTTTCATTAGGTCAGATTCCTGATGCAAAAGAGATCTGTGAAGTTCAGCTTGGAAAATTGATCAATAAGGTTGTATCAACTCAGGTTAAGGAAAAGGATATCGAGGGCTTTATGCCAAGGATCATGGCTGAATTTGAAGATCTTTCAAAGGAAGAAGTGGTTAAGCGTTTCATTTCTGCTGAGTTCAATCGATTCATTGAATATTACGAAAGAGCAGGTGATCTAAATGCTTCAGGTTCGAAAAATGATCGAGGCGATGATGATCGACCAAAGCGCAAGGAAAGAAGAGATGACTATGAAACTGGTAAGACCAGATTCTTTGTTAGTCTTGGAAGAAGAGATGGATTGAATCCTGGAGGATTACTTCGTCATGTATGTGACCAGACAGGTTTGACGTCGTCAAACGTGGGGCGAATCGATATCATGACATCTTTTTCATTCTTCGAAGCAGATGATGAGTTTGCAGATAAGATCCTTAAAGGAGTGAACGGAAGTAGCTACGAAGGAAATGAAGTAAAGATCGAGATCACTAAGAAAGAAAAGTCATCCGGAGGAGGACGAGGACATAAGTCTGGCGGTTCGAGATTTGGTGGATCAGGTTCGAGATCTGGTGGTTCTGGTTCTGGTTCAAGATCAGGAGGTTCTGGCTCAAGGTCAGGAGGTTCTGGTTCAGGGTTCGGAAGAAGAGAAAGAAGCTCAGGATCAGATCGTTCAGGATCTAGGAGTAAATTCTCAGGAGGCTCAAGAGATTCAGGAGGTTCAAGAGATTCAGGAGGATCAAGAGGAAACAGATCAAGATCAAACGGTAATAAAAGATAATAAGTAAGAATAAAGCAATGGAAATTAGGAATATTGCCATTATAGCACACGTTGACCACGGTAAGACAACTTTGGTTGATAAGATGATCGAAGCAGGAAATGTGATGAACGAGAGAGATCGTCCGACTGGTGAATTGATCATGGATAACAATGACCTTGAGCGAGAAAGAGGGATCACGATCGTTTCAAAGAATGTATCTGTTTCCTATAAGGGTACAAAAATTAATATCATTGACACCCCGGGTCACGCCGATTTTGGTGGTGAGGTCGAGCGTGTATTGAATATGGCAGATGGTGTATGTTTGTTGGTTGATGCCTTTGAAGGGCCAATGCCTCAAACACGATTTGTACTTGGCAAGGCTTTGTCAATGGGTTTGAAGCCGCTTTTGGTGATCAACAAAGTTGATAAGGAAAATTGTACTCCGGATGAAGTACATGAGAAGGTGTTTGATCTGATGTTTGAATTGGATGCGAACGAAGAACAATTAGAGTTTCCAACGATCTATGGTTCTGCAAAGAACGGTTGGATGTCTACTGACTGGAGAAATCCAACGAATAGTATCGCGCCTCTTCTTGATCAGATCCTTGAGTATTTTCCACCAAAGAAGATCGAAGAAGGAAATACGCAAATGCTGATCACTTCACTTGATTATTCTTCTTACGTAGGTAGAATTGCGATCGGTCGTTTGACAAGAGGTACGATCAAGGAAAATCAGCCGGTGATCATCAATAAAAGAAACGGTGATCAGCAGAAGCAAAGAATCAAAGAAGTGTTTGTTTTTGAAGGTCTTGAAAGAAAGAAAGTAGCTGAGGTTCAGCCGGGAGATATTTGTGCGATCACAGGTATTGAAGGTTTTGAGATCGGAGATTGTATCTGTGATATCGATAATCCACAGCCGCTTGAAACGATTCAACTTGACGAGCCTACAATGTCCATGTTGTTCTCGATCAATGATTCACCATTCTTCGGAAAGGAAGGAAAGTTTGTGACTTCTCGTCATATTCAGGAAAGACTGGAGAAAGAATTGGAGAAGAACTTGGCATTAAGAGTCGCAGACACTGATAAAGCTGACAAGTGGATCGTATTCGGTAGAGGTGTTCTTCACCTTTCTGTATTGATCGAGACGATGAGGAGAGAAGGGTATGAATTGCAGGTGGGACAGCCACAGGTGATCATCAAGGAGATTGACGGGGTGAAGTGCGAACCGGTTGAAGAATTAACTATTGATATTCCTGAAGAGCATTCTGGAACGGCTGTGGAAGCTGTTACGAAGCGCAAAGGAGAAATGACCAATATGGAACCGAAAGGTGAAAGAATGATCATTCAGTTCTTGATCCCATCAAGAGGAATTATTGGTCTTCGTAATTATTTATTGACTCAAACGGCTGGAGAGGCGGTAATGACGCATCGTTTCTTGGAATACCAACCATATAGAGGTGAAATTCCGGGAAGACAGAATGGTTCATTGATCTCTTTAGAGCAAGGGACATCAATTCCTTTCTCTTTGAATAACCTTCAGGAAAGAGGAAAGTTCTTTATCTATCCGAATGAGAATATTTACGAAGGACAGGTGATCGGTGAGAACTCAAGATCTGGTGATCTTTGCGTGAACGTTACGAAAACGAAAAAGTTGACGAATATGCGTTCATCAGGAGCCGATGATAAAGTGAGACTTGCTCCACCGAAAGTATTCAGTCTTGAAGAATGTCTTGAATATATTCAGTCAGATGAGTATGTTGAAGTAACTCCTCAGAATCTAAGGATCAGAAAGATTCTTCTTAAAGAAACAGATCGCAAGCGTTCCGGAAAATAGGAATGTGTTAATTGTCTGTTAATAACAAATAGAACCGTGTAATAATGATGCGGTTCTTAAGTTGTATATTACAGTAACAAATTGAACGGTATGTTTGATGAAGATGATGATGACTTCATGGAGAATCATCTCAATGAAGATCTCGAACGATTCGAAGAATTTCTGAAAGGAGGTTCTATGGGATATCTTGATAGTGATCGGTTGGAAACCCTGATCGATCATTTTCTGATCAATAGTCAGTATACGAAAGCGAAGAAATGCGCTGAGCATGCATTGGATCAATTCCCATATTTGTCGATCTTTCACCTTAGAAAGGCTCAGGCGATTTCTGCTATGGGGCATCTGAAGGAAGCACTCAACATTATTTCACGAATTGAAAAGTGGGAGTCGCCAACGAGTGAATTGCTATTGACAAAAGCGTCCATTTTTAGCCAATTAAAGGATTCGAAGAATGCAATCCGTTATTTCAGAGAGGCACTTGATCTTTCTGAAGCAGAAGATAAAGATGAGATTTTCCTTGACCTTGCAATGGAATTCGAAAATGCCGGTGATTATCGAAAAGCGGTAGACGTGCTTAAGGAAGCGATTGCATTTAACCCGCATAATGAAGGTGCGATCTATGAGATTGCATTTTGTTATGATCATCTGGGCGAATATGAAAGTGCCATCAAGTGCTATTCCGACTACATCGATGAAAATCCTTATTCTTTCACCGCGTGGTATAATTTAGGGAATGCATATACGAAGCTCGAGAATTATGACAAAGCACTTTGGGCGTATGATTATTGTGTTCTGATCAATGAAGATTTCGGTCCGGTATACTTCAATATGGGGAATGCATATTTGTCTCAGGAGAAATATTTACTGGCGATTGAAAGCTTTCACAAATGTATAGAGCTTGATGGTGACGATCCAATGGCATTGTGTTATATCGGTGAGGCTCATGAGCAATTGAATGAATTGGAGCTGGCAAGACACTTCTACAAAAGAAGTCTGGAATTGGCTCCGATGCTACCCGATGCTTGGCTTGGATTAGGAATCATTGAAGATCTTGAAGGTAGAACAAAAGAAGGATTGGTTCTGTTGCACAAGGCGGCTGAACTTGATCCGGAAAATGCCGGGATCTATCATGTTATCGCGGGAGCGTATGAAAAGATCGATGATCTTGAGCAAGCTGCAGAATTTTATCAGTTGTCGCTTGCCTTAGATCCAAAAGACGATGAGTGCTTGACCAATTTTATTGAATTGCTTTGTGAAACAGATCTTGTTGATGCAAAGGAGTTTATTGAAAGTTTCATAGAAGCGAATCCCGGAATGTTGATCGCTCAGGTACTGAAGGTGAATGTTCTTTGGTTATTTGGTAGAAAAGAAGAAGCGATTGCCTTGTTTGCAAAATGCTGCGAACAGGATAAAAAAATAGCACAAGAAATATTTGATATTAACCCGTCACTCAAGAAAGTTCAAGAATTCTTAGATTTGTCGGAAGAATAAACAACATGAATTACAAATTACCTTTTGTACCGGACAGAAGTCCGAAGCCCAGAGAGAAGGGAGTAACAATGATGATGGATAAAGGGTTGAGCTTACGTGAAGTTGAAGACTTCATTCAGGCTTCCGGAAATCTTACCGATCTTGTGAAACTAGGATTTGGTACTGCTTTGGTAACCAATGATCTTGAGGAAAAGATCAAGCTTTACAGAGAAGCAGGGATCAGACCCTACTTTGGTGGTACTTTGTTTGAGGTATTTTATGCCCGAAACAAGCAAAATGACTATTTGAAGTTTATCGATAAGTATGGACTTGACATGTTGGAAGTTTCTGACGGTTCGATTATCATCAATCATGATGAAAAATGCGAATTGATCAATAAGTTTTCCAAGAATTACACGGTTCTTTCTGAAGTAGGGTCAAAAGATTCAGGAATTTTGATCTCACCAGGAAAATGGATCAAGATGATGAGTACTGAGTTAGAAGCAGGTTCTTGGAAGGTGATTGCGGAAGGAAGAGAATCTGGAAATGTAGGTGTGTTCAGACCGAATGGATCGGCACACACGATCTTGATCAATCGTATTATTTCTAAAGTAGCACCAGAGAAGATCCTTTGGGAAGCTCCTCAGAAAAATCAGCAGGTTTGGTTCATTAAGCTTTTTGGAGCTGAGGTGAATCTTGGAAATATAGCTCCAAATGAAATGATTCCGCTGGAATGTCTTCGTTTAGGCTTGAGAGGGGATACTTTCTTTGAATTCCTTCCTGATGATTACGCAGCTAGACTTAAGCAGGTTAATTCTGACGAAGAAGAGGTAGAAGAAGAACAGGAAGGATAATGTCCTTTTTTAAACAAAAAGAATTCAATGGTCACGTTGGGAGTGTTTTCCAGATCGACTATCTTGATGGTTTTGTTTATTCCGTTGCTGCCGATGCTTTTTCTGCACGTTGGGATCTTGAAAAGGGTACTCAGGATCAATTTACGATACGATTATCGGAAGCTGCTTATGCAGTGAAGACAGATCCGACCAACAGTCATTTATTTGTTGGTTTGAAGGGTGGTTCTATTCACGTGATTGACCTTTTGCATAAGAAGGAGCTTAGACACTTCGTTCAGCACAGGTCTGCTATATTCTGTCTGCAGATCAATTCTCAAAAAGGACATTGGTATTCCACTGATGCAGATGGAAATCTTGGAGTCTGGACGCTGAAAGAACATGAGCTGCTACTTTTTTTACCACTAAATTCTGGGAAGATCAGAAGAATAGCAGTTTCTTCGGATGGGGAGAGAATTGCGCTTGCTTGTCAGGATGGGACGATTCGTGTGTTGGATACGACCTATTTTAATGAGATCAGATCGCTCAATGCACATGAGGGTGGTTCTACCTCTGTAAGTTTTATCGGTGACGATAGACTGATCACAGGAGGGAAGGATGCTCTTCTTAAAAGCTGGGATTTAGAGAATGACACTTTATTGAAGAGTATTCCCGCGCATAATTACGTGATCTACGATATTTTGAAATTAAACGACGAGCTTTGGGCAACCTGCAGTCGTGATAAGACCATTAAGATCTGGGATTCCGGATTTGAGAAGGTTATCCAGCGAATTGAATTGAAAAGTGGCGGACATCGTCACTCTGTGAATGCATTGACTTTTATTTCGTCTAATGAGTTTGCTTCCTGTTCGGATGACGGAAAGATCATCGTTTGGATGTTGGAGCAATAAAAAAAGCACCAATCTTACGACTAGTGCTTTGATCTTCGTGCGCACGACTGGATTCGAACCAGCACGCCTGTTGGCACCACCCCCTCAAGATGGCATGTCTACCAATTTCACCACGTGCGCATCGGTATTTCCTGCTGTCAGGCCGACAAATATAGCTGTTTTGCTAAAAGTTTTTTCTTCGTTCAATGGAATTTTAGCTGATCTCGGCATTTTCGCTGAATCGTATGTCTTCCATGAATGCTAGTTTGATCATCATGCCTACTTCAACCGTGTGGTAGCCAAATTCCTCCGTTACAACACCATGGAGCTCATAGATGCCTTTCCCATAAAATGGGTATTTTCTTGCAAATTCTGGGAAATGAACAGTGTCAATAAGGTCACCGTGCTGATCAATAAAAGTTCCGAAGAACATATCTTCTCCTTTGCTGGTTCTTGATCTTTTCAGAGCGATGAGGTAACCGTAGGTGAGGATCTTTTTCCCGTGATGCTGATGGATCGATCTGGCCGCACAATGAGGGGTGGTTTTGTTGGCTAATAGTAGAAAAGGATTACAAAGCGGGAATCCAAGAAGCTCCATTTGTTCAAATGCAAGTTCGAGCTCCTGTTCGGTGAGTTGGGGTATCGAGAAATTTCTCCGTTCTGTCTCAAAAAGAACCGGTACATGTTGCTTGTCTTTCACCTTGTTGTGGAACAAGTGGGCTTTCCAGAGTAATTCTTTTCGGGATTCAGGGAAGTCTCTTAATCCACCGATCCGGATAATGAGAGATAGCTGTTCCAGAGGAATGATGCAGCGCTTCATCAGATCGTCAAAGTTTTTGAATACACCATTCTTCCTTCGTTCTTCAATGATCTTTACGATGAGTTTTCCTTCGATTCCGTTTACGAGAATAAATCCGAGGATCAGCTCCTTTCCCTTTAATGTACAGATGTAATCGCCTTCATTGATGGAAGGAGCAAGAATGGTGGCGCCCCATGTGCGTGCTTCATGCACGTAAACTTCTGTTCGGTAATATCCCCCGAAGTTATTGATACAAGCAGTCATGTATTCGAGTGGATAGTGAGCTTTCAGATACAAGCTCTGGTAGCTTTCAACGGCATAGGATGCAGAGTGCCCCTTAGAAAAAGCATATCCGGCAAAACTCTCGATCTGCCTCCAGATATCTGCTACGACTTGGTGCTCAAATCCTTTCCGGTAGCAATTGTTGAAGAAGGTCTCTTTGACTTTGTTAAACTCCTCTCTTGATCTGAATTTTCCGGACATCCCCCGGCGTAACACATCGGCTTCAGCAAGTGAAAGGTCAGCGAAATGGTGGGCCACTTTGATCACATCTTCCTGGTAGACCATCACACCATAGGTCTCCGGCATAATCTCCTGAAGAATAGGGTGGGCTTCTTTTCGCTTTTCAGGATAGCGATGGCGAAGGATGTATTCCCGCATCATTCCGGATTGAGCAACTCCCGGTCGAATAATGGAGCTTGCAGCCACAAGTCCGAGATAGGTGTCTACCTGAAGCTTTACAAGCAACATCCGCATGGCAGGTGATTCGACATAGAAGCATCCCATGGCTTTTGCATTTCTCAATAAGTCTTTGACCTTTTCATCTTCCTTGAAATAGCGAATGTCATGGATGTCATGGGAGGGGTTCTCGGGTTGGTTATATGCGATAATGTCTACCGCTTCACGGATCTTCCCAAGTCCACGCTGACTGAGAATGTCAAATTTGTAAAGTCCGACATCTTCTGCTTCCAGCATTGAAAACTGAGTGGTTGGATACCCTTTGGGTGGCATGAAGGTGCCAGAATACCAGCTGATGGGCTTCTCACTGATGATGATCCCTCCTGCATGCACGCTAAGATGAGAGGGGAGCCCATGGATGTATTTACTGTATTTGATCACCAGCTGAGAAACCTTATCCAGCTTCTCGAACTGAAACTTTCCTTTGCTCAGGATGTCGATCTCAGATTTCGGGAGACCAAATACTTTTCCCAGCTCCCTCACTGCAGCACTGTATTGAAAGGTGTTGTAAGTACATAACAATGCGGCATTCGGGTAGCGATCAAAAATGTACTGGGTAACATCATCCCGGTCTCTCCAGGAGAAGTCGATGTCGAAATCAGGCGGGTTTTTTCGGTACAGGTTGATGAAACGCTCAAAGTAGAGGTCCAGCTCCAGTGGGTCGACGTCTGTAATTCTCAACAGGTAGGCAACAATACTGTTGGCTCCGCTTCCTCTTCCCACATAGAAGTAGCCTTTCGAACGGGCGTACGAAGTAAAATCCCAGGTGATCAGAAAGTAGGAGAGGTAATCCTTTTCGGCAATGATCTCGATCTCTTTTTCGATGCGAGCAATGATCTCATCGGTGGTGATCGGGTATCGATAATCAAGTCCTTCGGCACAAAGTTCTTTGAGTAGTTCAAGATCTTCTTCTTTGCTGCCTGTATAGGTGGCCAGATTCTGAGGGGTAGCGTCGTCTCCAAAACCAAAATGGATATGACAATGAGAGAGAAGCTCGGTTGTCCGTTCGATCAGCTCCGGAAAATCCTGAAATCGTTCCTGTAATTCGTTAAGTGGGATGAGTTTTTCCTCTTCACTGGCTTGTTGATCTGTGGATAATCTGGATAAGAGGATGTTGTTGTCGATCGCACGCAATAACCGATGTGCATTGAAATCCTTTTTGTTCCGAAAGGTCATGAATTCCATACAGAGCATCCGTTGGTAGGCTACTTTACTCTTTTTGATGGTCAGCTGGTTGAGCTGGGAGCTTTGGATACCTATCCATTCATTTTCTCTTAGCTTTCCGGGTTCTTTGCCCCATGGATAGATCGTGAAACAATTGCCCAGGTGAGGAGGAATTTCCGGAAAAGGAGTTTCATCGTGCAGGTGTTGCGACAGGAAGCGGTTGAGCTCATGTAATCCTCGATTGTTTTTTGCGATCAGCAGATAGCATTGCTCTATGCCGTTTCGGATGTCAACTCCGACCACTGGTCTCGTTCCTGTTTTTTGTGATTCTCTTACATAGCTCAGGGTAGAAGAAGTAGAGTTGATGTCGCATAACGCAACGTATCCATATCCCGCCTCCTTTGACCAGGAAACCAACTCTTCCGGAGCTACAAGCCCGTACCGTAAACTGAAGTGACTTTTTAAGAACATTTTTTTAGACCGCTACGCTGAGAGAACTGAGAGCTGAGACCGTTTCACTGTGAGATTTTTATTCTCCCAGAGATTTCATGAAACCGATAATCATTTTTTCAACTTGATCTAATTCATGAAATATTGGATCGCCTTCCTCTTTAGTTATTAAAGAAAGCCTTTTAGCAAGCTCGAGCTGTGTGCTTACTTCGTAGCATGAACCTAGTGATATGGATAAAAAGTACTTGAATTCCTTTTCACTTTGTCTTCCGGATCCTTCAGCAATGTTTGATGGAATACTCGATGACGCACGTCTTATTTGATTAGTTAAGCCATATTTTTCATCCGGTGGAAATTCTGAAGTTTCTTTGTATATCATTTCTGTCAAATCCATTGATTTCTTCCAGATCTTCAGGTTTTTATAGTTGTGCATATTGTAATTTTAAATGAATACTCTTTATTCTCTCAGCATGGCGATCTCTGCTCTCTCAGCGCAGCGGTCTCAGTTCTCTCAGCGCAGCGGTCTCATATTCGTCTGTTCGCCAACAACGGTGGTGGTTCTCCGCTGAATGGGTTCCAGCGACCGATGGTTCTGGCATCGAGACCTATGGCACGCATTACGGAACGGTCTCCAAAACGCAAGCGGATCTTGTCCATGGCCCCGTAGAGCTCTGAATAACGGGTGCCGTCATCAAAGAGGTTGAGCTGATGATTTCCGGAGACAAGTGAGCTGTAGCGAACACCGATCAGTCGGACAAGTAGTCTTCGGTTATAGATCCTGTCGAAGAGCTCAGCAACAATGGGCATGAGCTCGTGGTCTGCTGCGGTGTAAGGAATGTGCTTCTGAAGTGTCTGTGTCTGGAAGTCGGAGTAGCGGATCTTCACGGTGACACAGGCGGTGAGCTTATTCCCTCTTCGAAGCTGGAAGGCCAGGTTTTCAGCCATGGCAGCCATGATTCCCTTTAGCTTGGCGACATCGATCGTGTCGTAATCGAATGTGCGTTCTGTGGAGATCGACTTTCGTTCGTTGTACTGCTCTACCGGCGAGTTATCAATTCCCTGCGCTTTTTTCCAGATCCCGATCCCATTTTGTCCCAGTGCACTTTCCATCATTTCTACAGGCATTTCCTGCACGGTATGGATCTTTCGGATCCCGAGATTGCAGAGCGTCTGATAGGTCTTCAGTCCGACCATAGGGATCTTCTGTACCGAAAGAGGAGCGAGGAAATTCTTCTCTGTTCCGTGATCGATCAGCAGTTGATTGTTTGGTTTGGCTTGTCCGGTTGCGATCTTCGACACGGTCTTGTTCTGAGAGAGTCCGAAAGAGATCGGGAGCCCTGTTTCCCGAATGATCTTTTGTCGGAGCTCTGAGGCGTACTTCATGGTGCCAAAGAACTTGTCCATACCGGAGAAGTCCATGTAGAATTCATCAATGGAAGACTTTTCATAGATGGGAGAAGCTTCCTTGATGATCTCAGTAACCATTTTTGAGTAGTTGCTGTAGGTGCCTGAATTCCCCTTGATAATGATCGCTTCAGGACAACGCTCTTTTGCCATTTTCATCGGCATAGCCGAGTGGATGCCGAACTTTCTGGCTTCGTAACTGCACGACGCAACGACTCCCCGGTCGCTGGTGCCGCCGATGAGTATGGGTTTTCCAATGAGTCGACTGTCCAGCAGACGCTCGCACGACACAAAGAAGGTGTCGAGATCCATGTGTACTATTGATCGCAAACCAGCCATTTTTAAGCTTTTAAAGGTTAAAACAGCTGCATATCGTAATAAAAAAAACTGCGGAATACTGACTGGAAGCTCAGCCATTGTTCTACAGCAAATGTAGTTTACTTTTGAATTAGAATGATTAAAAAATAATCAACAAATGATTAAAAAATAATCAACATATTTTCAACAAATGAAGGGGAGATGAACGTAAACTTTTTACGGGGAAGGGGAGGGAATTAAAATACCTTTCGTATTTCGATACTGTCTGGATATTTATTCTCCCAGTTTTGATATTTATGATGGTGCCTTGTACAGTTCCCGAACTCATCATAATCGCCACAAGGAGTACCGATATAGTCAGGATCGTCCATTGGATCACGAATCCAGTCATCGACAACATCCACCTCAACTTTTTCAACGAGTTCGACCTTTGGCTTCTCGATCTTCTTTTTGGCTGTAGTTTCTTCCTTGCTTACTACAGGAACGGCCACTAATGTATCTTCTTTTAAAGCAGAACCAGAGGTTGTATCCTGTATGATCTCAGTTGTCTCATCCTCTAGCTCAGGTGTTTCTATAGAGCTGTTATTACAGGCAGAAAGTGAAAAAAGAACGATGAAAAGAAGAGCAAAAGTTTTCATAGGATCAAAAAAATGAATAACTGATAGTTAAAAATGGCCCAAGAATCAGACCACTTTTTCATATGCCTTCCTGGGGCTTCCTCTGAAAAAGACTTCTCCGCAGTAGACATATCCCATCTTTTCGAAAAGATTGAGCATCGCGGGATTATCAAAATTGGTATCGGCTTTTATACTGCGAATGTTCTTTGCCTCGGCATAACTTTCAATATGCAGGAAGATCTCTTTGGCCAATCCCTTTCCCAAATGAAGATCGGAGATCGCAACTCGGTGAAAGACAACAAAGTCACCATTCGTGAGCCATTTTCCGACAATGTTATCGTATTCAGGTTCATCATTGATCAACACAGCCACATAGCCTACGATCTCTTGATCCAAAAGAAGTACAAAACCAGCTTTCTTTTCAATATCACTTTTGATGACTTCCGGATTTGGATATCCATCCTGCCATTGGTTGCTGTTGTCTGCTTTTCTGCGAGCAATTGCCTGTTGAAGGATCTCCCAGATCTGAGGGATATCTTTTATTTCTGCCAGTTTTAAAACACTCTTCATCTGCTTTTCTTGATTGAGCTAATCAGGCATCCCATGTCTTACTTGAGCCTTCCAGCAATCGGTTTAGCTCATCTAGCTCTTCTTTCGTAAAATAACGCCATTCTCCCTCTCTGATATCGAGAGATATGTTCATGATGCGGATCCGCTTTAACTTTCGAACCCTGTATCCCAAATATTCACACATGCGTCGGATCTGTCGATTCAATCCTTGCGTCAAAACGATCCTGAAAGTGGTTTCATTGATCTTCTCCACTTCGCACTTTCGGGTGATCGTATCAAGGATAGGTACTCCTCCTGACATCTGTTGAATGAACTTCCTGTCGATCGGTCTGTTGACCGTGACGATGTACTCTTTTTCATGATTGTTGCGGGCTCGAAGGATCTTGTTTACAATGTCACCATCGTTGGTCAGGAAGATCAATCCCTGGCTTGGTTTATCCAAACGTCCGATCGGGAAGATCCTGCTCGGGTAGCCAATGTAATCGATGATGTTGTTCTTTTCTCGTCTCGTATCCGTAGTACAAACAATACCGACAGGCTTGTTGAATGCGATGTAGACATTTTCGGTTTGTCCTTCTGAGATCGATTTTCCATCTACACAGATCTTATCTCTGGAAGTGACTTTCGTTCCTATTTCCGGTACAGCTCCATTTACGGTTACACGTCCTTCTTCGATCAGCTTATCTGCTGCTCTTCTCGAACAATAGCCAACTTCACTCAGGTATTTGTTGATACGGATCTCTTCCTTCTCACTCATAGTGCGTATTTAACCATGCAACCGCCCAAAGATAAACGTTTAAGACGGGTACAAACTATTGCGAATGAAGGTTTTTTATTTAGAAGGAGCAGATCTCATCTTCAACACGGCTTCAATATCGGTCAATTTGAAATTCTTTGCTTTCAGCAGCACCAGATA
>SBFR01000010.1 GCA_006227105.1 Bacteroidota bacterium
TATTTCGTGGACTCTCGCTCTGCCTCTGTGGCTTTACGCTCCATTCTGGAAATACGTTTGCAAACATCATCCAGCTCATTTCCATATCGGTGTTTTTTGTGAGTTAGCTCTTCCTGAAGGATACGATGAACGATAAGATCTGCATATCGTCGGATCGGCGACGTGAAATGGGTGTAAAAATCAAAAGCAAGACCGTAGTGACCAATGTTAACCGTGTCATAGGTCGCCTTAGCCATTGATCGGATGGCCATTGTTTGAACCAGAGAATATTCGTTTTCTTCCTTGATCTCTTCGAGTAACTTGTTAATGCTGGAAGCGATCTGTTCGGGATGTGTGAAGTCCAGTTTGTGACCAAACTTATCAATGAACACATTGAACAGTGCGATCTTTTCCAGATCTGGTTTGTCATGTACTCTATACACAAATGGAATGGTATCTCTATCCTTTCTTGGCTCAGCAATGAAAGTGGCCACCCTTCGATTGGCCAAAAGCATGAATTCTTCGATCAGTTTATGAGCGTCTTTCGATGTCTTGATAAGCACTCCAACAGGGTGTCCGGATTCATCCAGTTGGAACCTCATTTCTTCAGACTCAATGTTTAGCGCGCCCTTTTTTAGCCTTGCTTTTCGCAAAATTTTAGCGATTTTATCTAGAACAAGAATTTCTTTCTTAAAATCACCATCTTTTCCTTCTATGATCTCCTGTGCCTCTTCATAGGCAAATCGACGATCAGAATGAATAACAGTCTTGCCAAACCACTGGTTATATACCTTACCATTTTCATCCATTTCGAAGATTGCAGAAAAACTGAATTTATCTTCATTCGGACGTAAGGAACAAGCCATATTTGAGAGCTGCTCCGGAAGCATTGGTACAACGCGATCAACCAGGTAGACAGAATTTGATCGCTTTAATGCTTCTTTGTCCATTGCTGTTCCTGGACGAACATAATGGCTCACATCCGCAATGTGAACACCAATTTCTAAATGACCATTTTCAAGCTCACGATACGACAAAGCATCGTCAAAGTCTTTTGCATCGACAGGGTCAATGGTGAACGTTGTCACATCCCTGAGATCCCTTCTACGTTTAACTTCTTCCTGATCAAGGTCAAGGCCTACTGTTTCTGCTTCCTCCAATACTTCTTGCGGAAACTTGTAATCAATACCCAGATTGCAGAGGATCCCGATCATCTCTGTGTCATTGGAACCCGTAGCGCCCAAAACTTCAATAACCTCACCATACGGATTTCCGGCGGTTTTAGGCCAAACGGTTATTTTAACCAGCGCTTTATCCCCGTTTTTGGCTCCGTTCAACTTTTCTTTGGAAATGTAGATGTCTGTTCCTACACGGGTATTATCTGGCACCAGAAAGGCAAATTTTTCATGCAACTCAATCGTTCCGACAAACTGAGTTCTTTCGCGTTCAACCACCTCAATTACCTGGCCCTCTAATCTGTTCTTGCCTTGTTTCGTTATCCTTACCTTAACGCGATCACCGGCAAGTGCCTGACTCAATGCATGTGGTGGAATATAAATATCTGCTTCTCCGTCATCGGTAACCACAAAACCAGCTCCTCGGTTGGTGATCTCGAGAATCCCTTCAACACCTGTAACATCCAAACTCAACGAGTAAACACCATGCCCATGTCCCTGCAGAAAACCTTCAGACTTTAAGTCTTGTAAAACATCAAACGCAAGCTTTCTTAGGGCCGCTTCTTTTACATCGATGAGCGCACAGATCTGTTTGTGTGAAAGGACGCTTTCCGGGTTCTTATCAAAGACCATTCGAATGATGTGCCTCAATGAGGACCTCATTTTGTTCGATTTGCCTATTTTATCTCCTTTACCGGAGTAATTTTTCTTATTTCTTGACATATTTCCCAAAGTTAAGCTTTAACAAATGAAATAAGTGCCAATCAAACAGCTTGATTTGCAAACGGATTGATAAATTTGTAAGAATGGCGTGTATTGGCGCTGTTGAAAAAATAAACAGTTGAATATGATGAACAAAAGAGTAGAAGAAGCATTGAATGAACAGATCCAGAAAGAGGCATCATCATCTCAGTTTTATCTTGCTATGGCTTCTTGGGCCGAAAACAATGGGTTAAATGGTACTGCAATGTTCATGTACACCCACTCAGACGAAGAGAGATTTCACATGCTAAAGCTGGTGAAATTTGTAAACGAACGTGGCGGAAGAGCATTAATTCCAGCGATCGAGTTACCACCAAGAGATTTTAAAAATCTTGAGAATGTATTTGAATTACTACTTGAGCATGAAATAGGAGTAACTGAGAGTATCAACAACCTTGTTGATATCTGTTTACAGGAGAAGGATTATACAACACATAATTTTGTTCAGTGGTATGTTTCTGAACAGTTGGAAGAAGAGGCATTGGCTAGAACGATCTTGGATAAATTAAGATTGATCGGAGGAGATAAAGGCGGGATGTATATGTTTGACAGAGATCTTGAAAATTCTGCAATTCAACCTGCACCGGCAAATACAACCAAGCCGAACGCGTTTTAACAATGCGAATATTGCGCCTGCTATTACTTACAGTACTGTTCCTTTCTTTCAAAGGGACATGGGCGCAAACAACCTATCGGTTTAGAAATTATTCCATCAGCGATGGGTTATCCCAAAGTTCAGTTACCTGTATTTTACAGGATGAGAACATGTCATTATGGATCGGGACTCAAGATGGTCTTAATCGATTTGACGGAAAGAACTTTGAGATCTTCAATTCCGACGGAACGAATGGTTTGGAAAGCGAGTATGTAAAGTGCTCACTTAAAGACCAAAAAGGAGCTTTGTGGTTCGGAACAACCAACGGTTTAACCAAGTATGATCCGAACACTGAAAAATTTAAGACCTATCATCTTAACACAACTGCTGCTCTTCAGATCGAAAGTATGGACATCGATAATGATGGGCAGATTTGGCTGGCAACAACAGGGAATGGCGTCCTGAAATTCTCAACCAAAACAGAAAAATTCATTCAGCAAGAAGGCCTTATACCCGCCAGAAAAGTTCAGTCGTTATTGTTGGCCTCAAGTGGAGACCTATTTATTAATACGGAGGATAAAGGGTTGTGGCGAAAAGGGGCGTCATCTACAAAAGCAGAACAGCTATTTTTACCAGGAAAAGGATCCCTTCCCTTAACCATTAATAAAATTACAGAAGCCAGACAAGGAGAGGTTGTGTTTTCCACGAGCCAGGGACTCTTCCAATATGAGATCACAACTCAGGAATTGAAGCCCATCTTTGAAGAATTGGATAATTCTTTTGGAATTATGGCCATTTCTGATGTGTTCTATCTATCCGAAGAGAACACGTGGTTTATTGCCTCAGTGAATAAAGGTCTTTTTTCTATTCGTCCGGACGGAACTATTTTACAGAGCACTCAGGACATCTTCCAGAAAAGTGCCATTTTGTTCAATGACCTTAGTGTATTGTTCAGGGATAACTCAGGCACAATGTGGGTTGGAACAGACAGGGGTCTTTCTAGTTTTGATCCGAAGAATCAAGGGTTCCTTGGTGTTGGACCGAGTGGTAACCTGGAACATGGAATTCCAAATCCTAACGTTTGGAGCTTTGGAGAGGATAAATCAGGAAAATATCTATATATCGGTACAGATAAAGGGATCTCCAGATTCAATAGAAATACGGGTAAATTCGAACAGTATTATCGCTCCTACGGAACCAACAAAAATCTCGAAGCAGCAGAAATAACAGTGCTTTCAATGTATGTTATTGATGCCAATCATGTTTTAGTTGGTTGTATTGATGGCTTATTTGAGCTAAACATCATCTCCCCATATGAATATTCATTCAAGGAGGTTAGAGGATTCAAAGATGATGAAACAAGACAACGACACACAAGGATCTATACCATTCTTCCATATAAGAAAGACCAGTATTTCTTAGCAACAAAGGGAGGTGTAGTTCTGATCGATATTAAAAAGAAAACAACTCAGGTTTTCGAATACAACCCAAAAAACCCAAGAGAGAGTATCAGCTCAGGGGTTTGTCGTTTGGGGATCAAGGATAACTCAGGTAGATATCTTTTTGCAACGAGCTCCGGCGGGCTGAACGTTCTGGAAGTAAAAGGTGAATCCCTGAAGATTGTACCTTATCGCTACAACTCTTATTTAACGAAACACACCAAGGATTACTTATCCTCTGTTTGCCAGACAGGAAAAAACGAATACTGGTTTGGAACCTTTGGCTCGGGATTGCTGTACTGGAATGAAAAAACAAAAGAGTCAAGGGTATATACAAAGAAAGATGGGCTCCCGAACAATGTGATCTATGGAGTGCTTCAAGACGGACTAACTGACCTCTGGATGAGCACTAACCGAGGATTATGCAGATTCAACAGGTTCTCTGGAGAAACGATCAATTATACAGAGGTTGACGGATTGATGAGCAACGAGTTCAATCTTGGGGCTTATCTGAAAGCGAAGAACGGTGAATTCTATTTTGGGGGAATCTACGGGTATAATTTCTTTGACCCTAAGAACTTAATCCTTCACAATCCGGATGTGGTTGTAAAGATCACAAAACTAAAATTAGACAAGACGTGGTTGAAGCCAGGAGAAGAAGGTTCTCCTTTAACAAAACCCCTTTCAAAGCTTGAGGTCTTAGAACTATCATACCGTCAGAGAAGTTTTACGGTGCGCTTTCAGTCTTCAGATCTTAGCAATCCTGAATTGGTCAACTACAAGTACATCCTTGAGGGCACAGAGGAAGGGGAAGTGTTGCTCGGATCATCGAACGAACTTCGTTTCACATCACTCTCTTCGGGAACGTATAAACTCAAGATCTTTGCAAGGATTGGTGATGGTCCGTGGGGACCACCAGCGATATTAAACATTAGTATAGCGTCACCATTCTGGGCTTCCTGGTGGTTTATTTTGATCGTGATCGCAGTATTGGCCATCGGTGTAAGGTTGTTTATCCGAAAGCGAATTGAAGATGCCAGAAGAGAGCAGGTGAGACTGGAAATGAAGGTGGCTCAAAGAACGCGAGAGATACGAGCTCAAAACATTCAGATCGAACGACAAAAACAACAGCTGGAGAAAGAAAAAAGCAAAGTAGAAGAAAACCAGCGCTTACTCCAGATCGAAAAAGATAAGACCGAAAAACTATTGAAGAACATTATTCCGGATGAGATCACTGAAGAATTGAAAAATAAAGGTCGAGCAAGCGCGAGGGCCTATAAGACCGTTTCAGTTCTCTTTACGGATTTTGTTGGATTTACAAAGATCGCCGATCGATTAACTCCAATGGAGCTGGTAGGTAAACTGGATGTCTACTTCAGAAAGTTTGATGAGATCATCGTAGAAAACAACCTTGAGAAGATCAAAACGATCGGCGATGCATACATGTGTGCTGGTGGTGTACCGGTGAGAAATAACACAAACCCGATCGATGCTTGTCTTGCTGCTTTGCAGATCCAGGACTATATGACAAAATTGAAGTATGACGCCATCGCGAATGACGGTGAATACTGGGAGCTAAGACTAGGGATCAATACAGGAGAGGTTACCGCTGGGGTGATCGGCAGCGAACGTTTAGCGTATGATGTTTGGGGAGCAACCGTGAATCAAGCGCAACGAATGGAAATGCTAGGTGAACCAGGTAAAGTAACGATCACCGGAAATACATTCAAGCACATTGAACCGTATTTTGAATGTACGTTCAGAGGTAAAGCACAATCGAAGAGCCGTGGGTTGATCGACATGTACACAGTTGATAGGATCAAACCGGAACTATCTGTAAATGGAGAAGGAATCTATCCGAATGAACGCTTCCAACAGATCGTTAACCTTCACCATTACAGTTCGATCAACTATTACAAGGCAGAAAGACACATTATGAAAGTGCTGGAAAAAGGACTTTCAGATAAACTCCACTATCACAGTATTGCCCACACAAAGGACGTGGTGAAGGCGGTGGAACGCATTGCGTTAAGCGAAGGGGTAACCGATGAAGGGCTTTTCTTGTTAAAGTCTGCTGCAACCTACCATGACGCCGGATTTGTGGAGCAGTACGATAAAAATGAACCGATAGGAGCCAGAATGGCGGACGAGATCCTTCCAAAATACGGTTATACCGAACAACACATTCAAACGATCAAAGAATTGATCTTCGTTACCCAGATCCCACATCAACCAAAGAATAAGCTTGAAGAGATCATGTGTGACGCTGACCTCGACTACCTTGGAAGAGATGATTTCCATGAGATTGCGGATCGTTTGAGAAGAGAGCTAAAAGAACACGGTAAGATCGATAGTGATCGTAAATGGGATGAGATCCAGGTAATGTTCCTGACTCAACACAAGTATTTTACAGAAACATCTATTCGCACGAGAAGGGCGAAAAAACTCCAGAACCTTGATGAGGTCAAAGAACGACTGGAAAGAAATGTATACCCTG
>SBFR01000234.1 GCA_006227105.1 Bacteroidota bacterium
GGAGACAGAATGTTTACCACGAACGCCATTGAAATAACTCCGGAAGGATCTGTGGTCAACCAGAAGAATGTGATCATGGATGGAGTTGATCTATTGGAAACACAAAAGAATGGATATTTTCTGCTCGGTTATGGCCCGCTCTATGGAATTAAACTACTTCAAGTTGACCACCTAGGAGTCATTAGATTGGATGAAACATTCAGCCCAAGTAATGAATGTATATGGGATGGTTGGCCATCCAACAACCCGACTATCGTTTCTTCAGCATCGACTACGCTACAAAGCAATGGAACTTTGGTGGATAACCAATTAGCGATCGCATTCAACGCTGAATTGATCCTTGATTACGAGGGCTGTGTGGATATATGGGGAGGAATCGATGAATCAGACCTTCCGGAGATCTCCGTGTATCCTGTTCCGGCAAGCGACAATGTCAATTTCAAACAGGATCAGGATCTTACTTTCTCACTTGTGCTGACAGACCTAACAGGAAGAACGGTTATTCAAAGAGCCAAGGTGATGGGTGAAACAAGCGTGGATGTATCTGGGCTTCCTCAAGGAAATTACATCTATACGATCACTTTTGGTAATGATCAGGTGAGAACAGGAAAATTGAATATACTTCGGTAATCAGTCTTCGTGTTCTTTGCCAAGAAGAAGATGAATGTCATGGATGAGCTTGTCCACCTCTTTAGTTGAGGTTCCATCGTAATAACCACGGATTCGCATTTGCTGATCAACTAGTACGAAATTGTTGGTGTGAATGAAATCACTTCCCACATCACCCTGGTTTTCTGCTTCAGCAGGTTTTAATACGAAGAATGATTTTCGAGCCAACGTATACAGATCTTCTTTTTTCCCGGTCAGGAATTTCCATTGATCGTCATCCGCTTTATGTCCAATGGCATAACGCTTCATTTGTTCAACCGTATCTGTATCGGGATCCACAGTAAAAGATAGGATCTTAAAATCATCTTCCCCTTTCAATGCCTTTTGTACGCGTTGCATCTGGGTATTCATTACCGGACAGATCGTTTGACAAGTCGTAAAGAAATATTCTGCCACGAATACTTTTCCTTTTATGTCAGCATCAGAAATCGTTTTGCCATTCTGATCCTTAAACGAAAATGATCCAATTGTGTGTCCATAACCAATGCGAAGCAATTCGGGATCGACCATTTCCTCTTCAATATCTGTCGGATTGATAAAAGGCAGTTCTTCCTTCTCTTTCGGGCGGATCATAAAGTATGTAAAGGTGATCCCTGCGATTGAAAAAATGATCAAAAACCAGATTCGGTTCATGGGGTAATTATTACTTATTGAGGATTTTGCTGTGGTTTTTTGAAGTTCTTCTTCTTTCGGAAAGGTTTTTTCTTCTTATTGCTTCGTTGTTCGATCTTCCATTCAGGGCCGGGTCCGAGTTCTTCTGGAACCGGAATTCTCTCTACCTCAGCCTCTATCAAACGCTGGATTTGCGCAAGCTTTCTCATGTCCTTCGGGTTTACCAAGGTGACCGCCTCTCCTTTTGTATTTGCTCTTGCTGTTCTTCCCACGCGATGCACATAATCTTCAGCATCAAAAGGTGTGTCGAAATTGATCACCATATTGATCTCTTTTATATCAATACCACGACTCATGACATCGGTCGCGACAAGTATTCTGATACGTCTCGATCGGAACCCTCTCAAGATCTCTTCTCTTTCTTCCTGAGTTCTGTTAGAAGACATCCCTTTCGATTGAAATCCTGCTGTTCTCAATTCTCTAACGATCTCATTCACCTTACTTTTTGAAGAAGTAAAGATGATGATACTGACATACTCAGGTCTCTCCTTTAAGATAGATGCGATCAGCTTGATCTTCTGTTCATCGTAAGCAAGATAAACGGATTGCTTCACCCCTGCAGCAGGCTTGGATATTGACAACGTGATCTCCTCAGGGTTAGTAAGGATCCTTTTGGCAAGATCCCTGATCTTTGGAGGCATTGTTGCGCTGAACATCAGATTCTGTCGATTGTCAGGTAACTGACTAATGATCTGCAAGATATCTTCAGCAAAACCCATGTCCAGCATCTTGTCTGCTTCGTCCAGGATCAAATGTTGTAGATTGCTGAAATCTACATAACCCATAGCGATGTGTGAAAGCAACTTTCCGGGAGTAGCCACGATAATATCGGTCCCTTCGGAAAGTGTTTTCTTCTGTTCGTCAAAATCTTTCCCGCTACCTCCGCCATATATCGCTATTGATCCGACAGAAACAAAGTAAGACAATCCCTGGATCTCCTGCTCGATCTGCATTGCGAGCTCTCTTGTCGGAACAATGATCAACGTATTGATCGAAGTATCTTCTTTACCAGTAAGTTTATGAAGGATCGGCAGAATGAATGCAGCTGTCTTCCCTGTACCCGTCTGAGCACAGGCGATGAGGTCTCTTCCTTCAAGGATCAAAGGGATCGCTTGTTGCTGAATTGGGGTCGCATTGATAAAACCCATATGGTCAATGGCGTCAAGGATCTGATCGTTAAGGCCGAGTTCTTTAAATTTCATCGATGGTAAAGATACAACATAAATTAGCCAACTTTTTGAATAGGTTATTCGTCAATAAACAGAATCAATGAAAAGTGTTCTAGAATAACTGATATATACAACTGAGAGGTTATTCACATTTGGTCTCAAAGATTCTACTAACTTGGTTCTAATCAGGAACAAGCAATTGTTACTCATTTAAAAAATTGCTTATGAAAAAACTACTACTTCTCTTACTGCTTTGTCCATTTTTGGGTAGCACACAATCACAAATCATTCGTAATTCATCTTATGATCTTTCCGATTTCAATTCTGCGCATGCTTTTAGACCTAATGGTAATAGAATAGATGCGTTTGTACCCAAATATTATAGTACATCATCGACAATTACATTGCGAGAACATGACCAAACAGGGAATGATGTATTTTCATTTGACTTTACTCTTCCCAACTTTTCATATAGTAAATACATTTTCGATTTAATTGTACACACGGATAATAGTTTCACTCTCGGAATTGTGCATGACGGAAGCTATATTTCTATTTTATTAATCCATTTCGCCCCAAGTAATTCCATTAGTTGGAAGAAAGAATTGATAATACCTACGTATTCCTATCAATATAACTCATTCTATCACAACAATTTAGCCGATGACGGGAATGGGGGTGTATTTGTTCAGTATTCAGACTATGAATTTTTTGGTTTAGCTCATATCGATTCAGGTGGAAATAGCGTTTGGAATAAAAACATTACTGGTCCCACATCAACTGGTAAGTCACCTGGATTTGCGACCAAACCAGATAATGAGGGTGGAATTTATGGGACATTGAAAGACGGCAGCTATGAAACTTTGTTCAGAATAGATTCCAGCGGGAATGTGCTTTGGTCTAAATCTTCCGTTGATTCTCAATACAGGTGGCCTGAAGTGATACAAGTACTTCAAAATGGAAACATAGCTGTGTCTGGAACTCTTTCTGACTACAATACAGGAACCTATCATCCTTATATTCACCTCTATTCATCTTCCGGTCAACTCATTGCGGCTAAAAGGTACTTTCAAAATCAGCTAAATACAATTGACATGACAGAGGACGATGACGGTAATTTAATTCTCTTAGCATCGACAGGATATTTTCAAACATTTATTTTCAAAATAAACGGAGAGAACTTGTCCATTATTGATCAGAACTTATTTCCCGGTATATATTTAACCGAAGAAAATGAGATTTTAAAAAATGGAACCTCATATTTCTTTAGTGGTAGATCTACCTCAACAAATGATCATGTTTATACAACGTTTTCGGGGGATTTGGATGAACTCTGCAATAGTTCAAATTCCTATTTATTGACATTTCTTGATTCAGATTTTATTACAGCAATATCAAATAATGATCTGCCAAACATAAGTAATGCCTCTATTTCAATTACTGACATCTCGACCATTAACATAATGAACCCTAGTCAATTAGTTTCGAGTGACTTTTGTCTAACAAACAATGTAACTACCCAGGAAATTGCGAATAATTCACTTTTGATTTATCCAAATCCCGCAATCAATAATGTGACGATTGAAACAAACTCATTTTCGCCAATTCAGGAGTATAGAATTATAGATTTACAAGGCAACATAATTCAAGATTTGAAAACAGAAAATTCACCGGTTAAACTATTGTTGGACTTGACGGGATTTAGTTCAGGAACCTATTTCGTAGAGATCTTGTCAAACGATCAAAAACTAAGATGTCGACTCATTAAGGAATAAAAAAACGGGTGGTTTTACCACCCGTTCTTCATTTCTATCCGGCGTAACTGCGTTTCGCCCAATTGGTACAAGCTTTCTTTCTTCTTTTCGAAATACGCTTGTTCTTGCGTGCTTTCTTCTTGTCAATGTGCGAAGCAAAAACGGTTTCAGTGGCGTCTGTATTTACCATTGTAACGGTCATTTCCTTAGCAGAAAGAGTAAAAGACGTCAGCAACACAATTCCAAAAAACAATCCTTTCATTCTGTTAGATTTTGATTAGACGGGGCAAAATTACATCAATCAAAACGTCAGCACAAAAAAATTGTAACACAATGAGTTAAAATTTTAACGAGGGAATTGTCAAACATTTTTCTGAATTTTGTTTGACATGATCGACATCTCAAAAATCGGAACAGAGTTATTGAATACTTCGCTTATTGAATGGGTTGCGGTGATCTGTAGCATGGCCTATGTCATCTTCATCGCCAGGAAAAGGATCATTGCCTGGCTGTTTGCGTTGATCGCTTCATGCATCTATGTCTATCTGTGTATTATCAGTCAATATTACCTCGAATCATTCTTACAGATCTTTTATGTACTTATGGCTATTTATGGCTGGTATTCATGGAATAGGGCAGAACAGCATGACGAATTCATCAAAAGATGGTCTCTAAAAGCACATGGAATAAACATCGCTTTAAGTACGGTTATTACCTTCATACTCGGGTATATTTTTGATCAATATACCGACCAAAGCCTACCCTATCTTGATGCTTTTACTACGGTATTCAGTATCGCCGCAACATTTATGGTGGCCCATAGAATACTTGAAAACTGGATCTACTGGATCGTTATCGATCTCTTATCTATTCAACTTTATGCGAATAAAGACCTGAATGCTACCGCAGTACTTTTCATCATTTACTCCATTATCGCTATTGTAGGTTTCTTCCAATGGAGGACTTTGTATAAAAACCAGTCTTTATGATCAGAATTGCGATCACTGGACCCGAGTCATCCGGTAAAACAACACTTTCCGAAGCTTTATCAAAAACTTTAAATGGGTTACTTGTCCCTGAATTTGCGAGAACATACCTCATGGATCTTGGTCGAGATTACTATGAAAACGACCTACTGATCATCGCAAGAAATCAATTCAAATCCAACAGTCAGCCCACGAATCTGCCTTACCTCATCGCGGACACAGAAATGACTGTTTTGAAGATCTGGTCGGAGGTTAAATATGGTACTTGTGCCGCTGAAATCATGTATCTTTTTGAGCAACAGCAATTTGATCATTACTTCTTAAGTTTTCCTGATATTCCCTGGGAAGATGACCCCTTAAGAGAACATCCTGAAATGCGGGAAGAACTTTTTCACCTTTACCAATCCGAATTGGAATCAAGACAACTTCCATATACCATTATTTCAGGAGACCTAGAACAACGCATCGATCTTTGTCTAAAAACACTTGGTGTATTCGAATAAGAAATCATTAACTTTGTGCCGTCTCTAAGGGGTGCCCCGTCACAAAACGGAGCTGAGATCATACCCATTGAACCTGATACAGGGTAATTCCTGCGCAGGGAAGATGACCATTAACCTCCCGGAAGGGAATTAAATTATTTACGTACAACCACCAAGAATTGGCCCCTTGTTCTTGTTTAATTTTTAAAAAAATGAAAACAAGAATGGTTAAGTCGGTGTGGGCAATAGTTTTAACGCTATCGCCGATCATCGCAAACGCACAACACGAGCTTCGCGGAACTGTTGTGAACGACAAAGGAGAATCTTTAACCGGAGTAAAAGTTCTCCTGCACAGCACTTATTTTGGCACATACACTGATCACGAAGGAAAATACCTGATAAATAATGTACCTTCCAACACCTATGTGATCGAGCTTTCATTGATCGGTTATCAAACCCTTGAACAGGAAATTACTGTTTTAGAAGGTCAGTCAAAATTTGACTTCACATTACAACCATCCGTTTTGAGCATTGAGGAGGTACAAGTTACAGCCGTAAGGGCAGGATCATTAACTCCTACAACCTATACTAACCTCAACAAAGCATCAATAACCACCATGAACTATGGACAGGACCTTCCTTATCTTCTCGAAGGAACGCCTTCAACAGTGGTTACATCGGATGCCGGAGCAGGAGTTGGTTACAC
>SBFR01000062.1 GCA_006227105.1 Bacteroidota bacterium
GCTCCTGTCCGAATACCTTTTCCAAATCGATCCAGTGTTCGCGCGAAAAAGATCCAAATAGGGAAACTTGAAACGACCATTAACGGTTTTGAAATGGTGCTTAGGGCATATCCAACTTGAACGAAAGGAACTCTTTTACCCTTCAGATCTGATAGTTTCCCAAAATAGCCTTTACTTAAACCAGCCGTCGCTTCTGCAACTCCCTCGAGAATTCCGATTAAAAAGGCGGAGAAACCTATACTTTCTAGAAAAATTGGCATAACCGGGTAAAGCATTTCACTGGCGACGTCAGTGAAAAAGCTTACGATCGATAAAATCCAAATTGTCCGAGTAATGTATTTCATGGCTACTGAAACCAATATTAGGTAAAATCATTTGAAAGTCGAAATTAACACGCATCGTCTTTCAAATTTCATAGATCAAGATGCATTTGTTACCTTCGTTTCGGTATGAGAATAATAAGACCACTAATTACACTGACCTTTTTAATTCAGGTTTCATTTTCAATTTCTTTTTCGGCAAATGGAAACTTGCCAAGACAGCTTGAGTGCAGGAATGTGCATGAATCATGGTTGACTTTTGCTTTCGACCTGACAAGAAACACAGTAGGGTTTTCTGCTCCGGTAAGCGCAAGAGCGTATGCGTATTTGTCAATAACCAGTTATGAAAGTACAGTTGAGGTTTATGAAGATCTTCAAAGCATTTCAGGGCAATTGAATGGTTATACGAGATCTAAATGGGCCTCCAAGAAGGAAAGAAAAAAACTGAATTGGCCTATTGTCGCGAACGCAGCTGATAAGTATATGATTGATTATCTGTATAGAGGAATGCCTCCTTCGTACAAAGAGAAAACAGATCGTCATTTTGATTCTTTGAAAGCATGTTATGCGCTAGGGTCATCTGATAAAGTGATGAATATGTCCATGGAATATGGAAGAATGATCGCACAGGAGATCTTGAACTGGTCGAAAACAGACTTGGGAGATGAGGGGTATCTGAATAATTTTCCGGAAGACTTTGTTCCTGCTGAATGTGAAATGTGCTGGACGAAAACGACTCCCGGTTATTTACCTTCTTTAGTTCCTCATTGGGGAGATAATAGACGACTAATTGAAGGAGATTTCAAGATTGTAGAATCATGTAAACCAGTTAATGTTAATCTTGAGAAAGACGGGTGGATCTATAAAGATGCGCTGGAGATCTACCAATTGAATTACAGTGAAAATAAGGACCTGGAGATCATAGCAGAATATTGGAATGATGCACCTGGATATTCAGGGACACCTGCAGGACATTTATTCTGTCTGGCAATCCAAGTTTCAAAAAATAGCCAGGTTTCAGCTTCTGAAGCAATGGAGTTATATGTCAAGCTGGGAATATCGTTGAATGAGGCATCTGTGAATAGTTGGAAATTGAAGTATACTTACAATTTGTTGAGACCTATAACTGTCATTCACAGAATGATCGATAATCGTTACAATACAATTATCGACAGTCCTCCATTCCCGGAGTTTCCTTCTGGACATTCATTTCAGTCTGGGGCTGCCAATGCCGTCTTTAATTCAATTTTTGGAGAGAATTACTCATTCATCGATTCAACAATGTTATACAGAAGAGATATAGTAAACACCCCAAGAAACTTTAAATCCTTCAACGACATGGGGGAAGAAATATCCATTTCAAGATTGTATGGTGGAATACATTACAGGACAACTTTGGATGAGAGTCTAAAATACGGAAGAATTCTGGGGCAATACATTGTGAGTCAGATCAAATGTCGAAAAGAATGATAAAAGTCCTTCCTATATCATTTTGTCTTTTTACGACTTTTTGGCTTAGTGCACAGACGTGGTTTCAAGAAGTAAGTGATTCTGTAGGTTTGTCTTATATCTATCCCGGAAATGAATTTCAAATGGCCGGTGGAGGATTAATGATCATTGATGTGAACAACGACGGATGGGAAGATCTGTATCAATCAGGCGGAGTATTCGAGTCAAAACTTTGGCTCAATGAAAGTGGAAAATTCGTAGACAAAACTGAAGATTTTGGATTGAATGTTCTTGAAGGATATTTTATCCAAGGTGCACTTTCGGCAGATTACAACAATGATGGTTTTACAGATTTTGTAGTGCTTAATTATGGGAAAGGAATGGGGAGAGGGGATAAAAGGTCGCCGGCATTATTGAAAAACATAGAGGGAAAGAAATTTGAATTGATCGATCTATCGGAATACATAGAGCCTGGAAATTATTCAAGTGGTAGTTGGGGAGATATTGATAGAAACGGTTTTCCGGATCTTTATCTGACGAATTATGTGGAATCAATGGGGGGATTAATGGATGAAAAGGGAAGGGAAATAGGTTATGACCCAGTTTGTTTTGAAAACAGATTGTTAATGAATATCGATGGTGTGAATTTTATCGAATCATCAGAAAAATATAAAGTAAACGATGCCGGATGTGGCTTGGCTGCAAGCTTGACAGATGTAGATCAGGATGGAGATCAGGATTTATTGCTCTTGAATGATTTTGGCGAATGGACTAACAACGGAAATCACTATTTCAGAAATGAATTTCCTAAACCATTTTTTCAGGATGTTTCTTTAGAAAAAGGATTTGACGTTAAAATGTATGGGATGGGAATTGGTCAGGGAGATGTCGATAAAGACGGAGATCCCGATTATTACATTACCAATATTGGTAAAAATTATTTGTATTACAATTCAAAAGGAGACTTTACGGATAGATCAACAGAGTTGGGAGTAGATTTAACCTTTGTAAAAGATTCATTAAGGGGTACTAGTTGGAGTGGATTGTTCTTTGATGCTGATTTCGATGGAGATTTGGACCTCTTTGTTTCAAAAGGTAATGTTTTGACCTTAGTTCCAAGAACTTCCGTGAAAGACGAAAACAAATTCTTTCTTCAAGAAGATAACAAATTCATAGATGGCTCTTCGGCTTCAGGATTGAATGATTTTTTATCGCACAGGGGCTCAGTGATCACAGATTTCGATCATGATGGCGATCTGGATATTATTTCCGCAGTGGTTAAACTACCCTGGGCGGCATTCGCAAAGACAGAACAGAAGATCAAGTGTTTCAGAAATGATCTGCCCACTGGAAACTGGATAGGTGTTGAGCTGAAGGGTGACGGAAAGAACATTAACAAAGATTGTTTTGGATGCTCAGTCGTTTTTCATGACCAGGGAGGAAAATCGTTCAGAGAAGTTGATGGAGGCAGTGGGCAAGCATCACAATCGGGAAGAGTGATTTGGTATGGGTTAGGAGATAAAAAGACGCTTGAAAGGTTAGATGTCCATTTTCCGGGTCTTACAAAAATGGAATTTGAAAACTTGAAGTCAGGAAATATTTATAAGATTTCGCCTGATGGAACTATTGGTTTTTAAGTTAGAACGATTCCCCAAAACTTACGTAAAAACCGCTTTGTCCGTCATTCCCAATGGCATAATCAAACCGAAGATTCGTGTTTTCATTTTTATCTACTTTAATTCGGAGACCTACGCCTGCATTTGGACGAATATAGGTTCCGAATGTTTCGGTATTGTGATACAGGGTTGAGATACCGGCGAATCCTGAAAGACCAAACCATTTGTATAATGTGTACCGATATTCCATCTGGACCGTTGACAATGAAAGGTCTCGAAAACGACCAAAATAATAACCCCTTACCAATTTGTCTCCTCCTAACAATGCAATGTCAAAGAAAGGTGCGTTCGAGGTGTTCAGAACTGTATATGCTCTCCCCGAAAAAGTATGATTCTTCTTTTTACCTAGTGTGTGATACTTCCTGAGATCCAAGGAGAATTGAGCATATACACCATTCGCAGTTGAAAGTTCTGCATTGTAAAATCTCATATAATATCCATTGGTAGGGGTAAGAATGCTGTTTCTTTTGTCAATAAGATATTGCAACTGGAGACCCAAAGCACGAGCATCAATTAATTCTTGAAATGGGATTATCATATCCGTTAACGAGGCAACATCCCAGTAGTCAACATATTTCAGTCCTCCACCGAGGAAATGTCCTTTTGAAACTTGTCGAAGTAGATTCAGATCAATTTTTGCTCTGTTGCTCTGATAATTGAGTTCATTGGTGTTTATTGTATTTGGTCCGATGCCGTAATACAAATCCGGAAACTTTGAGAAATGAAGAATACCGTTCGTAAACCATTTTTCTTCCTTGAAAAAGTAATTCCATTCCGCTTCAGCAATGAATTGTTTGCGCATTGTGTAGTTCAATTCAACTTTTGCGTTGGACGTTCTCGTTAAAGAATCCTGATAAAAATTCATTTGAAACAATGCGACAGCGCCAAAATAGAATTTAGTTTCAGGGCTGTAACCTAATGCTGGAACCGGTAAGATTTTAATTTTTTTCGTCTTTCTTTCAGTTATGCTGTCTTGCGAATAACATAACGGCATGACAATTAAAAATGAGAGAACAAATATGCCAGCAGTTCGGATCATTTCTTAAGAATTCCATTTTCATATGGTCCTAAATAACCTGGCCAGGAAACGTTCAGATCTTTATATGGCAAAGAAATAGACTCAATTATACTGTATTGATCGAAACCTTCCATTGGTAAAGATGAGGTTCCTATGATCAGTTCCATTTTACCATCATTGTCGCTATCGACAAGGGAAGGTGAGGAAGCCATAGATACTCCAGGTCTAACGTTACCGATGAAATAGTTGGAATTATCGTTAATGTCGACCACTCTGACTTGATTTACCGTGGTGAATTTCTCTTGGTCAATTAGTGTGTTGTGAACATAGATCAATTCATCAATTCCATCATGATCAATGTCAGCTGAAACTCCAGGAGAATACTGATTAAATCCAGTTTCTTCTGAGTAGATCGTCGACCCGTCCTTGCCATCCAGTACGATCAATTTAAAGGAAGAATACATCGGGAATGAACCGAAAGCCAAAATAGTAAAGACATCAGGTATTTTATCTTCGTTGAAATAGCCAAATGAAGGGGTGACGTAGCATTCATATCCTTCGTGTTCTTTTTGCCAGATGTTTCTGTTATTGGCGATATCCACGGCTGTGATTTTCCCACTCATGTGAGCTACCACAAGGTCGTCATGTTTGTCACCGTTGAGATCTGCCAAAATTGAATTCAAAATGATCCCTTTAATTTCATCTTTAAGCAACAACTTGGAATTTTTCATTTTTCTTTTGGACAGGTCTGTGAAATCAACCGACCAAAGACTACCGTCAACTGTTTCTCCTCCAGACGCATAAATGATCTTGATGTTTCCTTCGGAATCAATAATCGTATGTGGGGCATAATACGATTCTCGGTCCTCATGAAAGCTTACATCATTTAAAATATCTCCATTTTTTCCTGAAAGGATCATGATCCGGGCAGCAGGTCTCTTTTTTTGATTAGGAAGCGCCAGGTAATCTCCTCCGTTAGTAACCAGAAGGTCTTTATAACCATCTTTGTTCTGGTCTTCAACCCATTGTGTGCAGAAGAAGTTTAGCCATCCCGCTTTTCTAGGATCTGCGTTTTTTTCTTTCCAGAATTCCCACAGAATTTCTCCAGTTGCTCCGTTAATTGACATGAAACAAGCTTCTCTACCTCCAATGAAAACGTCCATAATACCATCGCCGGTGATATCTTGAAAGAGTGCGCTAGTGTATAGTTGCGATCTTGATGGAGCTTCCCATAATAATTGACCATTTTTTCCATCAACAGCAATGACAGCATGTTGTGTGTATTGATGCTCTAAACCTCCACCGATGATTACATCCAGAACCCCGTCTTTGTTTAGGTCTGTAAATCTTGGAGAAGAAAAAATACTGGCAGAATCAACCTTTAAGCTCCAATTTGTTGACTGTCCAAAGCAAGCGAATGCTAATGAAAAATAAAGCAAAACAATAGTGTACCTCATGATTAAACTTTCATCAAAGGTACCTTAAATCTTAATAATTGATAAGGCGATCAGATCAATTACACATGATCAGTGAAGATCAAAAGACCTGGTCAAGTCTCTGCTTATACCTGCCGAATGACAGCTAATACAACTGCTTCCTTTATCGGAGACACTATAGGCAACATCTCCATTTGGTTTATATTCTCCCCAAACCCAGTTTTCTCCTTGAAATTTCGATTCACTGTCTTTCTTCATTACTACATAAAAAGTAAGCTCTCCCCCTGAATAGACTTCTTTGACGATGACAGAACCATTCGAGAATTCTGCTCCAACCGGAAGTTTACCATCAGCTCCTAAAGAAGATACCGCAGTACTATTGAATTTTAGCTTGAAACTTCCATGTGGACTACCACCGGCTCCAGAATAAAGCGTGTCTTTATTTTTATAAAACTGAAGGTCAGTAGCTTTTGCTGCTTCGTAAAGTTCTTCATTCAATTTTTTCTTCTGGCAGGAAACAATTGTCAGTAGTGATATGCTCAGAATAAGTGCTTTGTTAAAAATGTTCATAGTTTGTGAATTGATCTGTTCTAACGGCTATCGATTAAAAATAGTATAAATTGACCTATTCCAACATTTCATTGTTAAGACCTTCTTCTCTAATCAAGAAAAAATGAGAGAACGAATAATTAATTTCACGTCATGAATAAGGATCAGGCGCTGGGTAGGATCAATTTTCTTTCTGAAGAGATCGAAAAGCATAACCATTTGTATTACGTCGTAAATCAACCAGAAATTTCTGATTACGATTTTGATGTGCTCCTTAAGGAACTTGAGGCTCTTGAAGCACAATTCCCGGAATTTGCATCCGAACATAGCCCTACAAAAAGGGTTGGGGGTGATATCACCCGAAAATTTGAAACTGTAGTTCATCGTTTTCCAATGTTATCCCTTTCAAATACGTATTCTGAAGAAGAAATTCAGGATTGGGAGAACAGGATCAAAAAGTCGATTGATGAAAAGGTCGAATATGTTTGTGAGCTCAAATATGATGGCGTAGCAATTGGGATTCGATACCAGAATGGTTTACTGACTAGGGCTGTTACTCGAGGTGACGGAACTCAGGGCGAAGATGTAACGAACAATGTAAAAACCATTCGTTCTGTACCCTTGAAATTGAAAGGAGACTTTCCTGAAGATTTTGAGATCAGGGGAGAGATCTTTATGCCATTGACGAGGTTTTTGAAGCTGAATGCTGAACGGGAGGAGAATGGAGAACAGTTGTTTGCTAATCCAAGGAATACAGCTGCCGGGACACTGAAAATGCAAGATTCAAAAATTGTTGCAGAGCGTGGGCTGGATTCCTATTTATATGGTTTTTACGCGGAAACAAATCCATTCAAGGGGCATTTTGAAGCAGTTGAAACAGCTTTAGATTGGGGGTTCAAAGCGCCGACACCTAAAAATAGATTGATTGAAAAGACAGATTCCATTGCGGGGATCATGGACTTTATTCATTACTGGGATAAACACAGAGATGATTTACCTTTCGAAATAGATGGGGTTGTCATCAAAGTGAATGACTACGGAATTCAAAAGAAACTTGGATTTACGGCCAAATCACCCAGATGGGCAATTGCCTTCAAATTTAAAACAGAGAGAGTAGAGACCCAACTTGAAAGTGTTACCTATCAAGTTGGGAGAACCGGTGCAATTACACCAGTTGCAAATTTGAAACCTGTTCAGCTAGGTGGTACCACGGTTAAAAGAGCATCATTACATAATGCTGATCAGATCGAAAAACTGGATCTACATGAGAGTGATTATGTGTACGTCGAGAAGGGTGGAGAGATCATACCTAAGATTGTGGGAGTAAACCTTGAGAAAAGACAGCCAATTGCAGGAAAGCTTATTTATATTTCGGCGTGTCCGGAATGCGGATCAGAACTGATACGAAGAGAAGGAGAAGCACAACATTTTTGTCCGAATGAGAAAGGTTGTAGCCCTCAGATCAAAGGAAGGATCGAGCATTTCATTTCGAGAAAGGCAATGAATATCGAAGGATTAGGAGCTGAAACAGTCGATATGCTCGTTGAAAGAAATATGATCTCAAATTATGCGGATCTGTATGAATTGACCTATGATCAAGTTTTACAAATGGATCGTATGGCCGAAAAGTCTGCGGAAAATTTGATCAGCGGAATAAATGCATCTCGAGATGTACCATTTGAAAGAGTGCTATTCGCTTTGGGGATCAGGTATGTCGGTGAGACAGTAGCTAAAAAACTGGCGAAATATTTCAAGAATATGGATGCACTGATGAGTGCGAGTTACGATGATCTAGTCGCTGTTGATGAGATTGGAGAGCGAATTGCAATTTCAATCCAGCAATTTTTTCTTGATGATTATAACAAGGGGCTGGTTGAACGTTTGAGATCCTATGGTCTTCAATTTGAGTTAAAAGAAAAAGAAGGAGCCAGCAATGTTTTGGAAGGGAAAACGTTTGTAGTAAGTGGTGTTTTTAATGCTTTTTCCAGAGAAGAGATCAAAGAGGTTATTGAAATGAATGGGGGAAAGAACGTTTCCTCAGTTTCATCCAAGACCGATTATCTTCTTGCAGGAGATGGGATGGGACCGTCCAAGTTGAAGAAAGCGACCGATCTGGGAGTAAAGATCCTTTCAGAAGATGAATTTATTAAAATGATAGGATGATGACAGAGATGACTTCGCTATGGAAAAAGGTTGAAAATCTCGTAGTGGTTTTTCAATATCGAAATGAAGAACACTATCGGGCATTCAGGAAAGAGCTGGACGTGATGTTGAATGACAGTAAGGTGAAATTACTAGATATCATAGTTACCATACCTGGGGAGATCAAAAAAGAAGATCTACCTCCGCATCGCTTGATCCATTTTATTTCACCAAAGGATTTTAACTGGTTAGGTAAGATGAAAGGCGATCTTCTGGATAGCGTCTTTTCCAAAAAATATGATCTGGTGATCAATTTTGGACATGATATTCCTGGTCTGGATAAACAACTCAAAAAATTAAAAGTTAAATTTCATGTTGGTGTGAATACATCTGTGAAAGATGTAGATATACATGTCAAATGTAAAGGGACCGATATGCATGAAATGGTTAGCTTTGCAAAACAAACGTTAGAAAAATTATCAGCCTAATGAGAAATCCATTCAAAGGTGCGGGGGTTGCTCTTGTAACTCCTTTTAATTCAGATTATTCGATCGACTTTAAAGGTCTAGAGAAGTTGGTTCAGCTTCAAATTGATGGAGGAACAGATTTTCTGGTTGTTCAGGGGACAACGGGTGAGTCGCCAACGTTGAGTCAGGATGAAAAGATGAAGGTTTTAGACACCGTTCTTGCAGTTAATAATGGAAGATTACCTGTGGTGTACGGAGCGGGTGGAAATAACACAATGTCTGTTGCAGAATCGTTTAAAAAGATACCTGCTGGCGTGAATGGAATATTGAGTGTCTCTCCGTACTATAACAAACCGATACAGAAAGGGATCATTGAGCATTATAAATACATTGCTGATCATACGGATCTACCAATTATCCTTTATAACGTTCCTGGACGAACAGGTTCTAATATGCTACCGGAAACAACATTGGCCCTTTCAGAAATAAAGAACATTGTTGCGATGAAAGAGGCTTCAGGAAACATGGAGCAGATCATGGAGCTTATTCGATTGAAACCGGATGGTTTTGGAATCTTATCAGGTGACGATGCAATCACTATGCCTCTAATTGCTGCAGGTGCAGACGGAGTAATTTCGGTTGTTGCTAATTCGTTTCCGGAGAAGTTTTCAAAAATGGTTTCTGCGTCATTGAATGGAGATCTTGAATCAGCTAGAAAGGAACATTACGATCTTTTACCCGTAACTAAGATGTTCTTTGAAGAAGGAAACCCAGGGGGAGTTAAAGTGGCCTTGAAAGTTCGCGGGTTGATGGAGGAACATATGAGAATGCCTTTGCATCCTGTTTCGGAAGGGCTGCGTCAAAGAATTACATCAGAAACTAAAGCGCTTTTGTCGAAGTAACGAAATCGCTACCAAGGATTATAGAAAGAATGACAGTTTACCAGGAAATATTTGATGAAATTCAAAAAGCAAATAAGATCGTAATAACCTCACACCGATCTCCCGACGGAGATTCTATAGGTTCATCGATGGGCTTATATCAATTCATCTGTAAACTTGGTAAAACGGTTCATGTTGTTCATCCTGATAAAGCTCCAGGATTTTTACATTGGGTTCAGGATGTTCACCAGATCGAGATCTATGACGAGGAGAAAGAAAAAGCTGCTGAGTTAATTACCGGTGCTGATCTTCTGTTTTCTTTGGATTACAATGCGCCAGATCGAGTTGGGCCAGAAATGGAAATCTTCTTGAGAACTTCAAAAGCGAGAAAGATCGTGATCGATCACCATTTAAATCCGGATATTGAATTTTATGATATTGTATTTTCCGATACCTATACTGGTTCGACTTCTGAATTGATCTTCAGGTTGATCGAAGGTTGCGGAAAATTGGATTTGTTGGATTCAGCCGTTGGTACACCATTGTATTTGGGAATCATGACTGACACCGGATCCTTCAGATTTCCGTCGGTAAGTCCTGAAACACATGAAACGCTTGCCAAATTGATGAGAGCTGGAGTGAAGCACTATGAGGTTCACGAGCAGGTTTTTGATACCAATACGCTTGATCGATTGAAATTAAGAGGCTTTGCGACGAGCGAAAAGATCGAAGTGATCCAGGATCTCCCCGTTGCGTTTATATCGCTTACATCAGAGGAACTAAATAAATTCAATTACGAAAAAGGGGACACCGAAGGACTGGTCAACATGGCTCTTTCTATTCAAGGTATAAAAATGGCGGCGCTTTTTTCTGAAAAGGATGGAGTGATCAAAATTTCATTGAGATCTAAAGGAGAACAGATCGTTAATGTTATGGCAAGAGACCTTTTCGATGGTGGAGGGCATAAATATGCGTCTGGGGGAATTTATTACGGAAGCCTTAATGAAGCCGTTTCTCTATTTAAAAGTAATCTATCAAAATACTGGAATTCATGAAATTGATTCTTGGGTTTTTAGCTGCTTTTGTCCTGTTTTCGTGCGGAAATGGAGAGGAGAATGATCCAAAGAAAGTAGAATGGAATAGTGAGAAGTCCACTACCATGAACAAGAATCTGGCGGTCGAAGAACAATTACAGATCAAACTTTATTTGGAGCGACACAAGGATTGGAAAATGAAATCTTCGGGCACAGGACTTCAATACTACATTTATGAGGAAACAGAAGGTGATTCGGCACTTATAGGTCAGGTGGCGCAAGTAGAATTGAAAATTTCCCTTCTTGACGATACTGAAGTGTATAAAACGGCAGAAGATGAGGTGAATGAGTTTGTGATTGATAGAACGGATATTGAGTCAGGTATTCATGAAGGGATTAAAAAAATGAAAGTGGGAGAAAAGGCTAAGCTAATTATCCCTAGTCACCTCGCACATGGACTTATCGGGGATCTGGATAAAGTCCCGCCGTTATCTGTTTTGATCGTTGATATTCACTTGGTTAAACTTAAATAATGAGAAGAGTTGGATTTTTGGTTGTGTTGATTGCATTGGCATCATGTGATACTTCCGGTGTAGAACAGAAAAAGTCGGATGAGAAACCACTTGTACAGAAAAAAGCAGATAACTATTCACTGGATAAGGATCACGAGGTTCAAACAACCAAGAATTTCGATAATGGATTGATGATCGAATGGTTTGAAAGAGGAGATGGGGAATCGATTAATGCTGGAGATCTGATCAGTATCGATTATAAAGTGCGATTAAAAGACGGCAATGTTGTAGATGGAAATCATTTGCTTAAAATGGAAAGCTTGCCTTTTATGGTAGGTTATAATATGCAAACAAAGGGATGGGATATTGCCCTTAAGGGAATGAAAGTTGGAGATTTTGCCAGGATCAAGATTCCTTCACATTTAGCGAGAGGTGAGAAAGGTGTCAATGGTTTGATTCCGCCGAATGCAGATAATTTTCTAACCATCAGAATTCTGTCCAAGATCAAACCGGATCGTGTTGTGGATGGCACGAAGGTTTGGATTTTGGAAGAGAACAAAAACAATAAGGAAAAATTCGGGGAAGGGTATAGTGTATCTTTTCATGCGATGGCGAGTTCTCCGTCATCAGCGTTGTTTGCTAATACATTCAGGACGAATCAGCCCTTTGTTTTTTCACTAGGTGACCAGGGAATTGTCCCGGGATTAAGGAAAGCGTTAATAAATGCTAAAACATCGGATAGACTATATATCCTTGTGCCAGCTTCAGATGCTTATGCTGATAAAGGTTACATGGATTTTGTGAAACCGGGAGAGGATGTCTTCTATAACATACTTGTGATGGAAGTCGCGAAAAAATAAGACGGTTTTATTATATTTGAGCGACAAACTAGAAAGATTAAATCCTCTGCAAGGGACATGATCAGAATATATTTTCTTTTTCTCTCCATTTTTCTATTCGGCAAAAGCTTTGCCCAAACCCCTATTGATACAGTTGAAACGATCAATGGTCCGCTTGTGATCTTCAATGACAGAACTTGGCAATACCTCGATGATATTGGTTTTGACGGGATTTTGAATCCAAAACTGAATGCACTTCTTGTTGAAGATACCTTTTATCAATTTGTTCAAACCTGGGATCATGATGTATGTTATACTTCTGACCGTCAGAACGATCTTTCCAGATTAAGAGACACATTATGGTTGTGTGTTCTTGAAGATCAGCATAGCGAATTTTATCCACCGGTATCAGGAATTGTTACTTCGAGGTATGGATATCGATCCGGCCGTTACCACAATGGTATTGATCTGGATCTTGAAACAGGTGACACTGTTTATTCTTGTTGGTCGGGTAAGATCCGATATGCAAAATTCAACGATGGAGGATTCGGAAATCTTGTGATCGTTCGCCATTACAACGGACTAGAGACGTTTTATGCGCATTTAAGTAAACTACTTGTTGTTCCAGATCAGGATGTTGTGGCTGGAGAACCGATTGGTCTGGGAGGTAATACCGGAAGGTCATATGGATCGCATTTGCATTTTGAGGTAAGATTTTTTGATGCACCTATGAATCCGGAGGAGATCATCGATTTCGAAAAACGACAGTGTAAAGATGAGAATCTGATGGTTCATAAAGGTTTGTTCCGTCCAGGAGCAAAACCGACGGATCAGGATGAGCATGGTGAAAGCCCTTCTTATGCTGCTGTGAACAATACAAATAGAGTATATTACAAAGTTCGTTCAGGAGATACACTTACAGCAATTGCCGCAAGGAATAAAACAACTGTTTCTAAGCTTTGTCAGTTGAACGGAATTCGTCCTACGACAACAATTCAGATCGGTCGTAGCCTAAGAGTGAGGTGAATTTAAGATTTCTTGTGAAAATCTGTGCCTAATTCGAAATCACAAAATGGATATATCAGCTGAATTCTTTTACTTTTGTTGCCAATGAAATTGCTGATCACATTATTATTCTTCTCAATTGGATTTGGATTTGTTTCCTGCTCAGACTATAACTCTATTGTTAAAGGCGATGATTATGAGCTGAAGCTAAAGGAGGCAAACAAGCTGTATGACAAAGGTCAAAGTTATCAGTACAAGAAAAATGGAGAATTAAAAATTGATCGATTTGGAAATCCGAAGATCAAGGATAATTCGCTATTTCAATCCATTACACTGTATGAGCAGATCTATCAAAGAATGCCAAAAACAGGTGAAGGTGAATTATCGTATTTCAGAATAGGTAAAGCCTATTATCTGGGTAAAGATTTTTATATGGCTGGATATTATCTGGGTACATTTGTTCAGCGTTTCCCGGTTAGTGTGAAATGTGAAGAAGCTTTGTTCTTGTCGGCGATGTGTTCTGTGAATAATTCGCCTGATCATACACTGGATCAGCAGGAAACAGAATTGGCGATCAATGACCTTCAACAGTTCATAAATCGATATCCGGCATCTACTTTGGTGGATTCGTGCAACCACATTATGGATCGTTTGCGTTTGAAGCTCGAGCGTAAGGATTACGAATCTGTTAAGCTGTATGTGAAGATGGAAGATTACAGAGCAGCTGTAACCTCTGCATTGACTTTTATGGAGGATCACCCACGTTCTGATAAACGAGAAGAGATCTATTATCAATTGGTTCGAAATTCATATATGTTGTCAAAAAACAGTATTGAATCGAAAAAAAGAGAGCGTATTGAAGAATCTATTGAAAGAAGTCGTAACTTTGTGGCCGAATTCCCTGATTCCAGGTACAAAAAAGAAGTCGACAATTATTTTGACCTGTTGAACAAGGAACTTGAAACATTAACATCCGGAAATTAATACCTTATGAATATTAAGAATAGTTCTGCTGAGCGCTCTACAGTTACACGTGACACCATTAAATTGGAAGATCAGACTGGGAATGTTTATGAATCGATTGTGGTTCTTGCGAAAAGAGCAAACCAGATCAGTGTTGAAGTTAAAGAGGAGCTTACTCAAAAACTTCAGGAATTTGCATCTTCTACAGATAATCTTGAGGAGATCTTTGAAAACAGAGAGCAGATCGAAATTTCAAAGTTCTATGAGAAATTGCCGAAGCCAGTTGCTTTAGCGATCGAGGAGTTAGAACATGAGCAGATTTACATTCGTAAAGCTGAAGAAAAATAATTCAAATGCGTGGTAAACGCATCCTTATTGGTATAACTGGTGGAATAGCGGCGTACAAGATCGCATTTCTCATCAGGTTATTAAAAAAATCAGGGGCAGAAGTCAAATGTATAATGACTCCTGCCTCTTGTGATTTTATAAGTCCCCTTGTGGTTTCGACGTTATCCGGAAATCCTGTCGGTATTGAATTCTGGAACAAGCAAACAGGTGAATGGAGCAATCATGTGGAGTATGGATTGTGGGCTGATTTAATGGTGATCGCACCGCTAACGGCAAATACGTTGAGTAAAATGGTTTCAGGAGGATGTGATAACCTCTTGTTAGCCTCTTTTTTATCCATGAAAGGACCGGTTATGGTTGCGCCTGCCATGGATCTCGATATGTACGCTCATCCAACCACACGAAGAAATCTTGATCAGCTCATGAAGGACGGGGTACAAATAATCCCTGCTGAAAGTGGTGAACTAGCTAGTGGTCTAGAAGGAGAGGGGAGGATGGCCGAACCCGAAACCATTCATGCTAAGATAGAAGAGCATTTCAAAAACAAAGGAAAGCTTATTTCTAAAAAAGTCTTGATTACTGCTGGGCCAACCTATGAGGCAATTGATCCAGTTCGTTTCATAGGAAACCACTCATCTGGAAAAATGGGTTATGCAATAGCCCAAGCATTGTTAAATGAAGGTGCCGAGGTTGTGTTGATCTCAGGCCCGACTAATCTTCAGCTCGAACATCCTAGCTTGAAGATCATTAAAGTGACCAGTGCCGATGATATGTTCATTGAAGTAAAAAAACACTGGTCAGACTCTAATATCGGTGTCTTTTCTGCTGCGGTAGCAGATTACCGTCCTAAAGAAAAAGCTGATCATAAGATCAAAAAGAACGATGATGAGCTGAAATTGGAGCTCGTTAAAAATCCGGATATTCTCGAATGGGCGGGATCTCATAAATCATCCGGTCAGTTTTTAGTAGGTTTCGCTTTGGAAACTGAAAACATGATCGAAAACGGTAGAGCGAAGTTATTGAAGAAGAATCTTGACCTTATCGTAATGAATAATTCAACGGAAGAGGGAGCAGGCTTTTCAGTTGATACAAATAAAATATCTATCTTAGATGCTAACAATAACTTGACGGTTTTTGAGTTAAAGTCTAAGTCCGAATCGGCAAAAGATATTGTGAATGTTATAGTAGAAAACTTGAAATGAGAATTGTTGTATTATTTCTTTTAAGTCTTGTTATTGGCAGAGGTCATGCCCAGGAATTGAACTGTCAGGTTAGTATCATTACTGATGCTAGACTGGAAGTTACCTCTGTTGAGAAGGAGATCTTTGATCAGTTGAAGCAAACGATCTATGATCTAATGAATACAACTCAATGGACGAAAGATAAATTCAAAGTTGAGGAAAGGATCAATTGCAATATTCAGCTTCAGATCAATGAAATTCCTTCATCTGGAAATTACAAAGGATCTATTCAGGTTCAGTCTTCTAGACCAGCATTTAATTCGTCCTACAATACGACCATTTTCAATTTTCAGGACGATGATGTACAGTTTTCATACAGTAGAAATGCCGTTCTTGTTTATGCTCCGAATCAATACAGAGACAATCTGACTTCAATCCTGGCATTCTATGCTTATTTCATTATTGGGATGGATTATGACACCTTTTCATTGAAAGGAGGGACTCCATATTTTACTGAAGCGCAAAACATCGTTTCGAATGCTCAAGTTTCACCTCTAGCCGGTTGGAAATCCAATGAAGCCGGAAAACGAAATCGCTTTTACCTCGTTGATAATATTCTTCATCAACTGTTTGAGCCACTTAGAGAATGTAGCTATGAATATCACCGCAAAGGCGTGGATATGCTTTACGATGATAAAATTGCAGGTCGTCAAGCCATTTTTGATGCTCTTTCTAAATTGAATAAAGTAGCAGCTACTCGTCCCAATTCTGTGAATACATTGAATTTCGTTCAGGCGAAAAGAGATGAGATCAAGAGCTTATATTCTGATGCAGAATTGAAGGATAAAAATGAAATGGTGAATCTGTTAAAGAGGATTGACCCAGCTAACGCTTCAAGGTATCAGGAAATTCTAAACTGATGATCCGTCATCTTAGTATTAAAAACTTTGCGTTGATCAAAGAACTGACGTTTTCCTTTGATCAGGGTTTTACTGTTATCACAGGTGAAACCGGATCAGGAAAGTCGATTTTTTTGAATTCGCTTAATCTTTTGTCTGGTGAAAGGGCCGACTTTAATGTGATCGGAACAGACGGAGATAAATCTGTGGTAGAAGCAGTTTTTAATACTGAAGGGCTTGTTATCGATGATCTTTATACTGAGAATGATCTAGAGGCTGAGGATGAATTGATCGTTCGACGAGAGATCAGTAAAACAGGACGATCAAGAGCATTCATTAACGATACTCCGGTACAATTGGGGGTGATGCGTCAGTTTATGACGAAGCTGATCTACATTCATTCGCAGTACAACACGATTGAATTGAAAGACCCTGAATATCAGTTAGAAATACTGGATATTCTTGCAGGTACAACTGAGGAAAAGGACCGATTCCAGAAGAAATTCACCTTTTATAAAAAACAAAGACAAAAACTGGAGTCCCTCAAAACTGAACAGCAAAAGACAATACAGGAGAAAGATTATATTGACTTTCAATTGAAAGAATTGGAGTCGTTGCAATTGGAAAAAACGGACTACAAGTCGATCGAAGAGGAGTATAGTTTTATTGAGAATTCCGAAAAGATCAAGGGAGCCCTTCAGGCTGTTTCAGAAATGAATGAAGGTGATGAAAGTTTTGTTGGTGGACTGATCAGGGCAAAGAATACGCTGGATAAGATCGATATGAAGAGCGATCGATTGAAAGATCTTCATGAACGTTTGTCTTCGCTGTTGATTGAAATCAAAGAACTTTCCAGCGAAGCATCCGAAATAGCATATGATCTTGATAGTCCTAAAATGAGTAGGGAAGAGCTTGAAAATAAATTAGATCGATACAATCTGGTTTTGAATAAGCATGGATTAAAAGATCAGTCCGAACTGGTCATTTTTATGACTGAATTGCAAACTCGGGTCACCAATGAGGTCGGAATGCTTGAAGAAATTTTGCTGCTTGAAAAAGAAGTGGAGGATCTGAATTCTGAGTTGATGATTCTTGCTAAAGATCTCCACAATTCCAGAAAAAATAGTGTCGATTCGATCGAATTAAAAATTAAGTCACTTTTGTCGGATCTCAAATTACCGGAAACGATTCTTCATTTTCAATTAGAAGAGCGAGGAGCTTTGAATGATCAAGGAATGACGGATTTGAAAATGTATTTTTCAGCAAATAAAGGGGTTGCGCCTGTGTTGATCGAAAAGGCTGCTTCCGGTGGTGAATTATCCAGGGTGATGTTAGCACTTCAAAAGCTGATTTCAGAGAAAAAACAATTGCCGACGGTTTTGTTTGATGAGATCGATACAGGAGTTTCAGGAGAAGTTGCTCAAAAAATAGGAGAATTACTTTTGAAAATGGGTAGTAACATGCAGTTGATGGCGATCTCACATTTACCACAAGTGGCAGCCAGAGCACAACATCATTTGAAAGTAGAAAAATCGTCAACAGGTGAAAGTACATACACCAACATTCGTAAGCTTAGTAAAGAAGAGTCCATCGAGGAAGTTGCTCGTTTAATGAGCGGTGAGCGAATTGATAGTGCAGCAATAGAAAATGCAAAAGTATTGATGGGACTATGAGGAAATTCATGCTCCAAACTATCATCAGCGAATTTCCATTTCGAATAGGATACGAGGACGACATATTGTTACTAGGGAGTTGTTTTTCAGATGATATAGGTGCTAAGTTTTCATACTTCGGTTTTAATTCACTTTCCAATCCGCATGGTACTATCTTTCACCCTGACGTGATCGCTAGGAACATCTTGGAAGGATTGTCTGGTCAAATGAAGGTGAGACAAGTAGAAAGGGATGGAATTCTGTTGTCTTATAATGCCGGATCCCAGATCTATGGGACAGATTCAGAACAGTTGATCGAGAGATTAAATGAACGGAACGAATTACTTAAAAAATACCTAAACAGTTCTAAAGTGATATTCATAACATTTGGAACAGCATGGGGTTACATCGAAAAGGAATCCGCAGAAGTAGTAGCTAATTGTCATAAAGTTCCTTCACAGAATTTTGAGAAGAGATTGTCATCGGTGGAGGAAATGGAAAAGAATTGGTTAGAGACCATAGACAAGATCAAGAAAGTAAATCCATCAGTCAAAATAGTTCTAACAGTTAGTCCTGTGCGTCATAGCAAGGAAGGCTTGGTTGAAAACAACAGAAGCAAGGCCCGTTTGATCGAATTGGCTTATCGATTATCAGGAAATGATGATATTTTTTATTTTCCATCTTATGAGATTCTGATCGATGAATTAAGGGATTATCGTTTTTATAAGAAGGATCTTGTGCATCCGTCTGCTCAGGCAATTGAGATCATTTGGGAAAGACTCATTGAGCATATTCTTGATGAGAAACATGCTAATTTACTTGAGTTGATTGGTCAATACCGTTCCATGTGTGAACATGATCTCCTGCATCCTGAAAGCTCGAGTGCATCTTCATTTGAGAAAAGGAAAGCAGATTTAAAAGAAAAGATAATGAGCTCTGGAATAGAGATCAAATAAAAAAGGGGCATTAAGCCCCTTTCTTATGATCATCGTTTAGGTTTAGTCGGTAACTGTTACGGTACCACGATATTCATTTCTTTCTCCAGGAAGCGGATTCTTGATCACCACTTTCCATGCAAATGGAGTATATCTTTTTACTTGTTGTCCATTTCGTTTGTCAGTACCATCCCATCCTTGAGTTGCATCCGACGATTCGAAGATTACTGCTCCATTCGCAGCATCTACAATAATTAATGTGAATTCAACATCACGAACTGTCAGCGCAAATGGCATAAAGCTGGTGTTCTCGCCAATTGATGAATTCGGACGGATCGCATTTGCGGCTAATAAATTATAATCTTCTTCGATAGTAACCTTACGAGCAACACTGCTTTTACAGCCATTTGAACCTGTTACTTCATGAACGATGTTGTAATTGCCTTTTTCGAAAAGGTTGAACTCGGCATTTTTACCTTCTCTTATAATTCCATTGATTGACCAATTGTAATTTGAGCCAGTTGAACCAGATTCTACTCTTACAACAGGGACACCATTGTCAAACGTATTTGCCTCAACAATTGAGAATTCTGCATTCGGTCCCTCAAGTACTTTGAACGAGTCTCCTTCAATGAAATCTGCACCCTTCATCACGCCTATTTTATACGTTCCTGCCTCATCTCCAATAAATGTCAAAGAAGATTTAGGCTTAATCGTTGTAATTAATCCATTCGCCTGGATCAACGTAATTGGTGCTTCATTTTTGTTTTGAATCTTCACTGATTCTCCAAGACAAATATTTTCAATCTTAGGGATTGAAATTTGACTCGGTGAATTCGAAGCTTGCTGTGTAGTAGAAGAATTATTTCTTTGGTTGTCAGCAGTATTGTTTGCATTGCTGTTTGAACCATTTTGTGTCGTAGTATTGGTGCTTCCAGAATTTTGTGAAGTACTTGATGTATTTTGATTGCTTGAGCCACTATTCTGGGCTGTCACATCATTCAGGTCAATTTGAACGAATTCGTTGTTTTGAACACCTTTAACATCAGTACCTGTGTTATTGTCAACTGAATGATTCGGTTGATTTTTAGAATCATTAGAGTTCGTTTCTGTAGTCTGTGAAACAGAAGGTGTAACTTTTTGCTCCTCTGAATTGTTTGAAAGAAGTATAGCGCTGATAGATACAGCAGCAATAACCGCAGCTCCACCAAGATACCACTTCAGATTAGAAGCAGGTTTGGTAGGCATCACCTGATCCAGACGTTTACTCATCTGATCCCAGGCTGCTGCATCGTAAGGCATTTCATGTCCTTCGACGCTTTTCTTTATTATTTCTTCAATATTCATTTTCATTTTATCGAATATTCATGAATTTATCACTCAACATTTTTTGAAGATTCATTTTAGCTTTGGCGAGATTGGATTTCGAGGTACCTTCACTGATCCCAAGAATTTCTGCAATCTCTTTATGAGAGTATTCTTCCAATACGTATAGATTGAAAACAGCGCGATAAGCAGGTGATAACTTCTGGATAGCTTCCATTGCTATTTCTGCTTTGATATCCGTGATTTCCAACTCTTCACGCATTTCTATCTCATCCTCGGCGCCAAGTTTAAAATCATTGTCGTTGTCGGTGAGATAGGGGTCCTTTTTCGATTTTCTGATAGAATCAATTGCTGTGTTTGCAATGATCCTTCTAATCCAACCTTCAAATGACCCTTTATAGTCAAATGCTCCCAATTTTTCAAAGACCTTAATGAAACCTTCCTGTAAAACTTCCTGGGCAGTATCCCTGTCGTTCATGTATCGCATGCAAACCACAAGCATCTTACCGTAGAAATGCCGGAACAACTCTTCTTGTGCACGTCGCTCGTTACGCAGACAGCCTTCAATGATCAATTTGAGTTTTTCCTTATTCTCCACATCAGTTTCGTTGATTAGACGCTAGGTTTTTGGGCGGGTTGCCTTTTGACGAAAAATATTCAAAAAATCCCGATAATATTGGACAAAATAAACGAATAATTTTTCAAAATGATTAATTTCGTCAACGAACAAAATCGAATTAACAGAAATAAATTAAATAAAATGAAAGTAACAGTTGTAGGAGCAGGAAACGTTGGAGCTACATGTGCTGATGTTCTTGCTCACAGAGAGATCGCAAATGAGATCGTCTTATTGGACATCAAAGAAGGATTTGCAGAAGGAAAAGCTTTGGATATCTGGGAAACTTCCCCGATCAATCTTTATGATTCAAGAACAATCGGTTCTACGAATGATTATTCAAAGACGGCGAACTCTGATGTAGTAGTGATCACATCTGGACTTCCAAGAAAACCAGGAATGTCTAGAGATGACCTTATCGCTACCAATGCAGGAATTGTGAAGACTGTTACTGAAAATGTGATCAAGTATTCTCCGGATGCGATCATCATTATCGTTTCTAATCCACTTGACGTAATGACATACTGTGCTTACTTGACAGCGAAGGTTGATTCAAGTAAAGTATTTGGTATGGCAGGAGTTCTTGACACAGCACGTTACCGTTCATTCCTTGCTATGGAATTGAATGTTTCTCCGAAAGATATCCAAGCAGTATTGATGGGTGGTCATGGTGATACGATGGTTCCACTTCCAAGATATACAACAGTTTCTGGTATTCCGGTTACTGAATTGATCTCTGAAGAAAAGTTGAATGAGATCATCGAAAGAACAAAATTCGGTGGAGGAGAGATCGTTAAGCTTCTAGGTACATCTGCATGGTATGCTCCAGGAGCTGCTGCCGCACAGATGGTTGAAGCGGTGATCAGAGATCAGAAGAGAATCTTCCCGGTTTGTGCTTGGTTGCAAGGAGAATATGGAATGAAGGACATTTATCTTGGAGTTCCTGTTGTACTTGGTAAAAAAGGTATTGAGAAGATCATTGAACTTGATTTGAATGCTGATGAAAAAGCACTTCTTAAGGAGTCTGCAGAGGCTGTGAAAGGAGTTATGGATGTACTTGATGGAATGAATCTTATCAATGCATAATTAGCCTGAAAATCATAAGATTTAATATTGAAGGGTCCTTGATGGACCCTTTTTCTATTTACCTCATTAGGTTTTTAGAATGTAAATGGCGAAATTTGAAGACAAGCTAAAATTATACGTATCTCATGAAAAGAAATTTACTTCTTATTTCATTCATTCTTTTTGGAGCATATTCTTTTGCACAGGAAGAAATAGACAATGATCAAATTACATTCAGACGTGGAGAATTCCTTGGAATTAGTATTCCTTTAAAGGATCTGCCGACAGCAGATGATTCCGGCGATAAAGAAATGGCGAAGGATCATCAGATTCGAGAAAGCCGCAAAAGACCTGAAGCAGTGAACCAAGATGCTTTACCGGCAGGAATGGATCCGATTCGTCAGGAATCTTTTGGTACGACTCCTTTAAAAGCACCGATAAAAAACTGGGATGGACAAACAGGTGCATTTCCACCGGATCCTTCAGGAGCAGCTGGACCAAACCATTACGTACAAGCAGTCAATTCAAAGTATAGAGTTTATGATAAAAACGGTACTGCTGTTACCAGCTCGCTAAATTTGAGCTCACTTTGGGCAGGGAGTAGCAATGATGGTGATCCGATCGTATTATACGACAGACATGCTGATCGCTGGGTGATCACTCAATTCCAGATCTCAGGAAATAAGATTTTGTTTGCTGTTTCTACAACTCCAGATCCAACTGGTACTTATTACACGTACTCGTTTACAATGCCAACGTTCCCAGATTACCCGAAATTTTCAATCTGGGCAGACGGTTACTACATGACTTCAAATACAGGACAGAAAAACCTGGCAGCATTCCAGCGCGAAAAGATGTTGGTTGGTGATCCTACAGCTGCTATGGTTGGATTGAATTATAATTATTCTTCTCATTATGGTTTTAAATGTATCCTACCTGCAGATGCGGATGGTGCTTTACCTCCATATGGAACACCGCAATACTTCTTTTATTTCCAAGATGATTCATGGAATGGAGTTTCTCAGGATGTGATCAAAATTCTGAAAATGGAGGTGGATTGGAATACTCCTACAAATAGCTCTGTAAGTGTTCATCAGACATTGTATCCTACAGCATTTAATTCGGTGTTCACAACCACCTGGAATGACATTGTTCAGAAGAATTCATCTCAGAAACTGGATGCGATTTCTTCTATATTCACGTTTAGAGCTCAATACATCAGATGGAGTGACTACAATACAGTAATGTTATGTCATGTAACAGATATAGATAATAACAACACTGGAGGTATCCGTTGGTATGAATTAAGAGAAGATCAGTCGACTGGACAGTTTTCAATCTATCAGGAAGGAACCTATGCTCCAGCAGATGGAGATAGCCGTTTTGTGGGAAGTATCGCTATGGATATGAATGGAAGCATTGGTTTGGCATATTCAATCTCAGGACCTAATTCATTTCCTAGTTTAGGTTATACGGGAAGGTTCCCATGGCAGCCACTAGGTCAAATGTGGGCTCAGGAAACAATTGCAGTGTCTGGAGTGAGTGCGCAATCAGGAGGAAACCGATTTGGAGATTATTCTCACATGTCTCTTGATCCAAATGGAACTACATTCTGGTTTACAGGAGAATATATTGGAACAAGTGGAAGTAGAAGAACGAGAATTTTCTCCTTTGAAGTTCAAGATTTCTTGGGTACACCACAGACTCAGCTGAATGAATCAGAAATGGTTGCTTATGTAAATAATGGAGATCTTAACGTTGAATTGAAAAATGTTCAGTTCGATGCGAATGTTGAGGTCGAATTATTTGAAATGAATGGTCGTTCTATCCGTAAAGGAAGTGGAAAGATCATGGGAGGAATGATGAAGTATGTTTTTGATGTAAACGATCTGCCTGCAGCGACTTACCTTGTAAGAGTTGGCAATCATGACGCGCAGAGAGTACAAAAGATCATCATTCAGTAATGCTGAATTAATTTGAATGAAATAAAAAAGGAGGGTTTATGCCCTCCTTTTTCTTTTTAATTTTCATAGGCTCCAATATCCGGAGGATCATTTCTTGGATTACCATCAATGTCAGTGAAAATGGTGGTAAATACTCCATTGTTATTTAATGGAGAAGCGGAATAGAACTTAAAATCGTAGTTTCCAGTATTGACGAACATCGGATTCGAATTCCAAATGATGTTCTGATAAAAAGATTCCGTTGAAGCAGGGGTTCTTTTAATCAAACAGTGATGAATATCAAAATTAAGATTGACCATTGCATCAGGAATGGTGTCAAATGCAATTTCGCTATCCTGACTTCCGTAGATCACTGAATTCATGATCACACCTTCATTGATCGATCCAATATTCTGGGTGCCGTTTGCATAATCATTGTAAAAGTTACTGATACCAACAGCAGGACCCGTCGCCGAACCATAACCCACAAGATCACAATGATTAAAATTAAAGTCACCACCTTCCAGTACAAGTAATGCATGTGTCCCGTTTTTTGCAATTACACAGTTCTCAGCTTTGACTTTTGCACCTGAGTATATGAATACACCATATCGAGCATTGTTGAAGATCTTGGTGTTTGTTACTGTAAGCGTGTAACTGCTTGAAGTATTGGGATCCTTTGAAAATAAGTGGATTCCGGAGGTTCCATTCTTAATGATCGCATAATTGATCGTTGAGGGTCGCGCTTCATGAAAATAGATCCCATAATATTGTCCGGTTACGTCATCGTACCAGGATTCCAGTCGATCTCCCTGAAAAACAACTTCATTTCCAAGAGTTCCGTTGATGTTCAAGGTGCCTTTGTAATTGTATAGGATTGCATTTTTATGCAGATAGATCTGAGTTCCTGCAGGTATGGTTAGTGTCTTGGCCGAATCGATCGCTGCATATCCATAAATGACATGAGGTTTATCATTCAACCATGGGTTATCGATATCATCATTCAAATCTTTGTAATGGAAGTAAGCATCCTGTCCCCACGCAGCCAGTTTTACATATTGATCAACCCCATTGGTTCTGAATCGAATGGAATCTTCAATGATCAAGGGGAGAGTAAGATTATTGACTTCAAGTGTAACCTCCACAAAGCCATATAGACTATCTTTTCCTTCAAGCTCTATATTTTCGATCAACGTTTCATTCAAACCGTCAATGTTGATCCTGAAAGGTGAATCTGTTCCTCCCATTAGTTCGATCTCTTCGATCAGAACAGTTTTATTTTCTTTGTTGTAGATCTTGAACTGCTGAGTGGTGGATCCAATGGTCGTGAAAACAGTGTCAAAAACAACCGTGTCCTTTGAAAAATCAAGATTGCCTTTGGAAAACAAAATTGGTTTTTTGCAAGAACTTGTTGCTACAATGGTCAACACTGTAAGCACAAAGAATAAGAACCGAAATACTTTTTTATTCATGTACAGCAAAACTAACGTTTTTAGAGAAGGATTATTTTGTTTTAAAAATTATCGTGATTAAAAAAGTTTCAATATATTTGCACTCCGTTTTGGGAAAAACTGAATTAATATTTCAAAGATGAGAAAAGATATACATCCGGAAGATTATAGATTAGTCGTATTTAAGGACATGTCAAATGAATATTCTTTCATTTGTCCTTCATGTGCAACGTCAAGCGAAACAATTACTTGGGAGGACGGAAATGAGTATCCACTTGTGAAGTTGGATATCTCTCACAAATCTCATCCATTCTTTACAGGAATTGTTCAGTTTGTCGATACTGCAGGACGTATTGATAAGTTCAAGAACCGTTATGGTCGTACAATGAAATAATCATTTCGATTGAAGATATAAAAGCCTCCGATTTCGGGGGCTTTTTTCTTTTAAAACAATTGGAAAAGATCAGCGTTTCTAGTGAATAGTGCTAACTTTGATTTAATCAATGTTCAGATCTGTTGCCATACTCATTTTGATCCTCATTTCTTTTCAGAGCTATTCGGGAAAGATAGAAAGAGGCTATGAAGCACTGAAGATCTTTAACTATTTCAAGGCTAAATCTTGTTTTGAAAAATCAATGAAACGTCAGCCTTCTGCTGCCGCTTACGGTTTGTCAATCATTTATTTCAGGAAGGATAATCCATTTCATAATATTGATTCGGCGTTGAGGTACATAAAGATCGCTGAAGATAAATTCAGTGAGCTGGATGAGAAAAAGAAAGAAAAGTGGAAGGTGTTTGGTTTCGAATACTTGAGCATCATTGATCTGAGAAGTCAAGTCAGCAGTGAGCATTTCATTCGTGCTGCAATGTCACCCTCTGAGAAATCTTATGATTCATTCATGAATGAACATCCGTGGGCAGGAGAATTTGAATTGGCGCATTATCGAAGAGATTCAATAGCCTATCAGAGCGCTTTGGAAACGAACAAGAGCGCAATAATGAATGATTTTCTGAAGAGGTATCCTGATTCAGAGTTTTATAATAAGGCTCAAGAAGATTTCTTTAGATTCCAGTATTTCGAAGTGACGAACAGCGGAAACTTGTCTTCTTACCTGGATTTTCTTAAATCTCATCCGGAAAGTCCTTATGCTCAGCTCGCCGAAGACAGGGTCTATGAGATCGTAACCGGACCAAATAGCATTGCGAGTCTTGTGGTTTTTGTCAAAACCTATCCGAAGAATAGAAATGTTGGAGAAGCTTGGAGAAGGATCTATCAGCTTTTTATGTCTGATTATTCTCAGGAAAGATTTGAAGAGTTTAAACTAACCTATCCGTCATTTCCTTACACAGAGGAACTCGAACTGGATTTTACCTATTCAAAGAGAGAGTTGCTCCCTTATTTGAAAGAAGGCAAGTATGGCTATATAGATTTTGAAGGTACGGTGATCATTGAACCGGAATACGATTATGCCGGGTTTTTTAAAGAAGGACTTTCAGTGGTTTCAAAAGACAATAAGTTCGGGTTCATCGATAAAGGAAATCGAGTGAAAATTCCATTAACGTATGACAATGCGCTCGATTTTGATCAGGGTAGAGCTGTTGTTGAGTTGAATGAGTTGCTGGGGATGATCGATCGAAACGGGGTAGTCGTATTTGATTTTGAATTCGAAGATCTTGGAAATCTAAGTGGAGGGTTGATCTATGCCAGTAAAAATGGATTGTATGGCTACTATGACAAAAATGCGAACCTGAGAATCCCTCATCAGTTTGACGAAGCATTCAGTTTTATTGATGACAAGGCTAAAGTAGTGAAGGAAGAAAAAGAGGCATTTGTCGATATCTACGGAACATACCTTGTGCCACCGGGTTACAGTGAAATCCGCTTCTTTAATGACTCCTTGTTGATCTTTGAGAACAATGGAAACTATGGATTGATGTACCGCAATTGCACGGTTTATCTGGAGGCGCAATTCCAGGAGATCGGTGATCTGGTGGAAGGCCGTGCTTTAATAGTAAAAGATGATTATATCGGATACCTGGATCAAAAAGGGAATGTTGTGATTGCTCCTAAATTTGATCTCTTCCCGAATTATCAGGATAAAGGAAGTTTTAAGGATAAATTGGCGGTTGTGAAATACAAAGGTAAATACGCGGTCATAGATCCGACAGGTAAATTGATCATTCCCAATATTTTTCAGGATCTTGGAAGTGTTTCGGATAAGATCGCCTTTTCAAAAGGAAAAGGGTGGGGATATATGGATAAAGCAGGTAAAGAGATCATGAAGCCGGCATATGAGTATGCAGAAAGTTTTCTCAATGGATTCGCAATTGTCGAACTTGGTGGTGCTCAAGGTGTAATAGATCCGAAAGGATCTGTTATAGTTCCGCTCGAATACGGTTCAATTGTTGATGTGAATAATGCATTCTGGATGGTTTCGAAATTTTCGAAGTACGGATTGTTGAACAAAAAAGGTGAAATCGTCGTACCATTAGAATACGACAAGATCATACGAATGGATGACATGTTTGTACTCGTAAAAGAAAACGAAATCCATTACTTTTATGAGAAGGAAATGAGAATGATCAAAGAAAAGGAACTGAATGAATAGGTTGATGGTTTTCATAGATAAGTACATCTACGGTATTATTGCCGCTCTCACAGTCTATGTGGCAGTGTTTGTGTATTTACAATTGGAGACCTATACCGAATATTTTCCGATCGAATCTTTTTACAAAGGGTCAAGGATAGATATTCCGGAAGATGAAATTCATCTGTTGAAAGAGAATCTGGAAATTCCTGCGGATTTCCAGCCAACCAATGTCAAGAGCATTGCACAAGATGCCAATGATAAGCGTAAAAAATCCTATGAAGATTGGGCAGCTACGCAAAGTAGCGGTGATCCTGAAAAGTCTGTAAAGGATTATGAGAAAGAGCTTTTTCAGAATGCGAAAGGGGTAGAAGAAAGAAAGAGACTTCAGGAGGAGATGGATAATCGCAAGAAAAACGAGACCACGATCAATAAAAAGAACGAGAATACGAATTCCTCATCCAAGTCCTCGCCAAATGCTTATGCAGGTGAAGTAATGGTGAAATGGTCACTTCAAGGTAGAACTCCTCATCAAAACAACGAATGGTTTGTGCGCAATCCGGGATATACTTGTGGGTTTGGATCTACCGGAAAAATCACGGTGCGTATTCGAGTGAACAATAATGGGGATGTCATCAGTGCAACCTGTGATCCGTCTTTGAGCACGAGCTCCGACCCATGTATGGTTGAGCAATCTGAGAAATATGCTCGGATGTCAAGATTCAACTATGCTGCCGGTGCTGCTAAAAATCAGGAGGGCATTATCACTTATACCTTTATTGCTCAATAATGAATTCAACCGATCAACTTTACAGTGATCTGATCGATCGTTTTGCCCTTAAGCCAGATGATACCTTATTTCTCTCGTCTGATCTGGGGAAACTGGCGAATTATTTTAAAAGTCAGGGTGTAAAGTTTGATGTTAATGAATTCATCGATTCGATTCAACAAAGAATTCCTCTGGGAACGCTGATCATTCCGGCGTATACGGATAATCTCAGGGATGGAGATACATTCGAGCTGTTGAGATCGAAGCCTACAACAGGAGCATTGTCCAACAGGGTGTTTAAAAGAAAGGATTTTAAAAGAACCAAAGATCCGCTTCATTCGGTTTTTGTCTGGGGTAAAAAAGCAGAAGAATTAACGGAATTGAAGGATGAGAGCACATTTGGTCCGAACAGTATTTTTGGCTTTCTGGAGAATGATAATGCCGTAATGGTCATCATCGATGTACATTTCAATAACAGCTTTACGTTCGTGCATTTCGTTGAGCAGCGATTGAATGTTAAATTCCGAAAAGCCTATTACTGGAAGATCAAAGTCGCTGACGAGGAGAAAACATATGAGAAGAATTTGATTTTCTACACCAAAAAAATGGGTGTGGTTACTGATCTGGATGAGCTACAAGCCTATTTGATCGAGAAGAATTGCGTGCAGAACAATGACTTCCATGGGATTCCGGTTTTGAGGGTAGATCTGAAAAACTCAGCCAAATGGACAGAAACCTTCATTCGTTCCGTGGGAAAAACATATCGTTTTGACCCTGTATTGTGGTTAAAGCAACTGGTTAAAAAACTGATCGGCAGGAAATACTAATTTTGCCGAACCAATCAATAAAACATGAACTGGACAACAATTAAGGAATACGAGGACATCACCTTCAGGTATTGTGACGGAGTAGCAAGAATAGCATTTAACAGACCTGATTGCAGAAATGCTTTTCGGCCTAAAACAGTTTCAGAATTACTTGAAGCACTGATCATCAGTCATGAGTCTCAGGAAATTGGGGTTGTTTTGATTTCAGGTGAAGGACCATCTCCAAAAGATGGTGGTTGGGCTTTTTGTTCCGGTGGAGATCAGCGAGTAAGATCTACGACAGGATATAAAGGAGAAGATGGCGTCAATCGCTTTAATATTTTGGATGTTCAACGTCAGATCCGTTTCATGAATAAGGTGGTGATCGCTGTTGTTCCAGGTTGGGCAGTTGGTGGTGGACATAGCTTACATGTTGTTTGTGATCTTACGTTAGCGAGTAAAGAACATGCGATCTTCAAGCAGACGGATGTCGATGTAGCCAGTGTTGATGGAGGTTTTGGTTCGGCTTACCTTGCTCGTCAGGTAGGACAAAAAAGAGCAAGAGAGATCTTTTTCCTGGGTAAATCATACTCGGCACAGGAAGCCTTTAATATGGGAATGGTAAATGCCGTTGTTCCACATGAAGATCTGGAAAAAGTGGCTTTTGAATGGGCTCAGGAAATACTAACGAAAAGTCCTACAGCTATCAAAATGTCAAAATTTGCATTCAATTTGATAGACGACGGATTAGTTGGTCAGCAAGTATATGCAGGAGAAGCTACTCGACTGTTATACATGACTGATGAAGCGGTAGAAGGAAGGAACGCCTTTCTTGAAAAACGGAAAAGAGATTTTTCGAAATTCCCTAAGTTTCCTTAATGCTATTGAAGAATTATAAAATATCGATCTTATTCGTACTTCTCCTTGGAGTTGCTGCATTTTCATTTACACACAAAGTCGAAGTTGATGAAGTTGTCAGAAAATATCAAACAGAGAATATAATTGTATTGATCATTGATGGGCCACGTCTTACAGAGACTTTTGGAGATGATAGTTGTCGTTACATCCCAAACCTGTCTAAAGAACTGGCTCCGCAAGGTGTGTTGATCAAGGGATTCAGAAATAATGGTCCTACCTACACAAATGCAGGGCACTCTGCGATCACAACGGGGCACTATCAAAGGATCAATAATAATGGCGAGGAATTGCCAAAAAGACCTTCGATGTTTCAGTATTTTCTGAAAAATTCCGGATTCGATTCCACTCAGGCAATGGTGATCGCTTCGAAAGGAAAACTTTCGATCCTGACAGATACAAAGGACAAGAAATGGCGAGGGCAATACAGGCCTTTTATGTATTGCGGCACCGATGGAAAAGGAGAGGGCTACACTTCAGATGTCTATACTTGGAGGGATGCACAAAAATTATTGAAACAATATCACCCAAAGCTGGTTCTGATCAATTTACTGGAAGTAGATGTGAAAGGGCATCAGAATGACTGGCAAGGATATCTCAAAGGAATAAGAAACACTGACAAGACAGCATTAGAATTGTGGGATTTTATCCAAAATGATTCTATTTACAGCGGTAAGACTACCTTGTTGATCACTAATGATCATGGTCGTCATCTCGATGGACGTAAAGACGGATTTGTTTCGCACGGCGATAATTGCGAAGGTTGCCGACAATTGTATCTGATCGCTTTGGGTCCTGATTTTAAGCGCAATGTAGTTCTCGAAAACAAGTACGAACAGATCGATATTTCAGCCACGATCGCTCAAATGCTGCATTTCGATATGATCACCTCAGAGGGGATCGTGATGAAGGATCTGTTTTTGGAGAAATAAAAAAAGGCCACTAATAGTGACCTTTTCAATTTGAAATATCTGATTATTTCTTAAAATTATCAGCTACGATCAGGTCTTTTGTTCCATGTGTCCATGAATAGAAACCTTCACCTGTTTTAACTCCTTTCTTTCCGGCAGTAACCATGTTTACCAATAACGGACATGGAGCATACTTTGGGTTTCCGAATCCGTCGTGCAACACTTCAAGGATGGCTAGACATACGTCTAATCCAATGAAATCTGCCAATTGAAGTGGTCCCATTGGATGAGCCATTCCAAGCTTCATCACCGTGTCAATTTCTTCAACACCGGCAACACCTTCAAACAACGTATAGATCGCCTCATTGATCATTGGCATCAAAATACGGTTCGCAACGAAACCAGGATAGTCATTTACTTCAACTGGAACTTTGCCTAATTTTCTTGAAAGATCCATGATCAAGTTCGTTACTTCATCAGATGTAGAGTAACCTCTGATGATCTCAACCAGCTTCATAACAGGCACAGGATTCATAAAGTGCATTCCGATCACTTTATCCGCTCTTCCTGTTACACTTGCGATCTTCGTAATTGAGATCGAAGATGTGTTTGTAGCAAGGATCACTTCCGGAGAAGTCAATTTATCAAGATCGGCGAAGATCTTCAGCTTTAGATCTATGTTTTCTGTTGCAGCTTCAACTACCAGTTCAACTCCTTTCACGCCCTCTTCCATAGAAGTGAAGGTTTTGATCCTGGAAAGTGTTTCATTTTTCTGAGCCTCAGTTAAAACTTCCTTCGCAACCTGACGATCAAGGTTCTTGGCGATGGTCGCCAATCCTTTATCCAGACTTGTCTGAGAAAGATCGATCAAGTTTACCTGATATCCTGTTTGAGCAAAAACGTGGGCAATTCCATTCCCCATAGTTCCTGCACCGATCACTGCAACATTTTTCATTCTTGTAATTTTTTCCTACAAATATAACCACTTGAAACTATCTTCGTTCCCGTTTGTTAGTTGAATTAAACAATACTGTACAGAAGATATGGACTCATTGACTCAGGTGGTTTTAGGTGCAGCAGTGGCAGAGGCTGTGGCAGGAAGGAAGATGGGAGCGAAGGCAGCCATGTGGGGGGCGATAGCGGGTACCATACCTGACTTGGACGTCTTCTTAAGAGCATTTTATCATCCCATTGATGCGGCACTGGTGCATCGAGGATTTTCACATTCGATCCTATTTTCTGTCATTTTCGGGCCAGTGTTCGCCTGGTTGACCTATCATTTGTACAAAAAGAGATATGAGCTTAAAACCTGGAGGTGGCTGTGGTTCCTGGCTTTAATTACTCATCCGATCCTTGATATGTTTACCAATTACGGGACGGAATTTTTGTGGCCTATTTCCACGAGGATCACTTTTAACACTGTTTTTGTGGTCGATCCTCTTTATACGGTGCCGTTTATGTTCTTTTTATTGGTAGCGCTTTTTATGAAACGAGAGTCAGAAAGAAGAAGGAAATGGAATATGACTGGTATTTACTATTCTTCCGGGTATTTGTTGTGGGGTGTGATCGTTAAACTTTTTATTCTGTCGGGTACGACTTCAAATTTTAAAGAGGCAGGTTACGAAATAAAGACGGATATGGTAACGCCTATGCCATTGACCTCATTTTACTGGATGATGCTGGTGGAGGATGAAAAGAACTTTTATGTGGGTTACAAATCTCTCTTTTATCCGTTTGAAAAGATGGATATTGATACTGTTCCCAAAAATCAAGCTCCTTTGGATCAGCTAAAGTGGAAAGGAAAGAACTATTCAGAAACCTTAAAGTTTATTTCCAAAGGATGTTATACCACAGAAATGAAAGGAGAGGATACATTGATCTTTTACGACATGCGCTTTGGGTTGCTGTCAAAAATGACCGCGAATAAGGAAAAACACCCTCTTTTTGGATATGAAATGGTTATTGACAACAACACTGTTCAAAAAACCGATAATATCAGAGGTAGGGGTATGTCAAACCACCTTAATTTTGGATGGTACATTAATAAAATCTTTAATCATGAATAATTTCCTCCTTTCTGCAGTATGTTTCGCATTGATCTTTCAGGGATGTGCTCAGTCTGAAAATCAAGAAACCAAAAAGGAGGCAAAGG
>SBFR01000087.1 GCA_006227105.1 Bacteroidota bacterium
TTATTTTCAAGATAGGTTGCAAAATCTTGTTGAGTATATTTCTTTCCGTCAAGAATAAAGATTGGCTTGTCTGATTTCAATTTGTCAGCATTCCATTTTCCAATGAAATAGGTTGAATCCAGATTTTTGTCAAACCATTTTAAACTATTCTTTGATTTATCAGTGTATCCGTATGAGTCCTTCAATTTAGCAACGAACGAATCCTGAGTTTTTTTAGAACGCTCATCTCTGTTCACTCTTGACTGTAAGTCCTTTCTCATGCTTTCATAAGGTTGAACAGGAGTCCATTCTAATCGCTTGATGATGTGGAAGCCATATTCAGTTCTGATTGGTTCACTGATGTCACCATCATTTTTCAATTCAAAAGCAGCGTCTTCAAAGCTTGTAACCATTCTCGTAGTAGTCCCTGTTCCGAAAGGAGGTAGTGCTCCACCTTTATTTGAAGTACTAGGGTCATCCGAATGATCAGAAGCAAGTTGATCCCAATCTGCTCCATCTTTCAGCATTTGATGGATTTCACGGATCTTTTTATCTGCATTCATGATATCCTCTTCCGTTGCATTTTTCGGAACAGAAACCATAATGTGTGCAGTTTTAATTGTTCCTCTTGCAGGACGAGTGTCTGTAACTTTTACAATATGGTATCCGAATTTTGTTCTGAACGGTTGAGAAGTGCTACCAACTTTCGTTTTAAATGCCATATCTTCGAAAGGGTAAACCATTTGGAAGGCAGTAAAATAACCGATATCGCCTCCGTTGTTTACCACTGATGGGTCTTCAGAGCCACTTTTTCCTTTGGCTACTTTTTCAAAGTCTTCACCATTATCGATTCTTTTCTTTAAAGCAAGAATACGATTGTATGCATTTAATGTGTCTTCCGGAGAAGCGTTCGATTCTACTCTGATCAAAATATGAGAAGCACGAATTTCATTTGCAGTTCTGTCATACGCTTCTTTCACTAGTGATTCGTTTTTAGCAGAATCAATCAAATAAGGTGTTGAAAGTTGCTTTTTGTATCCATTCAACTCTCGAACTAATTTTGGGATCGTATCATAGCCAAGGGCCTCAGCTTCGGCGACCTTGAGCTTGAATTTCCTAAAGAGTTCCATGTACTCATCAAGACTAGCCTTATCGTACTTAGGGTCATTATTGTTCTTCAGATAGATCTGCAGAAATTCAGATTTCGTGACCGGTTTACCATCGATTTCCATAAGAACCGGGTCATTTTGTTGGCTTGTGGCTGTGAAACCGGTAAATAATGTTAACGCGAAAAGTAATTTTTTCATGGTTAGAAATTTTGATTTAATCTGTAACGTTTTATTTGATACTATAGTTTGGAGCTTCTCTTGTTATTGTAATGTCATGAGGATGAGATTCCTTCATCCCAGCAGAAGTGATTCGCACGAATTTAGCACCTTTAAGTTGATCAATGGTAGGAGCACCACAATATCCCATTCCAGCTCTTAATCCGCCGATGATCTGGTACATTACTTCGACAAGATCGCCTCTATAAGGTACTCTTCCTGAAATTCCCTCTGGAACCAATTTTTTGATATCGTCTTCAGCGTCCTGGAAATAACGATCTTTTGATCCTTTTTGCATGGCTTCTAATGATCCCATTCCTCTGTACGATTTAAACTTTCTTCCTTCGTAAATGATGGTCTCTCCTGGAGATTCTTCAACTCCGGCGAACATGGAACCGACCATTACTACATCAGCACCTGCAGCAATTGCCTTAACAATATCTCCTGTATAACGAATGCCACCATCAGCGATTACTGGAATTCCAGTGCCCTCTAAAGCTTGTGCAACATCGTTTACAGCAGAGAGTTGTGGAACACCAACACCGGCAATTACTCTGGTAGTACAAATCGATCCTGGCCCAATCCCAACCTTTACAGCATCGGCACCTGCTTCAGCAAGATACTTCGCGGCCTCAGGAGTCGCAATGTTACCCACGATGACATCCAGATTAGGAAACTTAGCTTTTACCTCTTGAAGTTTGCTTACCACTCCTTTCGTGTGTCCATGTGCTGTGTCGATAACAATCGCATCTACACCAGCATCGACAAGAGCGGTTACTCTTTCAAGAGTGTCGTTAGTCACACCTACGGCAGCAGCAACTCTAAGTCTTCCGTAAGAATCTTTGCAAGAATTAGGATGCGTCTTTACTTTAATAATATCTCTGTAAGTGATCAGTCCGATCAGTTTGTTGTTTTGATCAACAACGGGTAGTTTTTCAATTTTATTTTCCTGAAGGATCTCTTCAGCAGTGGTAAGATCTGTTCCGTCATTGGTTGTCACCAGATTTCCCGAGGTCATTATCTCAACAATTGGACGGTTCAAATTCTTTTCGAATCTAAGATCTCTGTTTGTAACAATACCTTTTAAGGTTCTAGTACTGTCTACGACGGGAATTCCACCAATACTAAATTCCTTCATTAAGTTAAGAGCGTCTTTTACAAACGAATTCTCGTCAAGTGTAACTGGATCCAGGATCATTCCACTTTCAGATCTTTTAACCTTTCGAACTTCAAGTGCTTGTTCGGCAATGGACATGTTTTTATGGATCACACCGATTCCTCCTTGCTGAGCAATTGCTACCGCAAGTCTGGCTTCAGTCACTGTGTCCATAGCGGCCGACACAATTGGTGCATTCACTTCGATATTTCGAGTGATCTTACTCTTTAATTTTACATCCCTTGGTAGAACTTCTGAATAGGCTGGAACCAGAAGTACGTCATCATAGGTTAAACCTTCCTTAATCTCACTGATATTGCTTAATGACATGTGAATCTATTTTTGAAATAAATTCCTGCAAAATTAATATTTATTTCCGACAAACAATGTGTCATCCAACATCTGGCACACTAATCATTTAGGCCGTGGACTATTGTTAAAATTTTGAAAAATATTATGCGTTCGAAAATTAAAGTATTACTCTTGTAAGAGTAGAAAAATGAAGGTACTTGTAAAAATATTGTTGATTGTACTTGTTTCGTTTTCGGGTAAGGCCCAAATGCGTTCTGATTCGATCCATCTCATCCAACTATCGGGTGTTATTGTCAATGAGGACGATCTGGCTCAATTACCTTATACAACGGTATATGACAAAACAATGAAAAGGGGAGTGATATCGGATTATTACGGTTTCTTTTCGACTGTTGTGTTGCCTGGAGATACACTATTGTTTTCTTCTTTTGGATTTAAGACTTCAACATATATCGTCCCGGATACACTAAAGGAAAATAGATACTCAATCATTCATGTGATGCAAAAAGACACGTTGAATCTTCCAGAGGTTACCGTTTATCCGTGGCCTTCAAGGGAGGATTTTGCGCGTTACTTTGTTAACATGGAGCCATATGATGATGCTATTCGTAGAGCTCAACGAGAATTATCGGGTGAAAGTCTTGCTTTTGTTGCTGCCAGATTGGATGGGGATGCTTCCTTGTCCTATGGTTATGCGATGAATCAAAAATATACCCAGATCTATACAAATGGCCAGCTTCCTGTGAACAACCTTTTAAACCCATATTCCTGGGCCAAACTTATACAGGACTGGAAGGCTGGAAAACTAGCAAGGCAGTAAATGACAAAGTCGAACAGGATATTTTTTATTCTGGGCTATCTACTTCTGTTGATATTGGTTTTTATTTTACCCTTTAAAAAGGTTGTTTATTCGAATGGTAATTTTGGGATACCCGACGAAATTGAATTGTATAATGCTTTTCGTGAATACTTCATTATCATAGCTCAGTTTTTTGGATACATAACGTTGATTCTGCTAGGAATTGGAATAAACAGGGTTATTGTTATTCTGGCGATAGTAACCTCTATTTTAAATGTTCTCAGTCTACCACTTATCTATTTCGCATTAACCTTCGATCTTTCGTTTTTTGGCTCTCCAAAAACGATTCACATTACGCTTGGCTATTATTTATTGGTATTGCTGAACCTGGCACTCGTTTTTTACGCATTCTATTCCTACCGCTTTTATCCGAAAGCAAGTGAAATGAAGAAAAAGATTCAAGAGGATCTTCTGGATACTTGATTATTTGATCGGGTAGCAAATAAAATATTTCTCAACAGGACTTGCCAAAGCTGAAATATTTAAATTATCAGAAGCTTTTCCCAGATCAATGATCTCTCCATTTTTCATCAGGATATTGATGTTTTGTTTTTTCTGGTTGTATGCGTTGTTGCTCAAAGAATCGGTGTAAACAAAATAATCTACCTGTTCAGGAGAGATGTTTAAAAGATTCATTGCCATTTCTTTTTCCAAAGCAACTCTGTCTTTTCCAAAAGGTTCGTTAGAGATTTCGATCTTGAAAAGGTTTCTATTTACAAGTCTTTTCGATAATTCCCCAAGTACAGGGTCTTTGTCATTTTGCCAAACTTTTAGCGCGCCAAGAATATCGTAATCATCTAAATTTGCAAAATGTTCCAGGACTTCCGGATTACTCTTAAAGTCATCGTTTGTAATGTTCTTTTTTAAAAAGAATTGCAATGACGGACTTCCAAACACTTCATGGCCCTGTTGGGCGAGTTCTTTTGCTCTTCTTAAAGCGTGAATTAACATGAATTCGGCTGCAACCACGGTTTTATGCAAGTAGACTTGCCAATACATGACTCTTCTTGCTACAATGAACTTTTCAACTGAATAAATTCCTTTCTCTTCCAGAACCAGGTTTCCGTCCTTTACATTGAGCATTTCAATAAGTCGATCACTTCCAATGATCCCTTCACTTACACCAGTGTAAAAACTATCTCTGTTTAAGTAGTCGAGACGATCCATATCCAATTGGCTGGATACTAGTTGATGAAGAAAAGCTTTGTGGTACTTATTTCTAAAGATCAGCAGAGCTCGGTTCATATCATCCCCAAACTCCTGACTTAACTTCTCAATAAACATGGCAGAAATCTCTTCGTGACTCACACCATGAACAATATCGTATTCAAGCGCATGACTAAATGGACCATGACCAATGTCATGTAACAGTATGGCGATCAAGACGGCTCTTTCTTCTTCCTTCGTTATTTCGTGTCCCTTGCGACGGATCACATTGATTGCAAGATCCATCAGATGCATTGCGCCAAGCACATGATGAAAACGAGTGTGAAGAGCCCCAGGGTAGACCAGATGACTCATTCCCAACTGCATGATCCTTCTTAATCGCTGAAGATATGGATGTTCGATCAGGTCGAAAATAAACTCATCAGGAATTGAAATAAAACCGTAAACTGGATCGTTAAAGATTTTCTTTTTATTGTTTCGGTTCAGATTAGGCCGTAAATCCATACTTTTAAAACGAGTTACGAAAATACAAAAAACAGCATAAATGCAGGGAAAAATACTTTGGGCAGATGATGAGATCGAATTATTGAAGCCACACATCATGTTTCTGGAAGCCAAAGGATATGTGGTAGATTCAGTGAATAACGGTTCTGATGCTGTGGATAAAAGTTCTGAAAATCATTACGATATCATTTTCCTTGATGAAAATATGCCTGGAATCAGCGGTTTGGAAGCGTTGTCCAGAATCAAAGAGAAAAAACCTCATGTGCCAGTGGTAATGATCACGAAAAGTGAAGAAGAGTATATCATGGAAGAGGCCATTGGCAGTAAAATAGCCGATTATCTGATTAAACCGGTGAATCCAAATCAGATCTTGCTCAGTCTGAAAAAGAATCTGGATCATAGTAAACTCGTTTCCCAAAAAACGAATTCCAATTATCAACAAGAATTCAGACAGCTTGGAATGCAGCTGAATGGTAGATTGGACGAAGAGGAGTGGACAGAGCTCTATAAAAAGTTGATCTTTTGGGAACTTGAATTAGACAAGATCGAGGATAAAGGGATGCGAGAGATCCTGGAGATGCAAAAGAAAGAAGCGAATAATCTATTTACTCGATTTGTAGAAAAAAACTATGAAGATTGGATTTCATCACCGAATGAAGCTCCCTTGATGATCCATCATTTAATGAAGGAAAGGATTGCTGCTCAACTTGATAAAGGCAAGACTTTTGTGTTAGTGATTGATAATCTAAGATTTGATCAATGGAAAGTTCTACAGCCTTTATTTTCAAAGTATTACACCGTTGATTCTGAAGAAGTAGTTTATTCTATTTTGCCTACCGCAACTCACTATGCCAGAAATGCATTTTTTGCCGGATTAATGCCTGGAGAGATTCAGAAAAGATTTCCGAATCTATGGAAAAGTGAAGAAGATGAAGGAGGTAAAAATATTCACGAAAAGGATTTCCTGGAAGCAAATTTAAAGCGACTCGGTAAGAATATTAAGTGGTCGTACCACAAGATCACGAATTATGATGCGGGTAAAAAACTGAATGATCAGTTCAACCAGTTGTTGACCAATGACGCAAATTTCATCGTTTACAATTTTGTAGATATGTTGTCGCATGCGAGAACGGAGATGGAAGTAATCAGGGAGCTAGCTGACGATGAAGCTGCTTACAGATCGCTTACAGTATCTTGGTTCGAACATTCTCCTTTGAATGATATCGTTAGAAAAATTGCAGAAAGTGGAGCAAAGCTGATTATTACCACGGATCATGGTACAGTTAAAGTTGGTAATCCTGTGAAGATCGTCGGAGAGAGAAATACGAACACCAACTTGAGGTATAAGGTTGGACGAAATCTTAGTTATAATGAAAAAGAGGTTTTTGTTGTCAAGGATCCTTCCAGTTGCTTTTTGCCACAGTCTAAAATGAGTAGTGAATATGTTTTTGCAGGGGAGAATGATTTCTTCGTCTATCCGAATAACTACAATCACTTTGTAAATTATTACAGCAATACCTTTCAGCACGGCGGGATCTCATTGGAAGAGATATTGATTCCTTATGTTGTATTGACGCGTAAATAGTTCATTGTATTTTTGTGTCAGCATGACAGACCAGAGTTTTCACATTTCGGAACTTTCAGATCTTCCTAGGATTGCTCAACAGTTCGTTAATGAAATGAAAGGTAAAAAAGTATTTGCCTTTGATGCGCCAATGGGAACGGGTAAAACCACCTTTATCAATAGCATCTTGAATGCTATGGGAATTGAGCAAACAGAAGGCTCTCCGACCTATTCAATAGTGAATGTATATGACTCACCGGCTTTCGGGAAAATCTATCATTTCGATGTTTATCGTTTGAAGAATGAAAATGAAGCACTGGATTTCGGTATGGAGGAAATGCTTTATGGCGGAGGTATTTGTCTGATAGAATGGCCTGAAAAAATTGAACAAATCTTGCCAGATAACACTATTTGGGTGTATATTCGTAAAAACGAGGATAATACCAGAACTATTACTGTAAAGAATGATCACTGATCCGGAAATATTAAAGAAACTGATACAGCAGGGAAGCTTGCTTCCAAAAGAAGAAATGCTGGAAGTGTCAAGAAAAAAAGGACATTTATTTATTGGGATTCCAAAAGAGATTTCGTTTCAGGAAAGCCGTGTTGCGCTAGTGCCTGAGACTGTTTCGCTTTTGGTTGCGAATGGTCATCGAGTGCTCATAGAAACCAAGGCGGGTGAGGGTGCAGCCTTCAGTGATAATGAATACAGTGAAGCAGGGGCTGAGATCTGTTACGATAGAAAAGAGGTTTTTCAATGTGATATAATTTTCAAGGTGGCTCCTCCTTCAGAAGAAGAGGTTGAAATGATGCCGGGTAATCAAACGTTGATCTCTGCTCTTCAACTTTCAATTCAGCCAAAAGTGATACTTCAGAAGTTAATGCAGAAGAAGGTGACAGCAGTGGCCTGGGATTATATCCGAGATGAGGAAGGAGTTTTTCCTGTTGTCAGAACGATGGGAGAGATTGCTGGAACCACCAGTATACTTGTGGCGGGAGAGCTTTTGAGCTCATTTAGTGAGGGCAAAGGTATAATGCTTGGTGGAATCGCTGGCGTACAACCAACTGAAGTGGTTGTAATTGGTGCAGGAACAGTGGGTGAATTTGCAACTAGAGCAGCGTTGGGACTTGGAGCATCTGTTAAGGTGTTTGATAATTCTCTGTCAAAACTGCGAAGATTACAGAACGATATAGGTTCAAGAGTTTATACTTCGGTTGTACAGCCTAAGGTATTGGCAAAATCGCTGAAAAGAGCGGACGTTGTTATCGGGGCGTTAAGAGCACCATTAGGTAGAACTCCATGCGTGGTTACAGAAGAGATGGTTGAAGCGATGAAGACAGGTTCTGTGATGGTTGATGTCAGCATCGATCAAGGAGGATGTTTTGAAACTTCCAGAGTTACAAATCATCTTGAGCCAACATTTATAAAGCATGGTGTCATCCATTACTGTGTGCCTAACATTGCCTCAAGAGTTTCGAGAACTGCCTCATTCGCACTATCAAATATTTTTTCACCGATCCTTCTGGAAATGGGTGACCATGGTGGTTGCAGGGAGCTTATCAAAAATGATTTCGGATTCAGAAGTGGAGTTTATATTTATAAAGGAACACTGACAAGTGAGGTGCTTGGAAAAGTCTTTGATCTGAAATATAAGGATATCGAATTATTACTTCTGGCAATGTGATCTTAGCGGTTTCCGTTATAGCATATTTACTTTTAAACATGATTATTGGCTACTCGGCCAGTAAGAAAATTCGAACAGCTGAAGATTTTGCGGTTGCAGGTAGAAGGTTGCCATTTTTTATGGCATCCGCTGCATTTTTTGCAACCTGGTTTGGTAGTGAGACCATACTTGGGGCAACTGGAGAATTCCTTGAAAACGGAGTATTGGGAATTATTGAAGAGCCCTTGGGAGCAGCCCTTTGCTTGATTTTAGTGGGAGTCTTTTACGCAAGAAAAATTTACCGATCGGGAGCAATTACGTTTTCAGATCTTTTCAGAGATCGATTTGGAATGAAGGCCGAATTAGTTAGTGCAATTGTAATGATACCCAGTTTCTTTACCTGGATAGCTGCTCAGTTCTTAGCTTTAGGGATGATCTTTCATGTGCTTTTCGGGGTTGAACTTTGGTTAGCCATATTAATCGGAGCCTTACTGGTCGTGCTTTATACAACTATAGGAGGGATGTGGGCAGTGTCAATGACAGACACTTTGCAGATGGTGGTGATAGTAATCGGGTTATTGCTGGTTTTCTTTTACCTATATGATGATCTTTATTCAAAAGATTTAAAGTTGAATGACTCTCAGATTCCAATGGAGCTATACAATAAGGAAAGACTTTCTGTTTGGGATTGGTTGGGAGCATGGGTTACAGTCGGATTAGGGGCAATTGCATCTCAAGACATTTTTCAAAGAGTTGTTGCTTCACGTTCTGAAAAGGTAGCGGTATATTCCTCGATATTTTCCGGGGCCTTATATCTCGTAATTGGGATTGTTCCGTTGATCATTGTGTTGATGGGGCAACTGGTCTATCCTGACCTGTATGCAGTCAATAAAGAAAACTTCATTACCACTTTGATAACCGTTACTACTCCTCAGTGGGTACAAGTGATCTTTTTTGGAGCTTTGATCTCAGCGATTCTTAGTACGGCTTCAGGAGCCTTGCTTGCTCCGTCAACCGTATTCGCAGAAAATATTCTAAAGCCATTAAATGTGGGTAAAGACCTGCTTTTAAATATGAGGATCAGTGTAGTCATTATGGCATTGGTTTCAGTAATTTTAGCATTTAACAACCAAAGTGTTTTTGAGCTTGTGAGTATTGCGTCTTCTTTTGGTCTTGTTTCATTGTTTATCCCTTTTACGCTCACTTTATTTACAAAATGGGTCAACTCATCAGGGGTAATCATAGGAATGTTGTTGGGACTTGTCACATGGATCATCTTTGAATGGATGGGGTCCTCAATCCCGAGTATTTTTTATGGAATGTTCGCTTCATTCATTGGAGTCATTGTTGGACAAATTCCTCAATTGAAGAACAAATGATAGTGCCTCTAAATTTACCTCCGGCAGATTTAAAACTTACCAAAAAGGGAGGAAAGGTGTTCGTTTGGTGCATGGCAAGAAAAATGAATCTTCTGTTGACGCCGGAAGAATGGGTTCGTCAACATCTTATTCATTTTTTACATTTCCATAAGTCTTTTCCGATTTCTTTAATAGCATCTGAATACACGTTGAAGCTAAATGATCTTCAGAAAAGATCCGATATTGTTGTCTTTGGGAAAAACGGAGAGCCATTGTTGATCGTGGAATGTAAAGCAACAACGGTACAGATCAACAATGAAACGTTGTTTCAAATTGCACAATATAATTCAACGTTGAAGGTGCCCCATTTGATCTTAAGTAATGGATTGGATCACTACTACATGAAGTGGGAAGGAAATGAGTTTGTTCTATCAGAACAATTTCCAGATTTCAATGATTTAACGGGCTAAAAACTTTATGCCTTTTCAAGTTTGAATTCGCTCGTTTTGTGGAAAGTGATATCGGGGTAGTCTTGCTCTGCCATTTGCAGTAGGAATGGAGTTTCAGCCAGAAAAACCAGGTTATCATCTTTGTCCTTCGCAACATAATTGCTTTTTGCACGAAGAAAACTCCCTAATTGTTCCTCGTTATCTGTTGTAATCCAACATGCTTTAAAGAAGTTCTTTGGAGCGAAACGACAATTGGCACCGTATTCATTGATCAGACGATAATTGATTACTTCGAATTGAAGCTGACCAACTGTTCCTACAATTTTTCGGTTTCCAGGTTGCATGATGAACATCTGTGCAACTCCTTCGTCTGTGAGCTGATGAATGCCTTTATCCAACTGTTTTGATTTCATTGGATCAAGATTTTCAAGCTCCATAAAGATCTCAGGAGAGAAGGAAGGGATTCCTTTAAACATCATATTTTCACCTTCTGTTAATGTGTCTCCGATCTTAAAGTTTCCTGTATCATACAAGCCAACTACATCACCAGGATATGCCTCTTCGATCACACTCTTATCCTGAGCCATGAATGATGTTGGATTCGGGAATTTAAAATTCTTGTCTAGTCGAACATGATGATAGAATTTGTTCCTTTCAAAGACTCCAGAAACCACCCTCAAAAAGGCGATTCGGTCCCTGTGTTTTGGATCAAGGTTGGCATGGATCTTAAAAACAAATCCTGAAAATTTATTATCTGAAGGCTCGATGAATCTCGCATCCGTTTCTCTTCCTCTAGGTGAAGGTGAAATACGAATGAAAGTATCTAGTAATTCCTGTACACCAAAGTTATTCACTGCAGAGCCAAAAAATACAGGAGCAACATCGCCGGATAAGTATTTCTCACGGTCAAATGCATCATAAACACCTTCAACAATGTCGAGTTCTTCTCTTAATTCGTTGGCAAAAGTTTCTGTCACCAGTTCTTCAAGCATTGGATCATCTAAGTCTGAGATCGATACGACATCTTCTGCCTTCTTTGTTTTATTGGCAGAGAATAAATTGAGGCTTTTATCATAGATGTTGTAAACACCTTTGAATCTATCTCCAATCCCTATCGGCCAGGTAAGCGGACGAACGTTGATCCCTAGTTTTTCTTCGATTTCATCAAGCAAGCTGAAAGCGTCTTTACCTTCACGATCCATTTTGTTAACGAAAATAATCACCGGAGTATTACGCATGCGGCATACTTCCATTAACTTTTCGGTCTGTGTTTCAACCCCGTTTGCACAGTCAATAACAAGAATCACACTGTCAACTGCTGTTAAAGTTCTGTAGGTATCTTCTGCGAAATCTTTGTGACCAGGAGTGTCAAGGATGTTGATCTGCTTGCCACCGTATTCAAATGCCATCACGGACGTTGCTACGGAAATCCCTCTTTGCTTTTCGATTTCCATGAAGTCAGAAGTAGCCGTTTTCTTGATCTTGTTATTCTTCACTGCTCCTGCAGTTTGAATAGCTCCTCCAAATAATAAGAGCTTCTCGGTTAATGTCGTTTTACCAGCATCCGGGTGGGCGATGATACCGAAAGTTCTTCTTTTTTCAATGGCTTCTAAGTTCTTCATAGCAAACACAAAATGTGATGAAAAAAAGAAAGGTTGAGGAGTGCTCAACCTTTCTTGGGAGGAAGATGGGTCTCGAACCCACGACCTTCGGAACCACAATCCGACGCTCTAACCAACTGAGCTACAACCTCCGTTTTGGTGGCTGCAAATATAGTTATTTTCTGTTTTTATCAAGTGTTAAGCACATTTTTTTTTAAATTTAGAATGTAACCCATAAGCTGTTCATTTTGCGAGAGTTTGTCATAGAAGAGTTCCATAAACGAGTGTTCGAAGAATCTTACGAAAGGATTTTTAAATGTCTCACCCTGATCAAAGAAGACGAGCTATGGAAGCAGCCTTCGAAAGATATTCCCTCGATAGGGAATTTGATCCTCCATCTGTGTGGAAACGCTCGTCAGTGGATGTTGTCAGGATTAGGTGATCTCACTGACAATAGAGATCGGGAGCAAGAGTTTGTTCCACAACAGAACATCAAAAAAGCAGAGTTGATCTTTTTATTACAACATTTAAGAGTAAGTCTAAGGGAATTGTTGGAAGAGCTGGATGAACGGAAATTGACCGAACATTATACGATCCAAGGATTTGATGTCACTGGTTTTTCAGTGTGTATCCACGTCATTGAACATTTTTCCTATCATACCGGTCAAATTACGACGTTAACTAAATTGTATACAGGAAAAACTACAGGATATTATTTGGGGATCAATTTGAATCGCCATAATCTTAAGAACTGATACCGAATTGTTAATAATATCCTTTGTTTATTAACCTATTCACTGTTTAGCACGTTAACTTTGTAGAAAAGATTTTGAAATGCTGAAGATTGGTGTTTTAGGTGCCGGACATTTAGGGAAGATCCATATTCGTTTATTGCTTGAATTGAATGATCAGTTTGAATTTGTTGGATTTTACGATCCAAGTGATTCAAATGCTTCCCAAGCAATTGAACAGTTCGGGATAAAAAGATTTGAAACGATACAATCACTGCTTGATGCCGTAGATTGCATTGATATTGTTACACCAACACTTTCTCATTTTGATTGTGCGTCTCAAGCGCTAAGAAAAAGTAAACATGTCTTTATCGAGAAGCCAGTTACCGAAACTGTCGATGAAGCGAAAATGCTGATGGAATTGGCTAGAGAGGCAGATGTTAAAGTTCAAGTTGGACATGTTGAACGATTTAATCCAGCTTTTCAGTCGGCGATTCCTTACTTGAATAAACCGATGTTCATTGAGACGCATCGACTTGCTCAATTCAACCCTAGAGGAACAGACGTACCTGTTGTGCTTGACTTGATGATCCATGATATAGATATCATTCTAAGTGTGGTTAAATCGGGAGTTAAAAGAATTTCTGCATCTGGTGTGGCGGTTGTTTCAGATACTCCGGACATTACTAATGCAAGAATCGAATTCGATAATGGATGTGTTGCGAACCTGACAGCTTCTAGAATTTCGATGAAGAATATGCGTAAATCGAGATTTTTTCAGAAGGACGCATATATCGGAGTTGATTTCCTTACTAAAGAACTTGAAGTTGTCAGAATGGAAGATGTACAAGGTGAACCCGATCCACTGGACATTATTTTTGACCTCGGAGAAGGGAAACCGGTGAAGAAGATCCTTTTTGATAAACCTGAATTAGAAGCGACTAATGCGATCAAGGAAGAACTGCGAACTTTCGGTGAGGCAATTGTAAATGACACCGCAACAGTTGTTACATTGGAAGACGGTTTTAGAGCGCTTGATGTCGCTCAGCAAGTTCTGGATAAACTAAAAATGTCTGGAAGTCTAGTTTCAGACAATATTCAGGTATAACTATCGTTAGATTGTTACTTATGAGAATCATTGTAGCTGCGTTTTCTATTCTAATTGTGCTTTCTTCATGTGTGAAGAATAATCCAGATCCATCATGGATAGAGGTAAATGAATGGACTTTGCAAGCTAATCCTAATTTAAGTGGTCTTGAGGGAGAGTTGACGGCTAATATTACGGAAGCTTGGCTGTACGTCGATGATGAGATCATTGGAGTTTTTGAAGTTCCATTTAAAGTCCCTGTTCTTAAGGAAGGCACTTCAACCATTAAAATTTTCCCGGCGATCAAAAACAACGGTATTTCAGCTACTAAGAAGATCTATCCGTTTTTAAAAGAATATCAGATAACTGTTGACCTTGTGAAAAATCAGATCACAACCATCAATCCAGTTACTCAATACAAAGATGGTCTTTCATTTTTTATAGAAGATTTCGAAGATGCTGCTGTAAAGATCATTAATGATCCGAATTCTTCGACTGGTATTTTTCCAGGAAATGATCCATTGATTCTACAATCCTTCAATGGGAACTTTTATGGTCGTGTGGATCTGAATACAACAGATACAACTTGGATCGCCTATACGAATTTTGAGACCATAGGAGGAGGAGATATCCCTCGTGGAGCTGAAGCCTATCTTGAAATTGATTTTTACAACACCAATAATGTGATTACAGGTTTACTGGCCATTTCACCGTCTACGACCAAGCCAAATCCCAATATTCAATTGAATGCTCAAAGCCCTTCAACCGTGAAGTGGAAAAAGATCTATATCGATCTAAGAGAACTAGTAGGGAATTCAGATCAACAAGCCTATTTTGAACATACCTTCCAAGCAGAACTTGATGAAGGTGATACAGAAGGATTTATCATTATTGACAACATTAAACTGGTCCATTTTTAAGTATGCGTGTACTTACCTTTCTGTTTGTTTTACTGGATTGGTTTTTTGCTACAGTTTCATGGGGAGCTTTTTACTATTTTAGAAAAGTACTGATTGAGAAAGTAGAATTTACGACGGATTCAACCTTCTATATTGGTATTTGTGCCGTACCTATATTATGGTTATTGATCTTTTATTTTCAAGGGACTTACTACGATGTAAAAAGGTTATTTCGATTCAGAGTATTTAACCTAACCTTTGCTGGGGTTTTGATCGGATCAGTGTTGCTTTTCTTTACTCTGCTGCTTGATGATCAGATCAACAGCTATCAGGAATATTATAAATCTATACTCTTACTGTTTTCCATTTATTTTTTATCCATCGTGATACCGAGATTGATCTTTGTTACGATTGTGGTGAAGAAGATCCATCAAGGTAAAATGGGTTTCAAAACCCTTCTAATAGGCGGGAGTGATAGGGCAGTAGAGATCTATAATGAACTTGTTCAATCTTCCAAAAGGACAAATGATTTTATTGGATTTGTTAATCTCAATGGGGTTGACAGAAAGTTGGAAGGAAGTCTAGAATACCTCGGACATGCCGATCAATTAGAAACGATCATGATGGAGTATGAGATCGAAGAGGTGATCATAGCGTTGGAAAGTGTCGAGCATGATCGACTTAAGTCGATTATTTCAAGGATTGAAGGAGGAGACCTGGTGATCAAGATCCTCCCGGACATGTATGATATTCTTTCTGGATCTGTTAAAATGACGAACATCTTCGGTGCTTTACTTATTGAGGTAAATGCAGAAGTGATGCCCTTTTGGCAACAATCGACAAAGCGTTTTATTGACGTATTGATCTCTGTTTTGGCCTTGATTATTTTACTCCCATTGTATATTGTTTTGGCTTTGTTGGTTAAAGTGTCATCTCCTGGGCCGGTATTTTTTCTTCAGGAAAGAATAGGAAAAAATGGTAAGCCTTTTCAAATCATTAAATACAGAACAATGTATGTTGATGCTGAAAAGTTGGGACCACAACTTTCGTCTTCACATGATCCAAGAATCACTCCTGTAGGTAGATTCTTAAGGAAAACAAGATTAGATGAGTTTCCTCAATTCATTAATGTAATAATGGGGGATATGTCGCTTGTTGGACCACGACCTGAAAGACAATATTACATTGATCAAATCTCCGCCATTGAACCACAATATCTTCACCTGAACAAGGTTCGTCCTGGCATCACATCATGGGGGCAAGTCAAGTTCGGATACGCTGAAAATGTAGATCAAATGCTACAACGAATGAAATTTGATCTTCTATACTTAAAAAACAGATCTTTAGCATTGGATTTCAAGATCATGCTTTATACCGTCCTGATCATTTTTAAAGGAAGTGGTAAATAATCACTTTATTTTAAAAGTGAACATTTCTTTTCCGTTTAGAACTCCCATTAATGTGTCTCCTATCTCAACAGGGCCTACACCGGCAGGTGTTCCGGTGTAGATTAAGTCACCTGTTTTTAGAGTCATGTATTTAGATACATAACTAATGATCTGATCAATTGAGAAAAGCATATCTTTCGAATTGCCCTTTTGTTTCAATTGTCCATTTTGAAAAAATTCGAATTCAATCTGATCTTGAAATTCTGATTTATCGATCCATACGTTTGAGATAGGGGCACTGTGCTCAAAAGCCTTTGCCTTTTCCCAAGGAAGTCCTTTTGCTTTGCATTCAGCTTGTAAGTCACGTGCAGTGAAATCAATTCCAAGTGAAAATTTAGAATAATATTTAGGGGCAAATTTTTCTGAAATATTTTTACCATTCTTATCAATCTTCACGACCAATTCACACTCGAAGTGAAGGTC